>JAICWX010000160.1 GCA_025934635.1 Streptosporangiaceae bacterium | reverse complement strand
TTCAATCAGCTCCATGGCTCGGGCGGCCCCGGGAAACCGGGGCCGCCTCCGCCATCGCTCGCCTATCACGGGACAATCACGGAGCGCGGAAAACTTAAGAAAGCCTTACCTGCCGCGAATTCTCCCGATTCGCCGATGCGGGCCGCGGTCCCCGTCTACGGTGAATCACCGGGGGAGCGGAACACCAGCGGAGGTGGATGGCAATTGCTCAGCGGGCACTCCGCGAGGCGCCGTCCGCGTAACCGCCGGGCGGCGCGGGTCGCGGCTCCGCTCGGGGTACCCATGGCGCTGGGCCTGACCCTGGGCATCATCCTCGCCCTGTCCGGCGGCAACGGCACGCACATCAGCCAGTCGTCCCTGGGATCCTCGCCTAAGCCGCCACCGGCCGCCGCCATCCCCGCCCCGCCGCCCGCGTCACCCGGCACGGTGTCGTCGGGCACGGTGTCGTCGGGCAGCGCCACCTGCCGCATCGTGGTCCCGGCCCGCCCGCTCAGCGCACGCGGCCTGTCGACTCCGTACCAGCTCAAGGGGTGCACCGCGAGCAGCGCGGCCAGTCCCGGGGGAGTCGTCCAGGCCACCATCCTGGACCCGGCCACCGGGGCGCTGTCGGTCTACCACCCCCCGGTCATCACCGCGGGGAACAGGCCCGCCGTCCCGCCGGCCGTGCCCCGGCTGCCACCGCACGCGATCGTCACCATCGACTTCAGTTCCAACGGCCCGAAGCTGGTCCCGGCGGGGGCGACGCCCGGCGCACTGACCCAGGGGCACTGCATCAGCAGCCCCGGCCCCGCTGTTTCTAGCGCAGTTGTTGCCGGCTGGGTCTCATCCTGTAACGGCACCGCGTTCTTCGCCGCGGCGCTGGCCCTGATGCGCCAGGGCCACCTGCCCGTGCCGTCCGCGGGCACCTCGGCCAGCCTGGTGCCGACCGGCGGCCGGCTCGGGACCGGCCGGGCCTGCCCGAACGTACGGAACTTCGAGGTGGCCGGCCCAGACCAGGCCGGCTCGCTGGTCGACGATTTCATCGACCCGGCGCTCGGCTGCCAGCCGTTCACGGCGCCTGGCCTGGGGGACAAGAACATGCGGGCGACCTCGCGGGCACTCGACGAGCTGCTGGCGGCCGCCAACGAGCCGAAGCTCGCCGCCGTGCTGCCGCGGGCCGGCCAGCCGGGCCTGGCCGCCTACTGCCAGAACCTGGTCAACCTGCAGGCCCCGTTCCTGGCGGCCAACTCCGGCGTGCTCGCCACCGCCGCCACCCCGGTGCCGGCCGCGGGCACGAACCTGTTCACCTTCCTGGCCAGCCGGCTGAGCGCGTCCTTCAGCGGCCTCGGCTGCCGTCGGTTCGGCCTCACCGACCCGGTCACCGTCGTCCGCGACCAGGCCGGGGCGGCCACCTCGGCCCGCTTCGACACCACCCCGCAGCAGGCCACCACCGGATCTTAGCCAGCACGGATCTTAGCCAGCACCGGTCTTAGCCGGTACCGGCCCTAGTGGATGTTCGGCGAGCCGGCGTAGTAGTTGCCGGGCGCGGAGGTCTCGAGCGGCGCGGTGGCGGTGTCGGCGGGCAGCGAGTCCGGTGACACGAACGTGCTGCCCTGCGGGCCGGCCTGCACCGCCATACCGGTCGCGCTCCCCTTCAGGAACTTCGAGAAGGGGAAGAACCACTCGGTGAAGCCGTCGTCCCACTTGCCCGCGGCCGTGCTGGCGGTGACGGTGATCGGGTCGCCGGGGATGGACATGTCGTAGTAGATCTTCGCGTCGGCGGGCGGCAGGTTCACGCACCCGTGACTGACGTTGGTGATGCCCTGGTCCCCGACCGACCAGGGGGCCGAGTGGTAGTAGCTGCCGCTGTACGTGAACCGGACCGCGTAGTTGACCAGCTCGTCGTAGTGCCCGGAGCTGCCCGCCGGGCCGCCGCCGACCATCCGCACCGGGTTGCCCTTCTCGACGCTCAGGTATGTCCCGTCCGGCGTCGGCAGGCTCGGCCGGCCCAGGCTGGCCGGCCAGTTGTAGGTGAGCTTGCCGTTGAGGTAGATCTGCGTCCGGTGCGTGGTCGTGCTGGCCACCGCGATCAGCGACCGGCCGATCAGGAAGGTCTGGGTCAGGTCGTGGGTGCCGTACACGCCCTTGGCGCCCTGCACCCCGTTGAAGTGGCCGGTGAAGCTGACCGTGGTGTTGGCCGGCCAGTAGTCGCGGGGCCGGAAGTACAGCTGCTCGTCGCCGTCCCAGTACCAGGCCCCGACCACCGGGTTGGAGGTGGTCAGCTCGAGCGACCGCTCGACCGCCGCCTTGTCCGTGATCGGGTGGCTGAAGTTCAAGATGATCGGCATGCCGACGCCGTAGCTCTGCTTGTAGCCCTCGAAGATATGGGTCGTGAACGTCGCCGCCGGGGTCAGCGTCTTGAACCTGCTCGTCTTGGTGATCTTCTCGCCGCTGGGCGCGGTGCCGGTGGCGGTCACCGTGTAGGACTGCGACACGGACAGGTTCCCGTCGCTGCGCCAACTCGTGCCGCCGTCGCCGAGCTGGCCGGCTACGGCGCCGCCGGCGGTGCTCCCCGCGGGAGTCACGGTGACGTTCGTCACCTTGCCCTTGACCGCGCTCACGGTGATGCCCGCCGCGGGATCGACGTTGCGGGTGCCGTCCGCGGGCGTGATCGTCAGGTCCTTCGCCAGCGCCGCCGCGTGCGCGCTGGCCGACGCGGAGGCCTGCGCCCGCGACTGGCTGGGGGAGACGGTGGGGGCCTTGGCGCCGCTGCTGCACGCCGAGGCCAGCAGCCCGATGGCCGCTATGGCCGCCGCTGCGGCGAATCTCCTGGCCGGCCTGCGGTCTGTGGCTCGCACGGCCACCCTCCTCTTTGCCCCGTCTTGCGCCCTCGGACGCAGCTTACGTGCGTACTGCGAACGGACGCCCCATAATCAGGCCCCTCGTCTATACAGACGCACGGGGAGCCCCAGCGGTTTATATCGGTTCCGCCACGGCATTTTGTTCCGCCCCGGGTTCCGGCCCCGCTTCCGGCCCTGCTTCCGGCCGGTTCCGGCGGCGCAGGCGGCGCAGCACCGCCCAGCCGAACGCGAGCACGGTGAGCGCGGTGATCAGGTACTCCGGCCCGGCCCCGGCCCGGCTCGCCAGCGTGCGGTAGCTCACCAGCGGCACCCGGGCGTCCAGGATGGCCTGCTGCCAGACGCCGCTGTGCGCGATCAGCCGGCCGTCCGGCGCGATGATCGTGCTCTCGCCGGTGGTCGAGGCGTACACCACGGCGCGGTCGCTTTCCACCGCCCGGATCCGGGCCATCGCGGTCTGCTGCTCGGTCTCGCCCAGCTGGCCGTCGATCTCGAAGTCGGCGTCGTTGGACTGCACCGCGAGCAGGTTCGCGCCCGCGGTGACCTCCGACCGCACCAGCTGGTCGAAGGCGACCTCGTAGCAGATCACGTCGCCGAGCCTGATCTTCCCGGTAGCGAACACGACCGCCCGGCGCCCGGGGGTGAAGTCGATCGGCTGCAGCGCCGGCAGGTCGCTGAAGCTGGAGATGAAGCCGCGGAACGGGATGTACTCGCCGAACGGCACCAGCTGGCGCTTGACGTACGAGGTGGTCGGCCCGCGGCCGGGCAGCCAGAGCTGGCCGACGTTGCGCCGCGGGCCGTTCAGCACCTCCCCGATCAGGACCGGGCGCCCGATCGCGTTCACCGCCGCGGACAGCCCGGCGTAGATCGAAGGGTTCTGGAACGGGTCCAGGTCGGTCGAGTTCTCCGGCCAGATCACCAGGTCCGGCGCTGGCCGCTGGCCCGCCCTGACCTGCGCGGCCAGCTTCAGCGTGGCCTCGACGTGGTTCTGCGTGACCTGAGTGGCGCTCAGCTGCTGCGACAGGTTCCTGGCCCGCGGCACGTTCCCCTGGATCGCGGCCACCTGAGCCGTCGGCGCACCCCCCACCGGATCGACCGGCAGCAGCCCGCCCGCCAGCACCAGCCCCGCCGTCACCACGGCAGCTAGCAAGGGCACCCGCAGCGAATGCCAGCCCCGTCGGCCCGCCAGCCCGGCGAGTACCGCTCTAGCCAGCATCACGCCGACGAGGGCGACCAGGAAGCTGAGCAGCGGCGCGCCGCCGACCGCGACCCAGCGGACGTCCGGGGCCACGGACTGGCTCATCGCCAGCCGGCCCCAGGGGAAGGCGTACGGCCACCGGTCCCTGATCCCCTCGGTCAGGACCCACCAGCCGGCCACCGCGGCCGGCCAGTACGGCAGGTTCAGCAGCAGCCGCTGCCCGACGGCGAGCACCGCGAAGATGAGCGCCAGCACCCCGGCCAGGATGACCCACGCGTACCAGGCCTCGTTGACCAGCCAGGAAATCAGGGGCACGAACAGGGCCAGGCCGAACGCCAGCCCGCAGCCGAACGACGCCCGCAGGCTCCGCCCGGTCAGCGCCACCACCAGCAGCCCGGGGCCGGCGAAAGCCAGCGGCCACGCATCCACCGGCGGAAACGCCGCAAACAGCGCCAGCCCCCCGGCCACGGAGATCAGCAGCGGCAGTATTTTCCCTCTCGCCGCCGGGGCGCTCGCAGCCGACGTCTTCCCTCGTCGCTCGTCGCAGGCTCCTCGCTCCTCAGTCCAGACGTCGGCGCGCCCCTTTGGCTCGGGGGGGAGCGCGCTCTCCTGAGTAGCGGGGTCGGACACGCTGGCAGCCTAACTTCCGGGGCGAAACGGTTACCGAGGGGATTTCAGTGATCGGTTTAGCGTGAACGAGGTTTTCCCCTGGGCTATAGTACGGATTGCGAACGCCTCTGTGGGGGGGCGTGCACTGGCCGTTTCCGCTCCATTAAAAGGTAGTGCACAGATGACACGCGTCAGTAGGCCGCGCCATGATTAGGGTCAGGTACCGCGGTTCGAACGAGCTTTCGCCGGGATTACACGCTGCGGCCGAACAGCATGGCCGCCGGACCACCGTTTACCTGCTATCTGGCCTGACCGCCGCGGAGCGCCGGTCGGCCCTGCGCAGGCTGCGGCTGACGGCCCGGATGGGGCACTGCCCGCGGCTGCCCGCCGGGCAGCTGGCGTTCGCGCTGCTGACGGACCGGATCAGGACCGGCATCGGCCGGGCGGGCGCCGTCCTGCGGCTGCACCCGGCGGGTAGCACCGTGCCCATCATGGTGCTGTCCGGCGGGGCGATCGCGTTCCTGCTCTTCTCCACCGTCTCGATCCACATCGTGCACCCGAACCCCGCCGGCGACACGGCGGCGCCGCCGGGCGCCTCGGCCAGCGCGATCGCGCTCGGCGGAGGTCCGCAGGGCCAGGCGTCGGGCCAGGACGGCCGCGGCGGATCCGGGAACCGCCACGGGCTGGCTGATCCGGGCCGCGTGAGCCGGGCGGCCGGCACCGGGCAGCTGACCCGGCCGAGCGGCGCCCCGGTGACCATCTCGCCCATCCTGGCCGCGGGTGACGGGGGCGGGAGCGGCGGATCAGGCGGTACCGGGCCGGGCCGGGCCGGACCGGGCAGCAACGGCACGAACAGCGGCAGCAAGAGCAGCGGCCGCAGCGGCGGGACGACGCTCAGCGGGAGCGCGAACCAGGCCGCGGTGACGTCCCCGCAGACCGCACCCGCCACCTCCGCCGCGGCGCCGTCGCCGGCCGGCTCCGTCCCGGCGACGACCCCGGCCGCGTCCAGCCCGGGTTCGTCCTCGGCCACCTCGAAGGGCGTCTGCATGGACGTCGGCCCGCTGGGCGTCTGCCTGAACATTTAGTTCCGAACGATCCGGTCTACCCTGGATCCGGCGGTAATCCGGATCCAGGGAGGCGGGGTTGAGTAAGCGCGGCTGGCTGCTGTTCGGCGCGATGGGCGTGATCTGGGGCATCCCCTACCTGCTCATCAAGGTGGCGGACGGGGGCGTGTCGGTGCCGGTGCTGGTCTTCACCCGGACCGCGCTCGGCGCGCTGCTGTTCCTCCCGGTGGCCCTGCGCGGCGGCGCCCTGCCCGCGCTCAAGGGGCACGCCTTCTGGCTGGCCACCTTCACCCTGGTCGAGATCGTCGGGCCGTGGGCGCTGCTGTCCAGCGCGGAGAAGCGCCTGCCCAGCTCGACCACCGGCCTGATGGTCGCGGCGGTGCCCATCTTCGCCGCGTTGCTGGCCTGGCTGACCCGCGACGGCGACCAGCTCACCCTGATCCGCTGGGCCGGCCTGGCCGTGGGCCTGGCCGGGGTGGCCGTGCTGGCCGGGCCGGACGCGGGCCACGGGGACATCCTGCCGGTGCTTGAGGTGCTGCTGACCGCGGTTGGCTACGCCCTGGGTCCGTGGATCGCGAACCGCAAGCTAGCCGACGTGCCGCCGGTCGCGGTCAATACGGTCTGCCTGGGCGCCTCCGCGCTCATCTACGCGCCGTTCGCCGCGCTGACCTGGCCGCCTGCGGTGCCGTCGGTCAACGTCCTGCTGTCCCTGGCCGGGCTGGGCGTGATCTGCACCGCGGCCGCGTTCGGAGTCTTCTTCCGGCTCATCGCCGAGGTCGGCCCGGCCCGGGCCACCGTCATCACCTACGTCAACCCCGCGATCGCGGTGGCGCTCGGCGTCATCGTCCTGAACGAGCACCTCACCCCGGTCATCGGCATCGCGTTCGTGCTGATCCTCGGCGGGTCGATCCTGGCCACCCGGCCCGGCTCGGCCCGCAAGGCTCGCAGTGGTGCCGGCCGGGATACCGAGCCCGTTCGGTCTAATTTAGTTCTGTGAGCGAAACCGCAGCGGTACCAACCAGCCCGGGCCTGCGGCTGTCGACCGCCCGAGGCCGGTGGGTCGTGGCCGCCACCGTGCTCGGATCGGGGATGGCCGCCCTCGACGCGACCGTGGTGGGCATCGCGCTGCCCGCCATCGGCCGGGAATTCCACTCCGGCGTGTCCAGCCTGCAGTGGGTGGTGGACGCGTACACCCTGACCCTGGCCGGCCTGCTGCTGCTCGGCGGCACGCTGGGGGACAGCTACGGGCGGCGCAAGATGTTCGTCTACGGGACGGTGTGGTTCGCGGTCGCCTCGCTGCTGTGCGGGCTGGCGCCGAACGCCGGGGTGCTGATCGCGGCGCGCGCCCTGCAGGGCGTCGGCGGCGCGCTGCTCACCCCGGGCAGCCTGGCCATCTTGCAGGCGTCGTTCGCGCCGGAGGACCGGATGGCGGCGATCGGCGCCTGGTCCGGCCTGGGCGGCGTGGCCACCGCCATCGGCCCGTTCGTCGGCGGCTGGCTGATCAGCGCGGTCTCCTGGCGGCTGGTGTTCTTCATCAACCTGCCGCTGGCCGCGGTGGTGATCGCCATCTCGGCCCGGCACGTGCCCGAGACGAAGTCGCCCGGCAAGGTGCCGAAGCTCGACATCAGGGGCGCCCTGGCCATCAGCGGTGCGCTCGCCGGGATCACCTACGGCCTGATCGCGGCGTCGGCCGCCGGCTGGGGGTCGCTGGACGTGCTGGTGCCGCTGGCCGTCGGGGTGATCCTGCTGGGCCTGTTCGTCCTGGTGGAGGCGCGGGAGCGGGAGCCGATGCTGCCGCTCGGGATCTTCGCGTCCCGGCAGTTCTCCGCGGCCAACGCGGTCACCTTCGTGGTCTACGCGGCGCTGGGCGGGCTGCTGTTCCTGGTACCGACCGTGCTCCAGGTGGCGCACGGGTACGAACCGGTCTGGGCGGGCAGCGCGCTGCTGCCGGTGACGTTCATCATGCTCTTGCTGTCCTCCCGGTCCGGCGCGCTGGCGGCCCGGATCGGTCCCCGGCTGCAGATGACGGTGGGGCCGCTGGTGGTCGCGGCGTCGCTGGCCCTGTTCACCCGGATCGGCGATTCCGGCGACTACCTGACCGCGGTGCTGCCCGCGGCGGTGGTGTTCGGGTTCGGGGTGGCGATCATGGTGGCGCCGCTGACCGCGACCGCGCTGTCCGCGGCGCCGGCCGACCACGCGGGCGTGGCCTCCGCGGTCAACAACGACGTGGCCCGGGCCGCCGGGCTGATCGCGGTGGCGGTGCTGCCCGCGCTGGCCGGCATCACCGGCGACAGCTACCTGCACCCGGTCCAGCTCGGCCACGGCTTCATGAAGGCCGCGTGGATCGCGGCGGCGTTCTGCGCCGTCGGCGGCGTGCTGGCCGCGCTGACCATCCGCAACCCGTCCAAGGCCAAGTGCGCGGAATCGACCCCGCAGGGATTCAACTGCGGCCTCGAGAGTCCTCCGCTGCGTAGCCTGGAGCCGACAGCCGCGACCGACGCGGCCGTGACCGACACCGGCACCGCACCCACGAAGGATGGCCGATGACTACTGACGACGCCGCCAAGGCCGTGGAGGAGGCCGGCCGGGCCGCCCGCGGCACGGTCGCCGACCTGGCCAGCGTCCCGGCCGAGCGGCTGGACGCGGCGCTGCGGGCGATCGCCGACGCCCTCGGCCGCCAGGCCGCCCCGGTGCTCGCGGCCAACTCCGAAGACATGACCGCCGGCCGCGCGGCCGGCCTCGGCGACGGCCTGCTGGACCGGCTCCGGCTGGACGAGGCCAGGCTCGAGGCCATCGCGGCTCAGCTCCGGGCGCTCGCTGAGGTCCCCTACGAACCGGCCGAACGGGTGATCCGCGACCTCCCCGGCCACCTGACTCTCACCGAGCGGCGGCGCCCGGTGGGCGTGATCGGGGCCAACTTCGAGGCCCGCCCCAACGTGGTGGTCGACGTCGCTTCCCAGTTCGTCAAGTCGCGCAACGCGGGCGTGCTGCGAACCGGCTCGGCGGCCATCCGTTCGGCGGTCACGCTGGCGGACGAGGTGATCGCGCCCGCGCTGGCCGCGTCCGGGCTCGACCCGGCCATGATCCAGCTGGTCCGGGTGCCCGGCCAGGAATCGGCCCGGGCGCTGGTCAGCCAGCCCGGCCTGATCCCGCTGGTGATCCTGCGCGGCAGCGGCGACAGCACCCGGTCGCTGGCCGCCGAGGCGGCCCGGCACGGGGTGCGCACGATGGCGCACGCCGACGGCGGCGCGGTCCTGTACGTCGACGCCGCCGCCGACCTGGACCTGGCCGGGCAGCTCATCGAGGCCAGCCTGGACCGGCTCGGCGTCTGCAACCGGCTCAACCTGCTGCTGGTGCACCCGAGCGTCTGGGACGGCTTCATGCCGCGGGTCAGCGCCCTGCTCGGCCGGCTGGGGATCGAGGCGTCGCTGCCGCCGCACGCGCACCCGCTCGGGCACGAGTGGGCGCTGGACTCCGGCCACGAGGCGACCGTCACCGTCGCCCCGGCCGGCGGCCCGCGCGCCGCGGCCACGCTGGCCAACGACGAGACCTCCGGCCTGGCCGCCTCGATCGTCACCGCCGACCGGGCGGCGGCGGAAGAATTCCTTCATCGCTACGCGGGCACCGGGGCGTTCTGGAACTCCGCCACCCGGCTGCTGGACGGCTTCAAGCTGTTCTCGGTCCCCGAGACCGGCATCAACATCGACGCGGTCCCCGGCCCGCGCGGCCCGGTGACCTTCCGCGACCTGTACCTGCGCCAGTTCGTGGTCACCCCGGCCTGACGATATCGCCAGCAAAGGACCAGGAGGCCCCGGGATCCCGGGGCCTCCTGGCCTGAGGTGGATGAGCGGGCTGTCCGTCAGGAGTTGCCAGTCAGGACTGGCCCGCCGTCGGCGGTGCGGTTACATGTGGCCGAACCGGCCGGGCATGAACCGGTGCCGGTAGTTGGGCCGGTGGTGACGGCCGCCGCCGCGAGCGGCGTTGACCTGGGCCTTCTGCGGCGTGGTGTTGAAGGTCGCCGCGGTGGCGACCCCGTTGGCGTCGGTCGTCAGGGTGACCGGGTTGGTCAGGCCATAGTTCTTGCAGTTCAGGTTGTCGAACGAGCCGGCCAGCCGGGCGGCCAGGAAGGTCGCCAGGTTGTTGCCCACGTCCGGGACGGGGGAGGCGGTGCCGGTTTCCATGGCCGCGTCCAGCTTGAGCCTGGGCGTCTGGATGTTCACCATGTTCTGGCAGTACTGAGCCGCGTTCCGGTCGAGGTTGGCGCCGAACCCAAGCGCCGGCTGATCGGTCTCGATCCGGTACAGGTTGGTCTTGCTCACGCTGAACTGGCCGCCGACCAGCGTCTGCGGGTTGTTGACCGGGACCAGCGCGATCGTGCCCTTCTGGTTCACCCGGGCGGACAGCTCGTTAAGCGCCTGCGAGGAGCTCGACCCGTTCGGGTTGGTGGCGTTGGGGGCGGTGAACGGGGTGCAGCCGAGCGCCACGTCCACGAAGCCGTCCAGCAGGCCGTTGTCGCTGCCGTTTTTCTCGAACGTGGCGTTGGTCATGGCCGCGGTGTTGGCCGCGGTGGCCTGCGCGGTCTGGCCGGTGGCCGGGTCGAACAGATAGCTCGCCACCGCGTTGTCGCTCTGGTCCTGGTCGATCAGCGCGAAGTCACGCGTGGTCTGGCAGGCCTGCCCGTCCTGGCCGGTGCCGGTGGCCGGGACCTTCAGGATGCCGCGGGCGATCTCGGCGTTGGCCATCCGGTAGAAGTTGGCCGCGTTGCACTGCGGGGTCTGGTTGATCACCGAGTTCCCGAGCGCGTCGATGCAGTTGCCCTGCCTGATGCCCGGGCCGACCAGGGCCAGCCCGTTGCCGTTGAAGCCGGCGCTCAGGATGACCTGCGAGCCCGGGGCGATGGTGGGCGGCGTGGGGGCCACGGCCGGCTTGGTGCCCTGGTCGATCACCAGCGGGTTGTAGACCTGGAGCTGGCCGTCCGGCGACAGGATGGTGGCGTCGATGAACACGCCCTCGCTGCCGCCGTTGGCCCAGGTGCAGCCGTCGCCGAGCTCCCACGGCGTGGCCAGGCCGGCCGCGCTGAGCGGGTTGGCGGGCACGGACACCGTGCAGTTGGTCGAGTTGGCCGCCTCGGCGGTCGTCTGGGTGAAGCTGAACGCGGCCCCGGACGCGTCCACCGCGTTCGATCCGGCCGCGCCGGCCCGGCCCGGCGGGTTGATGGGCGGGATGCCCAGGGCGAGGGTCGTGGTCGCCGGAGCAGAGGCCGACGCCGATGCCGA
Organism: Streptosporangiaceae bacterium; assembly: GCA_025934635.1. Next base: position 8,378 of record JAICWX010000160.1, on the reverse strand, counting down.
TGGGCAAGGTGCCGCGCTGGCGCTGGCGCTCGCGGCCGGAGCCGGGGCGCTCGCGCTGGCCGCGGCAGCCGTGGCCGGAGCCGGGGCGCTCGCGCTGGCGGCGGCCGGGGCCGCGGCGCTAGCGGGGGCGCTGGCCGACGCCGAGGCGCACGTGCCCAGCGCCGATTCCGCAACCGTCGTAGCGTGGCCACCCGAGATCGCGATGACGACCCCGAAAGTCGCGGCGAGCGCGACCGGTATGGCGAGAGGTACCGCGATCCGCGACGCCCGGCTTCTGCGGCGGCGCGGTGCGGACCGGTGCTCGCTGAGCATTCAATCCACCTCCATGTGGAAGACCCCTGTGACGCTCCCGATGCATCACCGTAGGACCTGCGCTTCCGGCAAGATCAGCGAATGCTGAAGATAAGGTCCGTGTAAGGCTTTCTTAAGGTTTAGCGGCAAGATATCCCGAACCTCTGAAAGCTCTTTCAAGGTCATTACGCCGCAGGTCAGGGAATTATCGTAAGGCTCGATATAGTCTCGTGATACGCGGTAGCGCATGCATCGCCGCAGGTGGTCGATTACGTGAACACGTCGGCCAGGTGCCCTGGCGGCAGCCGGAAATAACATTTCTCTGACCATGCGACAGACGGCCGCCACGCGGCAAAGCAGCCGTCACGGGGACCTGAGGGCCATCGCGATCTTGCGGATGAGCTTCAGCGCGTGGTAGCCGACGACGACCGCGATGACCAGCGCGGTGGCCGGGTCGAGCCAGTACCAGCCGCCAGCGCCGAGGATGATCGCGCCGCTGACCGCGACCCCCGCGGCGGCGGTAGCATCCGCGGCGGTGTCGAGCAGCACCGCCTTGACATTGAGGTCTTCCCCGCCGTGATCGTCGTCGGCGGCGCCGCCGAGGATCAGCGTCCCGGCCAGCATGACCACGGCGGCGATGGCGCTGACGATCAGGACCGGAAGGCCCTCGACACGATGGGTGCCCGCCGCCAGCTGCTGAATCGCAGCCACGGCGACCCCGGCGTTCAGTATCAGCAGCCATCCGGCATTGACCAGCGCGGCGATTTTCGTGGCGTTCGGGTTGCCGCGCGGACGGGACGGGCTGGGCGGACGAGCGGCCAGCCGGATCGCCAGCAGCGAGATACCGATGGCGCCGGCGTCGGCCAGGTAGTCCGCACCCGCCGCGAAGACGGCCAGCGAATGCGCAGCCAGCCCGACGACCATCAACGCCGAGACGAGGCCCAGATTGAGCGTCCCGACGATCCCTAGCCGCCGGGTCCGTGACACAGCTAGATCGTAGGAGATCACAGCGTCGGCATGGGAGCGGCATCAGTCGCCCGAGAGCGGCAGGGTAACGCCGAGCGCCATCAAGACCGCTATGAGGACGAAGCAGATCCCGGTCACCAGGTCGAGGTTGAGCTTGGGGATGAAGCTGAAGAGGTGAGCCGCCGTGCGGCCGATCTGGTGCCCGGCGACCGACATCACGAAGGTCATGACTCCGAACAGGACGGGCGCGAGCCAGGGGGAGTAGCCGGCCAGGCCAAGCGCTGTGCCGGCCGCGACATTGTCCACGCTCAGCGGGATCGGCAAGCCGAACCTGGCCCATCTCAGGTCCGGGTCCGCGCGCTGTGGTGTGATCATCGCCCGGATGATGAGAAACAGCCCGTAGACGCCGAGCCCGATCATTGCGGCCGTGTCGGCGGCGTTGTCGAGCTTGTCGCTCAGGAAGTGCCCGATGAGGATGCCGACCACCGGTGCGACGCCGTCCCATACGCCGAAGATGACGGATGTCTTGACCGACTGGCGGAAGGTTGGCCTGAGCCCGCCGAGCACGAGGGAGCTGCGGAAGTTGTCGAGGCTGAGCACCCACCCGAGCGATATCAGTCCGAACACTGAGGATTCCTCCCCGGATTGACGGCGCGCCTCAGCCGAGGGCGGCGACGGTTCCCGGGTGCTCGACGCGGTGGTTGACCATGTCCAGGTGGCGCTGGCTGTAGCCGCGCAGCGCGCGGAGCTGGCGGTCGGTGAGCTTGTCGCAGATCCAGTCCCAGTGCAGCGCCACCCAGTCGCCGGGGGCGATGTCATAAGTAAGCGCCGTACTGGCTAGCACCGTGCCGTCCAGCGCCAGCCGGGCCGTCTCGGCGGCGGGCTCGCCCAGCGTCAGCAGCCGCCCGTCCCAGAGCAGCGGCCGGGATTCCACCGTGGCCTGGTCGCCGTGGACGGCGGTCACCTTGCCCCACCGGACCCGGCACCGGTCCAGCACGTTCAGCGCGTGCTTGGTCATCCGGTCGTTGCTGAGCAGGCCCACCCACGGATACACGCCGAACACGTGGAAGCTGTGATGCGGCACGCCGCCCGCCAGCACGCCCTCCGCCAGGAACTGGAACTTGTTCCCCACCTGCTTGCGGAACCGCTCGGCCATCGAGTCGCCGAGCTGGCCGGTCAGGACCCGGTCCAGCAGGTCGTTGCCGACCCAGTAGGCCTCCACCACCCGGTGGTCGAGCGGGTCGGGGATGCCGCTGCCGGCCGCGATCAGCTCCAGGTACGGCCAGGCGCCCGAGAACGCCTGGGCCTGCTTGACCAGTCCCTGGTCGACCACGCCGGCCGCGGCGTAATCGGCGAAGCCGTCCGGTCCGCAGTATCCGAGGGCGTTCGGCGGGTAGGCGTACCGGACGAACATCCGGGGCCCGCTCTGGCCGGGGCCGCCCGGTCCCGGCCCCGTCGGCGCTGGCCCGGTCACGACATCCACCGCGCGGCGATGGCTTCCTCCTCCGCCTGCGCCGCGGCGTCCATGGCCGCCTGCATGGCGGCCACCTCGCGGTCCTCGGCGGCGCGCTCGGCCCCCAGGGCCGCCAGCGCGTCCGCGGCTTCGGCCTCGGTCATGGTGTTGAGCGCGAAGCCCATGTGCACCAGGATCCAGTCGCCCGGTTCCGGCCGTTCCTCCAGCAGGCCGATGTTCACCGGCCGCGGCACGCCGCCGACCGTGGCCATGACCAGGTCCTGGTGGCCGGTCTCGCCCGCCACCAGCTGGGCCGGGATCCCCAGGCACATGGCTAGCCCCGCTCGGAGGCGGGCGCAGGCACCGGCTCGTAGGTGATCGATTCGAGGGTCATCTCGTCGCCGCCGGTGATATCGACGTTCTCCCCGGCGCAGTGCGGGCAGACGGCCAGCACGTCGGCGGTCTCCGCCGTCTGGCCGCAGTCCTGGCAGCTGAGCGTGGCCGGCACCGTGATCAGCTTGACCTCGGCGCCGGCTGCTTCCGTTCCCTCGGCGACGAAGCCGAAGGCCTGGGCCAGGGACTCCTCGACGACCGCGTGCCGGACGCCGAACCGGACCCGGAGGCCCGTCACCTTGCGACCGCCGGCGCGCTGGCGCACCGTGTCCAGCACGCCCTCGGCCAAGCCGTACTCGTGCATGACGCTCCCGTTCCTCGTGCCCGCGGACTCATCCGCCCGGGACTAACATGTCGCGAATCTCGAGGTACCGCTTGATGTCCGGTATCGAGTCGACCACCACTGCCACGACCGCTACCACCACGGCCGCCGCCACCAGCCTGCTCAGCATGCCTTTACACCTCCTTCCGGAGGATCTCTTCCACAGTCCGCACCGCGTGCGGCAGAGCTTGCCGGACCGGCTCGGACAGGCCCATCCCGGCGCTGACGTCGGCGGGCTCGCAGGCCACCAGCAGGCTGCGGCCGGGACGGCCGCCGAGCGAGCCGAGCAGGGTGAAGATGGCGTCCGGGGTCAGGTCGTGCGCGTCCATGACCGGCCCGGCCGATGGATCGGGTTCCGGTACCTCGACCTCGATGACGCTGACCGTGCCCGGCGCCTCGCCCCGCGCCGCCGCGTCGACCAGGACGAACAGGTCGCACCCGTCGAGCAGGTCGTAGGCCAGGTGCACCCCGCGGATGCCGAAGTCCCTGACCTGCACCCCGGCCGGCACCGGCCGCCCGGCCAGCAGCCGGATCACCTCACAGCCGAACGCGTCGTCGCTCAGGAAGATGTTGCCCACGCCCGCCACCAGCGTCCGCCCGGTCACCTCCGCGCCGCTCACGAGCACGGCTCCACTTCGTCGGGCATGAAGTACAGGAAGCGGCCGTGCGCGATCCTGATGTCCTCGTCCGGCTGGCCGGCCAGCGACACGGCCAGGTACGGGGTGTCGTCCACGTCGTGCAGCACCGCCTGGACCTCGGCGATCCGGCCGACCAGGAACATGTCCTGGGCGTCGGCCCGGCGGGCGCCCGGCCGCAGCCGGACCCGGCTGCCCCGCGCGACCGGCCGGCCGTCGATGGTCACGCTGTCGGTCTCCGGTGACACCGAGGCGTCCGCCTCCGGATCCCACCAGGGCGCGTCCGGCACCGGGAATCGCATCGTCCCGTGCAGCTGCGCCATGGTCTGCGCGTCCATCGACTCGACCCGGTCCAGCAGTGCGGCCGCCCGCGGGTCGGTGGCCCGGGCCTCGGCCTTCTCGGCGTCGGAGAGCGCCAGCGTGCGCAGCGTGAGGATCTCGTCGATCTCGGTGCCGTCGTAGAGCTCACCCGGGCTCTCGGCGGCCAGTTCGGGGTGGTCGTACAGGATGATCGGCGAGGACAGCACGACCTGGCGGCCGCCGTCCGGGTCGGCCAGCACCGGCCAGCCGCCCTCGTTGCGGCAGTCCGCGACGGCCGGACGCGCCCACTCCGGCGGGTCGGTCATCGAGATGAACTCACCGCCGGTCACGGTGATGATGGTGTGCGCCGCGACGAGCGCCGTCGGGAGCGCGTCTTCGCGGCGGCGAGGCGGGATGGCTGTCTCCGTTCGGTTCTCGACGAGGACCTGCAGCCGTACGGTCCGCCAGGGTCCGGGGACCGCAACGGTCCGCACCGTGATCGCGCCGGCCAGCGGCTCCCGGCGCCGCACCACCGCGTCCTCGCGGTCCTCGCCGCCCTCGATGGTGAACGCGTGCGTGACCCCCGGCCCGGCCAGCGCGGCGGCGTCCGCGGTCACCTCCACCTCGCGCTCCACCGCCTCGTCCCACTCCGCGCCGTCGGCCGTCCGCCGCTGGACCTGCAGGAACCGCAGCAGGACCCCGACCACGGGTGTCCCGGTCGGCGCCAGCACGACCTCGGCCCGGGTGACGCTGAGCTCCGATTCCTCGGCCGCGGCGTAGCCCGGCGCCATGATCACGCCGAACTGCCAGCGGCTCTGGTTCTTCTGCGCGGAAGCCCGGTAGGGGTACAGGATGTACCCCTCGTACAGCACCGCGTCCGCGATTTTCCGAACGGATTCGAGGTTCATCGCAACCCGGCCCCCGTCTCGCCCTCGTGCTCGGGCGCCGCGGCCGGATCTCGCGGTTCTACTGCGTCCAGCAGCGCGTTCAGGGTGGCGTCCCAGGTCGGCAGCGCGTGCCGGGCCTTGAAGCCGGACAGCGCGTCCAGGGTCTCCCGGTTGCAGCTCAGCCAGGCCCGGCCGGGGAAGTGCGCGTCGACGAGCCCGCGCCAGACCGACACCGGCATCCGGTACGTGGCCTCGGCGCTCCACGGCACCAGCTCGACCGAGAAGCCCGTCTCGGTGGCGATGAAGACGGTGCCGCTGAACAGCAGCAGCAGCGGGATCGTGCCGTCGTCCAGGCCCTGCAGGTAGCGGGCCGAGGAGACCTCCAGGTCGTAGGTGCACGGCACCGGGAGGTCGATCTCGGTCACCGCGGTGAAGCCGGGGACCATCGCGGTGACCGTGGCCAGCTGGATCGGCTTGACCGTCTCGGCCCAGCGGGACGGGTCGCCGAACAGGTCGTGCAGCCGCTCCGCCTCGGCCGCGGAGTAGCGGCGGCGGTGCGGCTCGATGCGGATCTGGCAGCGCAGCGCGATCGCGTGCACCTTGACGCCGGACCGCTCGGTGATGGCCAGCTGGAAGGTCAGGGTCGGCGTCACGGCGAACCGGTCCGCGGTCGTGCCGGTACAGCCGAAGATCAGGTCAGCCATGTCGGCGCTCCCCTTCCCGGGCTGCGGGGGCGAGTACGACCGCACGCCGCCGCAGGCCGGTCAGGAACTTATCCAGCGCCGCGTGGACCTCGGCCCCGCCGTCGAACCCCTGCCAGTACAGCCGGAGCTCGCCGACCAGTGAGTAGCACATGTCGATCGGGATCAGGAAGACCTCTTCGGAGTGGACGAAAATGGCCTCGGTGTCCGGCGTCAGCTCCGCGAGCAGCGGGTACGCGACGGCGAGCCGGTCCCACGCCTCGAGATCGAGTTCGCATTCGGTGACCCCGCCCGGGCTCGGGTAGCCCGCCACCACCCGGTCCAGCGCCGAGTTGCGGAAGAAGAAGGCCATCGTGACCGGGATCTGGAGCTCGTTCCAGTCCAGCGGGTCCAGCGGCCGTTGCGGGTCGTGGCAGATCCGCTCGGGTATCGCCCGGTACTTGCCGCCGGCCGCCGCCCCGCCGTGGGTGAACAGCAGGTAGCAGGCGCGGCAGGCGCAGGCGATCGACCGCTTGTCGGTGTCGACCAGGTGCCCGTGCCGCCCGTCGAGGACCTCGCTGCACAGTTCGCACCGCTCGGCGTCCTGGTCCGCCTGGGCGCTGGTGTTCTGCGGGCCGGGCAGCGGGATGCCCGGAGCCGGGGTCGAGGCCGGCCGTTTCACGAAACGGCGCAGCCCGGTGACCCCGGATCCAGGGCCGTGCGTACTCACCGCGTGCCCTGGAGACCCATCGGGTGCCGGCTGATCTGCAGCAGCGGCAGTTCCGCGGGCGGGGCGACCATCTCGATGCCGACCCCGGCCGCCTCGGGCGCCGCCGCGGCCACGGCCTTGGAGATCAGGTCCCGGGCGGTAGCGGCCGAGCAGCCGCCCTGCACCAGCCGCAGTCGCAGCACGCCCTGGTCGTCGAGGCCGAGGTACTCGACGTCGCCGGCGTGCGAGCCGAGCTGGGGCAGGACTCCCTCGACGGCCTGCCGGACGCGGGCGCTGGTGTCGAGCGGGTGCAGGTCGTGCACCAGCAGCAGGCTCTCCACCAGCGGGTCCGCGACCAGCTTGTCCATCAGCTGCGGGCCAGCCTCGTCCTCGCCGAGGAGCTGGACCACCCGCGCCAGCCCGGCGCCGTACAGCTCCACCAGGCAGCTCACCAGTTCCTCGGCGGTGGCCGCGACCTGCGGCCCGGCCTGCGAGCGGAGCTCAGCGAGCAGTGCCTCGACCCGCTCGCCGGTTGCCTGCACATCGTGCCCTTCGGGCATCAAGCCTCCTTACATGGCGAGCGTGACACCCGTGGGGGAGTGCGCGGTCTTGAGGACCTTGCCGCCGCCGAGGTACATGTGGACACCGCAGGGCAGGCACGGGTCGAAGCTGCGGACCGTGCGCATGATGTCGATGCCCTTGAAGTTGTCCTTGGTGTTCTCCTCGAAGAGCGGCGTGTTCTGCACCGCGTCCTCGTACGGGCCCGGGGTCCCGTAGCTGTCCCGCACGCTGCCGTTCCACGGGGTGGGCGGGTACGGGTGGTAGTTCGCGATCTTGCCGTCCCTGATCACCATGTGGTGCGACAGCACGCCGCGCACCGCCTCGGTGAAGCCGCAGCTGAACGCGTCCTGGGGCACGTCGAAGGACTCCCAGGTCTTGGTCCGCCCGGCGCGGATCTCGGCCAGTGCCTTCTCGACGAAGTACACCGCGACCGCGGCGGAGTAGGCCTGGAAGTAGGTCCGGGCCCGGTCCCGCTCGATCGTGTTGGACAGCGGCTGGCCCTGCTTATCCACCGGGATCTTCCACTCGAACGTGGTCTCCGGCCGGGACATGGTCCGCGGCAGGTTGATCTTCACGCTGTGCCCGGTGGCCTGTACGTAGCCGCAGTCGACCAGGCCGGCCAGCGCGGTCGCCCACAGCCGGGCGATCGGGCCGCCGCCGGTGTCCAGCGGCAGGTAGTCCTGGCCGTCGAACCAGCGCGGCGACATGGTCCAGCTGTACGCGTTGTCGAAGTCGCGCTTGCCCGGCTTGGGGATGGTGTGCTGGTTCCACGGGTGCCGCCGGTCGACCGGGTTGCCCAGCTCGTCGTGGGTGACGAACATCTCCTTGTCTTCCCAGTCCTCGTAGTACGAGTGACCCAGGAGGATCCGGATGCCCAGGTTGATGTCGACCAGGCTGTTGGTGACCAGCTTGCCGTCCACCACGACACCCGGCGTGACGAACATCTTGCGACCCCAGTCCTCCATGTTCCGGTAGGTGAAGTCGCAGTACTCGGGGTTGTTGAGGCTGCCCCAGCAGCCCAGCAGCACCCGCCGCCGGCCGACTTCCTCGTAGCCGGGCAGCGCCTCGTAGAAGAAGTCGAAGAGGTCGTCGTGCATCGGCACGACCCGCTTCATGAACTCCACGTAGCGCATGAGCCGGGTCAGGTAGTCAGTGAACAGCTGCACGCTGGCGACCGTGCC
>JAICWX010000028.1 GCA_025934635.1 Streptosporangiaceae bacterium | reverse complement strand
CGCCGGCCGGAGCGATGCCCGGCTGGACGGAACCGTTCGGCCGGACGATCGACGCGGCTAAGAAGTACGTCGTGTCGAGCACCCTGGACCGGGTCGACTGGAATGCGGAGCTCGTGCGCGGGGACCTGGCAACGGCCGTCCAGCAGCTCAAGCAAGAGCCCGGCCGAGGGCTCTTCACAGGCGGCGTGAAGCTTCCGCTGGCGCTGGCGGAGCTGGGATTGATCGATGAGTACGAGTTCGTGGTGCAGCCCCGGCTGACCGGCCACGGGCCGACGTTGTTCGCGGGGCTGTCGAAGTACGTCGATTTGCGGCTCGTGAGCCGGCTGGAGTTCGGCTCGGGGGCGGTGGCGATGCGGTACGAGCCGAAAAGCCAGCCCTAAGCCAGGGTGGGCTGGTAGGCGTACGCCGCACTCCGGGTCGGCGCGAACTCGAAGATCCCGCGGCCGGGGGTGCCGTCCCAGCTGAACGCGGTGAGCCGGTCGGTCAGCGCGGAGTCCAGCACCCGGGGCGATACCGAGCCGTCCAGCGGGTAGTCGTCGTGCTCGAGGTGTCCGCGGCCCACCGGGCGGCCATGCTGGCCCCCGTACCCGCCGCCGGACATGTACCCGCCGCGCGCGGCGGCGTCGGCGGCGATGCGGTAGACGGCGCCGTCCCGCGTGGTGACCTCGAGCAGGCCGCCGCGCAGGTCCAGTCCGTCGTCGAAGCTCAGGTCGTGCCGCACGTCCGTGACCGGGTCGAGCCGGCCGTCCTCGTGCATGACCGCGCCTTTCAGCAGGATCCGCTCGTGGCCGCGGCTCTCGGCAGTCAGGAAGCCGACCGAGCGGTCGGGGAACTGGACCTGGACCCGCAGGTGCAGGCCCTGCCCGCCGGTCATGGTGCGCACGCCCCGGGAGCGGTCGCGCTGGCCGTACCAGCCGTCGACGCGGCAATCGCGGCCGTCGATCCGGACAGTACCCTCGTACCGGCCCGACTGGAACAGGTGCGCGAACGACGAAGCGGGGCCGTCGGCATTCGCGACGGCCACGTCGCCGGTCCAGGCCGGGGTCCGGGCCCGCCAGGTGAGGTCGAACTCCAGGCCCGCCGGGCTGGGGCCGAGGGCGGCGCGCCAGGTCCGCATCGGCTCGGCGACGTCCCACGACAGCGGCCCGAGAGTGCCTCCGGTCGCGGTAGCACGGGTGGCGCTCAGCTCGTCGGACAGCCGCAGGTTGCGCTGCTCGCCGCCGGTCACCACGATGGCGAAGCCGTCGATGACGTCCCGGGCCGGGTAGACGCCGAGCCCGAAGATGACCGACGGGTCCGATGTGATCGACCGGGCCGTGGGCCCCGGGGCGCCGGCCGTGTGCAGGTTGAACACGAACCGGTCGAAGAACCGCTCGGGCAGGCCGGGGGCGTCCGGGGCGATGACCACGTTGCCGAGCCTGAAGTCGCCGTGCACGATCGCGTCGCCCGATTCCGGCGGCATGCGCGCGGCCAGCCAGTCCCGCACGGGCGCGAAGCCGGCCGGCACGCGCCCGTCCTGGCCGGCGATCAGGCGTTCCATCCGCCGCAGGTGCCTTGCGTTGAACCCCTCGGGCCGCCCCAGGTGGCCGAGGCCGGCCGCCCGCCAGTCGACGGCGTGCAGCGCGGCGAGGGTGTCGATCAGGGACTCGCCGATCTCCCGCCTGGTCCCGGGCCCGGCCAGCGCCGCGGGCGTCGCGGTGGTGATCACGGGGCCCCGCGCGAAGCTCATGACGTAGCACGGGACGTCGAAGACGTCGCCCGCCTGCGCAGTCGCGAGCACGACGGGGACCGGCACCGCGGTGTCGCGCAGCGCGTCCATCAGCCGGGCCTCGCGGAGCACGTCGTGGGCCCCCGGCGGGGCGGGTGGCGGCGGCGGGCGCCGCACCACGACGGTGCGCTGCCCGTCGCTGACCCCGTAGGTGAGGTTGGAGTGGCCGTCCCCGATCCGGGTGACGCTGAGCGGGCCGTCGCACAGGTGGTGCTCGTTCAGGAACCGGGCCAGCGCGGCCGGTCTCCGTACTCATTGAACGACGCGGCGTCGATGGCGGCCATGTGCTTGATGTCCGCGCCCGCCGCGAAGAACCGGTCCACCGCCGAGGACACCACCAGGACCTTGACGTCCCCGGCGGCCACGGCCGCGTCCAGCGCGGCATCCAGCCCGTCGAGCAGCGGCCCGCTCAGCGCGTTGGCCGGCGGCGAGGCCATCGTGACCCGCCAGATCCCGGGCGCGGCCGGCCCCCAGGTCACGACGTCCTTCGGCGCGCCCATCGGCACCTGCCCTTCCATGAGGATTTATCCCGAACGGGGTACCGTACCCGCCCGGGTCAGCTGACTGCGGTCCTGGGCATCACGCCATCGTGAGGCCGCCGCTCACCGACAGGGTCTGGCCGGTGATGAAGCCGGCCTGGTCGGAGGCGAGGAACGCGACGGCCGGGCCGATGTCGTCCGGGGTGCCGAGGCGCTTCATCGGGACCGCGCGGACCATCCCGGCGATGACCTTCTCGGCGTCCTGCCCGGCCCCGTCGGCGAACTTGCGCAGCGCCGGGGTGTAGGTCGGGCCGGGACAGACGGTGTTGGCGGTGACGCCCTGGGCGGCCACCTCGCGGGCGAGGGTCTTGGTGAAGGCGATGATGCCGCCCTTGGCGCCGGAGTAGACCGCCTCGAGCGAGGAGCCGACCCGTCCCGCGTCCGAGCCGATGTTGATGATCCGGCCGAACCCGCGTTCCAGCATGCCCGGCAGCACCGCCTTGACCACGCGGAGCTGGCCTTGAAGTTGACCTCGAGGATCGTGTCCCAGAACTCCTCGGTCGTCGCGGTGAACGGCATGAAGTCATCGAAGCCGGCGTTGTTCACCACCACCTCGACCGGGCCGAGCTCGGCGGCGGCGGACGCCATGGCGGCCTCGACCGACGCGGCCCGGGTCACGTCGACCTCGACCGGGACGGCGGCGCCGCCCGCCCCGGCGATGTCCTTGGCGGTCTGGGTGGCGGTGTCCAGGTTCAGGTCGGCCACCGCCACCCGGAAGCCGCTGGCGGCCAGCGCGGTGGCGATGCCCCGCCCGATGCCCTGCCCGGCCCCGGTGACGAAGGCGACGCGGTTGCTCATGACGATTTCTCCCGTGGGTTCATGCCGGTATCGGGGCTCAGCCGAGCCTCTGCACGAGGGTGGCGGTGCCGAGGCCGCCGCCGCAGCACATGGTGACCAGGCCGGTCTCGGCGTCCCGGCGTTCCAGCTCGGCCAGCAGGGTGGCGAACAGCCGCCCGCCGGTCGCGCCGATCGGGTGGCCGACGGCGATGGCGCCGCCGTTGACGTTCACCCGGTCCATGTCCGGTTCGAGCTCCCGTTCCCAGGCCAGCACCACCGAGCTGAACGCCTCGTTGACCTCGATCAGGTCGATGTCGCCGATCTTCATGCCGTTGCGCTCGAGCAGCTTCCTGGTCGCGGGGATGGGGCCGGTGAGCATGATGACCGGGTCGACGCCGACCGTGGTCTGTCCAGGATCCGGGCCCGCGGCCGCAGGCCGTGGCGCTCGGCGGCCTCCGGCGAGGCGAGGAGCACGCCGGACGCGCCGTCGGAGATCGGCGACGAGCTGCCCGCCGTGATCTGGCCGTCCGGCCGGAACACGGTCTTCAGCTTGGCCAGCCCCTCCGCCGACGTGTCCGGGCGGATGCTCTGGTCGCTGGCCCGGGTCTGGCCGTCGAGGTCGAGCGGGATCATCTCGCGGGCGAACCGGCCGGCGTCGACCGCCGCCGCGGCCAGCCGGTGGGAGCGGACCGCGTACTCGTCCATCTCCTGCCTGCTGATGTGCCAGCGGTCGGCGATCAGCTCGGCGCTCTCCCCCTGCGGCACGAAGTCGTAGCGTTCGCGCAGCTCGGGTGGCCACGGGTCGCCGTAGAGCTCGGAGATCTTGACCGGGGAGTTCATCGGCACGTGGCCCATGTGCTCGACGCCGCCGGCGATCACCAGGTCGTGCGTGCCCGACTTGACCAGCGCGGCCGCCATCTCGACGGCGGTCTGGGCGGACCCGCAGCGCCGGTCGAGCACGGTGGCGGGGACCTCGGGCGGGTAGCCCGCCTGGAGCCAGGCGTTGCGGGCGATGTTGCGGGACTGCTCGCCGAACGGCGCGGTGCAGCCGACGATGAGATCCTCGATGACCTCCGGTCCCAGCCCGGCGCCGTCCAGCAGCGCGGTGTAGACGGCGCCGAGCATCGCGTTGGGATGGACGTCGCGGAACCAGCCGCGCTCGGGGTGCGACCGCCCGACCGGGGTGCGCAGCGCGTCCACGATCAGCGCGTCCCGGCCCGTGCTGGCGAACGGTCCGCCAGCCTTGGATGGCATGGCCCGGGCGGCCATCAGATCACCGTCCCGCCGTCGACCGGCGGTACCTGGCCGGTGACGTAGGAGGCGGCGTCGGAGGCGAACCGGCCGGTGCCGTCCCCGGGCAGGAACGGCAGGGCGGCCTGGCTGACGGTGAACGTGCCGCCGACGTGAACGCCGAGGACCAGGGCGGTCCTCCCCTGCAGGGAGAACATCAGTAGCTCCTCGGCAGCTTCAGGACGTGTTCGCCCAGGTAGTTCAGGACCATCTCCTGGCTGAGCGGCGCGATCCGGGTCAGCCGGGCCTCCCGGAAGTACCGGGCGACGTGATACTCCTCCGAGTAGCCCATGCCGCCGTGGACCTGCAGCGCCCGGTCGGCCGCGGTGAACCCGGCGTCGGCGCACAGGTACTTGGCCGTGTTGGCCTCCCGCGCGCACGGCCGGCCGTGGTCGTAGAGCCAGGTCGCCTTGCGCAGCACCAGCTCGGCGGCGTCGAGCCGGGCGAGCGAGTCGGCCAGCGGGAACTGCAGCCCCTGGTTCATCCCGATCGGGCGGCCGAACACCTCCCGCTCGTTGCCGTAGCGCACGGCCCGGCGCAGCGCGGCCCGGCCGATGCCGAGGGCCTCGGCCGCCACCAGCATCCGTTCCGGGTTCAGCCCGTCCAGGATGTAGGCGAACCCCTTGCCCTCCTCGCCGACCCGGTGCGCGGCCGGGACGCGCAGGTCGTCGATGAACAGCTCGTTGGAGCTGACCGCGTTGCGGCCCATCTTGGCGATCGGGCGGATGTCGACGTGGTCCCGGTCGAGGTCGGTGAGGAACAGCGTCAGGCCGGCCGTCTTCTTCGGCGCGTCCTCGAACTTCGTGGTCCGGGTCAGCAGCAAGACCTTCTCCGACTCCAGCGCCTTGGAGATCCAGACCTTGCGGCCGCTGATGACGTAGTCGTCGCCGTCCCGCCGGGCGAACGTGGTGATCCGGGTGGTGTCGAGCCCGGCGCCGGGTTCGGTCACGCCGAAGCACACGTGCAGGTCGCCGCTGACGATCCGGGGCAGGTTCTCCCGCTTCAGCTCCTCCGAGCCGTGCACGATCACCGGGTGCATGCCGAAGATCGACAGGTGCATCGAGCTGGCGCCGTTCATCCCCGCGCCGGAGGCCGCGATCTCCTCGAGCAGGAGCGAGGCCTCGGTGATCCCGAAGCCGTGCCCGCCGTACTCCTCCGGCGTGGTGATGCCGAGCCAGCCGGCCCCGGCGAACGCCCGGTAGAACTCCGCGGGGAACTCGTGCGCCTGGTCCTTCTCCATCCAGTACTGGTCGTCGAAGTTCGCGGCGAGCTCGCGGACCGCCTTGCGGATCGTCTCCTGGTCCTCGCTGAGCTCGAAGTCCACGGTTTCCCCTTCACGCCGTCTGGTCCAATGTATCAAAGGACTGACCAAATAAGAATGCCTAGACGAGGGCGAGGCCGGCGGCGATGCGCTCGTTCCACTGGGCTCGCGTGCCGAGGAGCTTCTCGTCGAGCTTGGCGCGCTTGAAGAACAGCTGCAGGTCGTACTCCCAGGTGTAGCCGATCGCTCCGTGCAGGGTGAGGGCGCTGTCGGCGGTGCGGGCCCCTCGGCGGTGACCTGCGCCTTGACCGCGGCGGCGGGCAGGAAGGATTCGGGACCGCCCGCGTCCACCGAGGCGGCGGCGAAGTAGACGGCGGACCGGGCCGCCTCCACGCCGACCAGGATCATGGCGGCCGCGTGCTTGACCGCCTGGAACGAGCCGATCGGGACGCCGAACTGGTGGCGCTGCCTGCTGTAGGCCACGGCCAGGTCCAGCATCCGCGCCGAGGCGCCGAGGGAGTCCGCGGCCACCAGGACGGCCGCCCGCGCCGAAGCCTGCGGCAGCACCCCGGCCGCCGGTGACCGGCACCACGAACCGGACGGCCGTGCCGCCCGCCAGGACCCGCGGCACCGAGCCGCTGATCGCGCCGGTCTCGTCGACGGTCAGCGGCGGGGCCTCGTCGGGCACGCACTCGGCCGGAATCAGGTAGGCCGCGGTTTCGCCCGCCAGGGCGAGTTCGGGGCCGCCGTCGGCGAAGAGCTTCTCGAAGGCGGCCGCGTCACCGGCGTCGAGCTACTGCCGCACCACGTCCGGCGGCGCCACGTCAGCCAGCCAGCCGCGGAAGGCCTCCTGGTAGGCGTCCTGCTCCGGCGAGAGGTTCCACTCCACGGTGCTTCCTTCCCCGGAGATCCTTCCGGCAAATGGTACCTTGGGTATGACCAAAAACCCTGAACTGAAAAACACTGAGCTGACGAGATGGGGACCGGTGACTGGAGAACCCGCGACCGCACGCAAGCCCGTGCGGCTCGCGCCGATGCAGGTCCCGAAGGCTTCCGACGTGCTCGCCAACGACCTGCGTGAGCGGATCCTGAGCGGCGAGTTCCCGGAGGGCACCTCGCTGCCGCCGGAACGCGACATGGTGGTCCAGACGCAGATGAGCCGGACCACCGTCCGGGAGGCGCTGCGGATCCTCGAGGTGCAGGGCCTGGTCCGGATCAGGACCGGGCGCTCCGGCGGCGCCTTCGTGCAGCGCCCGGGAGGCGACTCGGTCGCGGACTCGGTGAGCCTGCTGATCCGCGGACGGCGCATCCGTTTGGCAGCTATTTTTGAGGCCCGGGAGGGGATCGAGCCGACCTGCGCCCGGCTGGCCGCGAAGTACCGCACCGACGCGGACCTCGCCCGGCTCGCGGCGGCCAACGCGGCCATCAGCGGCGATGGCCCGCTCGAAGACTTCCTGCAGGCCAATGTCGACTGGCACGTCGCGGTGGCGGAGGCCAGCCATAACGAGCTGCTGACCGGGATCATGCTGGCCCTGTCGCGGGTCATCTACACCGCCACCGACAACGAGGCGTTCGTCGACGCCGAGGTCCGCCGCACCACCATCCGGGCGCACGCCCGGGTGACCGAGGCGATCGAGGCCGGGGACACCGAGGCGGCGCTCCGCCGGATGACCCGCCACCTGCACGAGTACACCGAGGCGATCACCGAGGTGGAAGACCGGACGGCCATCGAGGTGCCCGAGGACTGAGGCTGGCTCAGCCACGGGGCATACCGAGGATGCGCTCGGCGACGATGTTGCGCTGGATGAAAGTGGAGCCGCCGGCGATGGCGGTGCCGCGGGACTGGTTCGCGAGCCGCAGCCACCGCTGAGCCTCGGCCAGCTCGTCGTCCAGGGCGAACTCGCCGCCCAGCGGCTCGAGCGAGAGCCGGAAGTCGGCCAGGTCTTCGACCAGCGGGCAGAAGTAGAGCTTGCCGATCGAGGTGACCGGCCCCGGCGGCTCGCCGGCGGCGGCCCCGGAGATGACCCCGCTGGCCGATGGCTCGGTGCACCAGCGCGCGGCCCCACAGGTCGGCGACCTGCTGCCGGATCCGCGGGTCGGCGCCGAGCGGGCTGCCGTCGGCGGCTGTCCGGCCCCGGATGTCGGCGATGATCTCCTCGATCGCCTTGGTGGTGTTGACCCTGCCCGTGGCGATGGCGACGCGCTCGAAGGCGAGGGTGGCCATCGCGACCTTCCAGCCGCCGTCGACCGCGCCCACCACCGCGTCGTCGGGCAGGAAGACGTCGTCGAGGAAGACCTCGTTGAACTCCGCCTCGCCGAGCATGTGCGCGAGCGGCCGCGAGGATCTGGTCCCTCGTCTGCGCGAAGCGGCGGGCACCGCGGGTGCCGGGATCAACCCCGGCGTTGCTCACCTCGCGGCGGTCCTCCCCGGCCACGCCGATGCCGAGGGTCAGGCGGCCGGGAGCCGCCTGGCTTATAGGTACAATGGTATGGCCAATTTATCGGAGAGCCGCTGATATGACTACCCGGGGGATCACCGTGCTGGCCGGCGGGCTCAAGGAGACCCAGGAGATCACCGGCCTGGCCGACCAGGCCGGCTTCGATGCGGCCTGGTCGGGTGAGTTCCTGCATCGTTCGGGCGTCGTGTCGGCGGCGGCGATGGCCGCGGTGACCAGTCGCATCGGGGTCGGGACGTCGATCGCCTACGCGGTCGGCCGGTCCCCGCTCGTGCTCGCCAACGACGCTAAGTTCCTGGACGAGATGAGCGACGGGCGGTTCACCCTGGGCCTGGGCACCGGCACCCGGCGGATGATGACGGACTGGCACGGCGTACCGGATCCGGACGGCCCGGCCAGCCGGATCGAGGAACTGGTGCCGCTGCTGCGCCGGCTGTGGTTCGCGATGCTTTCCGGGCGGGCGGAGAACACCCGCGCGATCATCGAGACGTTCGCGCTCCGTAGTTAAGAGGGCGGCTAACGGCCTGGGTCAGGCGGGCTGCCAGAGCTCGATCCGGTTGCCCTCGGGATCGGTGACCCAGCCGAACCGGCCGACGCCCTCCATCTCCTGCGGTTCCCCGTCCACGTCGGCGCCCTTGCCGCGCAGTTGCGCAAGCATCGCGTCCAGGTCGCGGACCCGGAAGTTGAGCATGACCTGCTGGGTGCGGGCCCCGAAATAATCGGTCTCGGAGCCGAAGGCCGCGAACACCGTCGGCCCGGTTTCCTGCTGCCAGAGGCCGTTCTCATCGGCGTCCAGGCCGAGGCAGTCGCGGTACCAGGCGCCCAGGGCCTTCGGGTCGGCCGCCCGCATGAAGTGTCCGCCGATGCCAAGCACTCGTTCCATGGCGCCTATCTTGCCAGGACGGTTCCCGTACGGGTGGAACGTTCGGGGCCAGCCGGGCGGCGATTAGGGGGCGAGCTTGGCGGCAATGTCGGCGCGGAGCAGGTTCTTCTGGATCTTGCCGGTGGCCGTCGTCGGCAGTTCGGTCACCACCTCGACCCGCTCCGGCACCTTCTGGATGGCCAGGCCCTCACCGAGCAGGTACTCCTGCATGTCCGCCACCGTCAGCGGCGCGGCGCCGGGCGCGGGGACCAGGTAGCAGCAGACGCGCTCGCCGAGCACCGCGTCCGGCATGCCGACGGCCGCCACGGCGCTGACGGCCGGATGCGCGATCAGCAGGTCCTCGACCTGCCGGACGCTGATGTTCAGGCCGCCGCGGATCACGATGTCCTTGAGCCGGCCGGTGACGCGCACGTAGCCGTCGGCGTCCATGACCCCGAGGTCGCCCGACTTGGAGAAGCCGTCCGCGGTGAACATCTCCGCGGTCGCCGCGGGCTGGCCGATGTACTCGAGCAGGTTCGACGCGCCGCGGAAGGCGATGTCTCCCTCGGTGCCCGGCGGCACCTCATTGCCGTGCTCATCGAGGATGCGGACCTCCTGGCCGGGCGCGGCCCGGCCGTCCGAGGTCACCGAGCGCTTCGGGTCGTCATCGATGGAGCACAGCGTGGTGCACAGGTTCTCGGACCGGCCGTACAGGCTCAGCACCTTCATGCGCGGCAGCGTCCGCTGGGCCTCGGCCACGAACGCGCCGGGGATCGGGGCCCCGGCCGACGTCCAGCAGCGCAGGCTGCTCGCGTCGTGCTGGTCCGGGTCGTACACGGTGAGCAGGGCCTGCAGGAAGGTGGTGGCGGTGACCGAGGCGGTGCAGCGGAACTTGGCGATCCGCTCCAGGCCCTCCCGCGGAACAGCCCGGGAGTGAAAGCCGCCTTGGCTCCGGCTGTCTCCACCACGAAGCGGACGTCGTCGGACCGGTAGATCGGCATGACCGGGACCATGATCGCGCCGAGCCGGGACAGGGCCGCGGTGATGACAGCGAACTCGGTCCAGTTCGGCAGCTGGACCACGACCCGGTCGCCGGCGCCGATCCCCCGGCCGGCCAGGCCGACAGCGAGGCGCAGGGCCGCGGTCCGCAGCTGGCTGAAGGTGTAGGCGGTCGTCCCGTCGAGCTTGGACCCGTCATCGGCGTCCGGAACCGGTAGAACGGCGATGCCGGGCCGGAAGCGGCCGAATTCTTTTATCGAATTGAACACGCTGAACACTGCCGGCACAACGCCGGAAATCCCGATTGCGGTAATTATCGTGCGTATAGCCGGATTGAAGATTCGCCACCGCACTATACCGTTACGAATAATATTAGAAATTGAAGTCGGCCGACGTATCTTGACGTGCATGTCAGCATATTAGATGACTCGTTCACGCCGAGGCAGCCACCCTTGTCATAGAGCCGGTCATCGGCGCCCTCAGACGGTAACGCATCACAGCGGACCGCAGCGGCTACATCAGAAGCGGGCGGCTCGCTTGGCGAGGCGGATGAATGTCGTCGTAAGCTCGCTCGGCTGTCGGCTGGCGTCGGTGATGGCGATGACACGGCGGTACGGAGCCTGCTCGTCGCGCAGGTTGAGCACCGTCACGCCGGCGGGCAGCGCCCGGGTGACTAGCCGGGGAACCAGTGCAATGCCGATACCCGCCGCGACGCAGGCGAGTTTCCCGATCCAGTCGGCGACCACGATCTGGGACGGCGGGCGGAAGCCATCAAGGCGGTGCGCGCGCAGCAATGCGTTCTCGTCGGTGTCCGATCCGGTGATGAACGGGTCGCCGCTAACCTCGCGCAGGAAGACGGCCCGCCTGCGGGCAAGGCGGTGGCCGCGTCCGACCGCCAGCATGAGGTGCTCGTCGAGCAGTTGCGTACATTTCAGGGTGTCGGGCAGCCCGGGCCCGTCGGGGCCGTCGGTCACCACCGCGACGTCCAGGTCACGCCCCTGGACGTGCTCGATCAGGGCGGGAGTCAGGGCCTCGGTCAACGACAGTGTCATGTCGGGACGGTCCTGCTGGAGGGCGGTGAGGGCCGCGGGGATGATCCCGGCGACAGCCGTCGGGAAGGCACCGACGGTGATGTGCCTCAGGGCGCCCTGCCGGACTCCGTCGAACTCGCGGCGCAACTGGTCGTCATGGGCCAGGATCGCATCCGCGTGCTGGAGGAGCCGTTCGCCGTACGGCGTTGGCCGGACGCCGGCGGGCCCGCGCTCGAGCAGCGGTACGCCGTACTCGGCTTCCAGGGCGGCGATGTGGCGGGAGATGGCCGACTGCGTGTACCCGAGCGTGCGTGACGCCTCACCGAGAGAACCGCAGCGTACGGCCTCCACGAAGACCTGGTACCAGAGCATGCGCATGCTGGCCATGCTAGACCGGCATGGGCATCATGCGAAACATTCGCTACCGGAATGCCTTCGAATGCGCTTCCATGGAATCAGGAACGAATGGAGGCAGCTATGCGATACAGGTTGCTTGGATCATCCGGAATGCGCGTGTCGGAATTCGCGCTGGGCACGATGACCTTCGGCGAGCGCAGGTCCTGGGGTATCGACGAACGCGCCGCCAGGCTCATCATGGACAAGTTCGCCGAAGCCGGCGGCACGTTCCTGGATACCGCGAACATCTACTCCGATGGCGAAGCGGAAAGAATTCTCGGTGACTTCCTCCGGGCGGACCGCGATCGGTTCGTGGTCGGCACCAAGTACACCCTGCAGACGCGGCCGGGTGACCTCAACTCGGCCGGCAGCCACCGGAAGAACCTGGTGCGGTCGGTCGAGGCCAGCCTGCGCAGCCTGGGCACCGACTACGTCGACGTGCTGTGGGTGCACACCCGGGAGGCATGGACGCCCGTCGCCGAGGTGATGCGCGCCCTCGATGACCTGGTCCGGGCCGGGAAGGTGCTGTACACCGGCGTCTCCGACTGGCCCGCCTGGGAGGTCGCGGAAGCCAACACGATCGCGGAACTGCGCGGCTGGACGCCGTTCACCGCCCTGCAGTCGCGGTACAACATGCTGGAGCGGACACCGGAAGGCGATCTGCTCCCGATGGCTGATGCCTTCGGCCTGGCGGTGGTCGCGTGGGGTCCGCTCGCGGAAGGACGGCTGACCGGCAAGTACCGCGACGGCGGTCAGGGGCGGCTGCGTGATGACGCCGAAGAGGGGCTCTTCCAGCACAGCTGGTCCGGCCCGGACGAGACGGTCGACCTCGTGGTCAGGATCGCGGGCGACATCGGGTGCACGCCGGCGCAGGTGGCCCTCGCCTGGCTGGCGGCCCGGCGCGGCAACATCATCCCGCTGCTCGGGGCGACGAGCGTCTCGCAGCTGGACGAGAACCTGGCATCGGCCGGTATCCATCTCGACGACGACCAGCTCCGCGTCCTCGACAAGGCTAGCGCGCCCGCGCTGGGCTTCCCGCACGACCTGCTGCGACGCGAAAACGTCACCATCGGCACGTACGGCGACCAGTGGCGCCTCGTCGACGAACGCGGGACGAGGCCGGCACGGGATCTCCTACCAAGGAGAGAGGATCCCGCTTTCTAGTATCTTGCCCGCCGCGTCGTTTACCTCGCGGGCGACCCGGACCGCGTCCTTGACATCGTCTTCCGAAGGGCCGGGGGTCTCTGTGCTCGGGTACTCGAAGCTGTTGCGTGCGCGCCGGAGCCTGCTGAACGAGCGAAGCGCCCGGATGCTGGATCCGAACTGGGCGGTGACCGCGTCCTGTACCGCGATGTGCCCGCCGCGGCTGGTCACCCGGAGCCCCTGGGCTTCGAGCAGGCTCGCCGCGCTCTTACGGAGCGCGTCGTACGCCAGCTGGTAAGCACCCGCCAGGTCCCCAGTGGACTCAGCCGCCACCGTGGTGACCAGGTGCCGTCCGGCATCTGCCAGCATCCGCCGCGCGAGCCCGGTGTCCGGCGGGACCGGGCCAAGTTCCCCCGCGCTGATGAGCTCCTGGATGCGCTCGCTTCCCGTTTCCCAGCTCATCCCGCTCCTTCCTCACCGAAGAGCGGGACCAAAGGGCGCCGGGTGACGTCGGCATGGAAGCCGTCTGTCCCTTCCCGCCACCAGGCCGGCGACCGAATCGTGACATTGACCTCCCGGGCCAGGCGACCGACAGCCCGCTGGGCGGCATCGTCGAGTTCGTCCCGGTCCGGGGACCCGATCACGAGGACGTCCAGGTCGGCCGGCGAGCGGCCGGCCTCGCCCGCGTACCGCGCAGCCCACGAGCCGAATAGGTACGCCCTCTCGATCCCCTCGACGCCTTCGAGTTCCTCGGCCAGCACCTGGCGTGGCCCGAATGAGCGCAGCAGCAGTTCTGTTAGCGGGGCTGTCAGCGGCGAGTCCGCCGCTTTCACCAGCCGGATGTTGCCCAGGCGCCGGGAACTGACGACTCCGGCCTGTTCCGCGCGGGTAATCTCCCGCTGCACCGACGAAACCGACGCCCCAGTGCGCGACGCCAGCCCGGTCAGCGACCACTCCTGCCCGGGCCCCAGCAGGACGAGCGTCAGGATCTCGGCCTGCAGCCTAGAGCGCAGTAGCGGCAGCAGCGGCGGCGGCGAAGCCTTTTGCATAAGATGCAATATAGATTGCAAGATACGCGAAGGCGAGCCGGCGTGTCCGGAGATGGCTCAGGACGAGGCCGGAGCGGTAGGGCGGGACTGGGTGAAGGGGAGGGTGCCCTGGGCGGCCTGGTCGCGGAGGATGAATTTCTGGATCTTGCCGCTCGGGGTCATGGGCATCGTGTCGGTGAAGGACCAGTAGGCGGGGCACTTGTGCGGGGCTAGCTGGGTGTGGAGGAACTCGGTCAGGGCGGGAATGGCGGGGCGGTCGTGGCCGAGGCGGATGCGGAGGACGGCGCCGACTTGCTCGCCCCAGCGGTCGTCGGGGATGCCGATGACGGCGGCGGTCTCGATGGCGGGGTGGTCCTGGAGGGCGGCTTCGATCTCGGCCGGGTAGAGGTTCATGCCGCCGCGGATGATCATGTCCTTGACGCGGCCGGTGACCTTGAGGAAGCCGCGGGCATCCATGGAGCCGATGCCGGCCGTGCTGGCCTGGTCTTCTGGTGAGTCGGTGACCCGGGTCTGGGACACCACGCCGTGCGCCTCGGTCTGGCCGAACAGGATGCTGAACTGGCAGTTCAGGGCGGAGATGGTCTTGCGGACCAGGGACGCGGGGACCGACGACGCGCCGCTGAGGATGGTCTGCAGGCTGGACAGGTCGCGGGTCAGCAGGTCGGAGTGGTCCAGCATGGCGATGAGCATGGTGGGGACCACGAGGGTGTGCGTGCCGCGGTACTCCTCGACGCAGAACAGGCCGGCGGCGCCGGACTGGGTGAGGGTGAACTGCATCTCGCGGGCGCGGTAGGCCGGGTTCAGGGCCACGAGCACCATCCCGGCCAGGCTGATGCCCTGCCGGAGGATGATCCATTCGGCGCTGTTCGGCGCCCAGACGGCAATCCGGTCACCGGGGTGGAACTGGGACAGGAGCGCGCGGGCCACCCGTTCGGCCTCATGAATGAACTCGGCGTATGTCCATTGCCGCCGCTTGGCCGGGTCTTCCACGCAGTCGACGAGCGCCAGCCGCCCGGGGACCGCCTCCGCCTCGCCGCGCGCGTCGACGACCATCTCCTTCAGATGGTCCAGTTGCTTCGCGTGCTCCTCGGAGTCCCAGACGCTGACGTGGACGGCCGAGCTCGGCTACGCCCGCATGTCGCTGGAATCGGTGGCGGCCGCCGCGGGCACCACCGTGCCCAGCCTGCGGCGCCGGTACCGGAACAAGGCCGCGCTGGCCGCCGCGGTGATCGGCTCGCTGCGGGTCGAGGAGCCGCCCGCTGACGCCCCGACTCCGCGCGCTCACGCCCTGGCGATCCTGGAGAATTTCCTCGGCAACCTGCGGGCCGTCCCGGCGATGGCCATCCTCGGCTCACTGCTCGCCGAAGAAGAACGCCACCCGGCCTCCGCCGACCTCGACGCGCTCACCAGCATGCTCATCGGCTCCTTCTACGGCCGCTATGTCACCATCGCCGGCATCCCGGACGACTGGCCGGACCGCGTGCTCAGCGCTGTCTGGCCACCCGACGGTCATAAGGGATGAAAGCACGGCCGAATCGCTCGCGAACGATGACGATCTTCTGCACCTGGGAGGTCGTCTCTTAGGCTGTCGAACGTATCACCCGCGCTAACCGGAGGGCATTGGATGGCCACCCCGCACGGCTCCGCGCTGCTGCAGCGCGACGACGGGTCCGTCACTCCCGGCAGTGCGCGCTCGCTGCTGTTCACGATCCTCGGCGAGCTGGTGTGGCCGACGGGCAAGCCGGTGTGGACGGCGACGCTGGTGCAGGTCCTGCGCGGCCTGGGGATCGAAGATGGGACGGCCGCTGGCTGGTCGTGCTCCCGACCATTCCGGCCTCGCACCGGTCGGTGCGCCGGCCGCTGTACGCCGGGCTCACCTGGGCCGGGTTGGGTAACCCGGCGCCGGGCCTGTGGGTCACGCCGCACGTCGAGCGGGTCACGGAGGTACGGGAGCTGGTGGACCGGCTCGACCTGCAGCGGCACACGGTGTCGTTCGCCGGCCCCGTCGAGGCGGTCGGCCTTGACAAGGAGGAGATCGTCGAACGGGGCTGGGATCTCGCTTCCCTGGCTGAACACTACGAGCAGGTCGAGCGCGTTATCGGCGCGCTCGCGCCGCGGACCCCGGACGAGGAGCTCTTCGAGAGCGTGCGGCTCAGCAACGAGTACGGGGTACTCCCCCGGACCGACCCGCAGCTGCCTGAGGCGCTGCTGCCGGACTGGATCGGGCGCCGGGTCGCCCGGCGCATCGACGCACTGCTGGCTCAGTGGAAGCCCGCGGCGCAGGCCCGGTTCGCCGAGATCGACGCAGCGAACGTCAGTAGCCGAGATCCGGGTCCACCCGGCCTGCCAGTTCCTGCCCGTTGATCAGCCGCCTGACGTTCTCGGTGATGCGGGCGGCGAGGAGGGGCTCGGTCATCTGCTCGGTGTCGGCGGTGTGCGGGGTGATCAGGCAGTTGGGCAGGTCCCACAGCGGATGGCCGGCGGGAAGGGGCTCGGGATCGGTCACGTCCAGGGCGGCACCTCCGATCTGGCCTGAGCGCAGTGCCCCGACTAGTGCTTCGGTATCGACCAGGCCGCCGCGGGCCACGTTGATCAGCCAGGCCTGCTGATCCATCAGCTTGAGTTCTTCCTGGCCGATCAGCCCGCGGGTCTGGGGGGTGAGGGCCAGCGTCAGCACGACCGCCTGGGCACCGGCCAGCGCATCGTGCAGGTGATCAGTCGTGACCGTCCTGGTGGCGCCCGGGACCGGCTCGGCACTGCGGCGGACGACTGTTACCCGGGTACGGAACGGCTCGAGCAGGCGGATCAATGCGAGAGTGATGCCTCCGCCGCCGACGATGGTGACGGGCTGGTCGAACAGGGTCTGTGCGGCGGGTTCGCCCCATTCGTGCGCACGGGCTCGTTCCGGGAGGTGCCGGAAGCCCGCCAGCAGCAAGGCCAGCGCATGCTCGGCGACCGGCTCGGCGTAAGAACCCTTAGCCGATGTCCACTGCCGCTGGTGGTCGAAGACACCAGCCTCAGCCATCCGCTCGACACCAGCCATCGGCAACTGCACCCAGGAGATCTTCGGATGGGCCCGGAGCACATCCCGGAGTTCCTCCACCGCCCCCGGGCCAGTCCATACCAGGCCAGCCGGGTCTTGGTCCAGCTCGACTGGCTCGCCGCCACCCTGGCGGATGGCGTCGACCGCCCATGACGCCTTCCCAGGGGCAACAGCAACAGGGATCCGCGTTCGGTTCATGACTTACTATCTAGCCGGCTGGGATCGCTGTGTCCTGTGCGGGTGGCGCAGGTGTGACATTCCGGACGATCCCGGCGCTGGAGGGGCATGAGGACCTTGTCGTGCTCCCGGTGCGGTCAGTGGCGGTGCCCGCTATGACGGGCCTGGCCTTCAGTATCTCCCTGCGCGCCACGCCGCAGCGGGTCTGCCGGGCCCTGGCTGACCCTGCCCTGGTACCGGGCTGGCTGTCCGGCCTGCCGGCCGGCCCGGCCGGGGAGGAGGACCCGCGGCGGCTGACGTGTGAGTGGCTGGTGGCCGATTACCTCGAGATCAACGGCGGGTGCGTATCGGTCGTGCGGTTCGAGCTGGTCGCGATGGGCCCGGTGACACGGCTGACGGTCAGTCACCGGGGGCTCGATCCCGGCGGGTCGCTGCTGAAGGCGGTCACGCCCGGCTGGCCGATGATCTTGTCCAGCCTCAAGAGCCTGGTCGAGACCGGCGAGCCGCTTGAGTTCCGGCTGAGCGCCTGACGCGTCCCTCCAGACGGGAGCGCCAAGGCCGGAAACGGCTACTGGGCAGCGGTTTCAGCGCCGTTTCAGCGGCTGGAGCTAACATGCGGCATGCTAGCGGGGATGACCGCCACTGGTGACCGGCTGACGTCCCCGATGCCGGACGGCAGGCTCTGGGGCTGGAGCGGCCCGCTGGCAGTCACCGCGTTCGCGGCGATCGTGCGCTTCTCCAGGCTGTCGGTGCCGCACGCGGTTATCTACGACGAGACGGACTACGTCAAGGACGCCTGGTCGATCCGGCAGCACGGGGTCGAGTGGATGCCGGCAGCTAACCCGGCTGGCTACCCTCCTAACCAGATCTACGCGGACCACCTGCTGCTGTCGGGCGGCACCCACATCTTTGCGCCCTGCTCTGGCTACAGCTGTGGCGAGGCCGTGACGCACCCGGAGGTCGGGAAGTACCTGATCGCGATCGGCGAATGGGTCTTCGGGCTGAACCCGTTCGGCTACCGGGTGGCCGCGGCGGTGTTCGGCTCGCTGGCGATCCTGCTCATGTGCCGGATCGCCCGCCGGCTTACCCGCTCGACGCTGCTTGGCTGCATCGCGGGCCTGCTGCTGTCACTCGACGGCATGGAGTTCGTCCTCAGCCGCACCGGCATCCTCGACATTTTCTTGATGTTCTTCGTGCTCGCGGCGTTCGGCGCCATGGTGATCGACCGGGATGTGTCCCGGTCGCGGCTGGCCCAGGCCGTCGGGCCGCGCCCGGCGGATGAGGCGGGTCCCGAGCTGGGCATCAGGAAGTGGCGGGTACTGGCCGGCCTGCTCATCGGCCTGGCCTGTGCCGTCAAGCAGGACGCGGTCTGGTACCTCCCCGCGTTCATCGGCCTGTCGGTCGCGTGGGACATCAGCGCGCGACGGGACGCCGGGTTGCGGGACGCCCGGCGCGGCGGGTTCGTCCGTGACGGCAAGTGGCTACCGCTCACGCTCGTCGTGATCCCGTTCGTGACCTACGTCGTGACCTGGATCAACTGGCTGGTTACCCAGACCGGGTACTACCGGGGCTACGCCCGCGCGCACGGCGTGCACACCCCGGTCATCGAGGCGCTGTACTCGCTGTTCAAGTACCACCAGATGACGATCGACCTCGACATCGGTCTGAGGCACCCGCACCCGTACATGTCCCAGCCCTGGGACTGGATCGTGCTCAGCCGACCGGTGTCGTTCTACTACGCGAGCTACACCGACGCCGCGGGCACGCATCCCTGCCCCCCGACGGGCTGCCCGTCCGGGCCGTCGTGGTCCCAGGAGGTCCTCTCGCTGGGCAACCCGGCGATCTGGTGGGTGTCGATCCCCGCCATGCTGTTCTGCCTCGGCTGGTGGCTGACCCGCCGTGACTGGCGGGCCGGCGCGTCGCTCGCGGGCATCATCGCGGGCTGGCTCCCCTGGTTCCTGTTCTTCAGGCGGATGCCCCAGTTCGACTACTACTCGCTGGAGTTCCTCCCGTTCCTGGTGCTGTGCATCACGCTCTGCCTGGGGCTGATCATCGGGCCGGCCCGGGCGAGCCCGCGGCGGCGGGCCATCGGGGCCGCTATCGCCGGGGCCTACGTGCTCGCGGTGCTCATCCTGTTCTGGTACTTCTACCCGGTCCTCGCAGGTCAGATCATCCCGTTGTCGTCGTGGTCCGACCGCATGTGGTACCGGGGCTGGATCTAGCCAGTGGGCGCCGTGGCTAGGGTCGGGTCGTGCTAGCGCTTACGACGGTCTCGGCCGCTCCGCATGTCCTGCTCGCCGAGGTGCCCGATCCGCTGCCCCGGCCCGATCAGGCGCTGGTCCGGGTCCGGGCATCTTCGCTCAACCGGGGCGAGGTACTCGACCTGCCGAAGAAGCCGTCGGGAACCGTGGCCGGCTGGGATGTCGCCGGCGTAGTCGAACGAGCGGCCGGCGACGGCAGCGGGCCGCCCGCGGGGACCCGGGTGGTGGGGCTAGTCAGGGAGGGTGCGTGGGCGCAGCTGGCTGCGGTTCCGGTCAGCCGCCTGGCGGCGATCCCGGCCGGCGTTTCCGATGTGCAGGCCGGCGCCCTTCCCACCGCCGGGCTGACCGCGCTGCGGGCGCTGGCGATCGGCGGCCTGGTGCTCGGCAAGCGGGTACTGGTCACGGGCGCGACCGGCGGCGTCGGGCGGATGGCGGTCCAGCTGGCTGATGCGAGCGGCGCTCACGTCACCGCGCTGGTACGCGATGCCGCCACGTCCGGCGAGCTGATGAGCGGCCTTGGCGCCGCGGCTGTCGCCGAGGACCTTGACGGTGAGTTCGACGTCATCATCGACGGCGTCGGCGGTGCCACGTTCGGGCTTGCCATCGAGCACCTGCGCCCGCGCGGGGTCGTCGTGAACATCGCGACGCAGGACGACGAGGAGCTGGTCAGCTTCCGGGCCGCGCGCTTCGACCGTGCACGCGGCGCGACGGTCTACACACTGAACCTTCCGGACGAACTCGCGTCGCATGCCAGCGGAGCCGATGATCTCGCGCGCCTGTGCGCGCTAACCACCGCCGGACGGCTCGATGGCCAGGTCGAGCTCGAGTGCTCATGGCGCCAGCCGGGACCCGCGATCGACGCCCTGCTGAACCGCCGCATCGGCGGTAAGGCCGTACTCCTCGTTGACTGATCCGGTCAGAGGAATACCGCAATTTCACGGTATTGCTGTGGCGTTATCGCCTCCTAGATTGTGTGAGGCGGCCGAGCTGGCTGCGCGGCAAGGAGAAACACGATGAAGGTCCTGTGGCGATGAAATCTCCTAGCGTCCAGGTTGCCGCGATCGAACGGCACGCGGGGCTGCCCTCCGGTGATGGGGAGCGGTTCACCGGCTACGGCGTGATGGGGCTGCCGTTCGCCTACGGGCACGTCCTGGCCCTGCGGCGATTCCCGGCCTCCTCCATCGGGCCGGCTTATACCTCGGTGTGGCATCGCGATCCATCCGGCCGCTGGGAATTCTGGCAGGACCAGCCCGACGACCAGGCCTGCTCTCGCTACTTCGGCTCGGCACTGGCCGGGACGCACCGGGCGCACATCGAACTGAACTGGACTAGCGAGTCCACGCTGAAGATCGTGATCGCGGAAGCAGACCTCAGCTGGGAGGTGACCCTGGTGACATCCGCGGCGACCCGGGCCCTGAACGCCGTCGGGGCGCTTGTCCCCGGCCGGGCGTTGCGAGCATCCTCCGTGCTGGAGGTGATGGGACCTGCCGCTGGCAAGGCGCTGCGGGCCGGCCGGGTCGCCATGACCGGCAAGGCACCGAGCGGCCACGCGTTCGTGGTTAATCCGCAGCAGATCTGGCTGATCCCGAAGTCCTCGGCCCGTCTGGGCGACCAGCACCTCGGCCCACCGGGCCCGCTCAGCCGGCAGGCACGGCTGGGAGACTTCTGGATTCCTCAGCGCGGTGTTTTCGTCATCGGCCGCGCCTTCTTCAGCGATTCCTAGACGTCAGGCCCGACCTCGACACAGTTGCCGCCGTTGCCGCTGCAGCTGGACTTACGCCAGCGCGGGTCTACTGCTTCCATCTGTCGTTCGCCACTTCCAGAATCAGGTCACGAGACTGGACGCGCGGCATGGCGTAGCCGTGTGTCCGTTCGAAGATTACCCCTGCTTTCCGTACCAGCGATCTTGACTCGGTTGTGTGCCCCTCTGGCACGGCATCGGTATGCAGCACGTCAGGGGCGCCGTCGCCGCTGGCCAGGTTGATGTCACCAGACAGCCCCGCCGTTGCGCCGACATCAGTAGGCACGACCTGAACGCATACATACGGGCGCTCAGCCAGCTCGGCAACCCGGATCAGCTGGTCGTGCATAATCTCCGGTGAGCCGACCAGCCTGTGAAGCACCAGCTCGTCAATGAGAGCCACGACATCCGGGGGTTCTGCGCGGTCGAGGATCGTGGCACGCTCTAGCTAGCTGGAGAAGGCCATCGCGTTTTTCGACCAGCAGAAGCCCGTCCCGCCGGCTCGGGACGCCTTGCGGGCCAGGCTGGATGCTGTCATCGCTGAACAGGACGACCGCGTGCGGATAGCCCGCGCCTGATAGCGGCATGGATGGAGCATTCATAGCGTGATCGCGGCATTGATGGAGCATCCATGTCGTTTCCAGAGGCCGGGGCGGGTGACGGGTGGGGGTAGTGGTGCGGATGGGGATGCTGAGGCCGATAGCCGGGGACACGTGCTGGCGGGGCCTGGCGGCGCGTGCCAGTCGGCGGAGTCTTCACGTCGGCTGCCTGCGCGTGGTGGTCCGGTGGGCTCGGTGTGCCGCTGGTTCTTGCGTACCCGGGGTGCCACCGACCGGGATGTGGCTCGCGGCTCGCGCCACGCACCACGCGCCCACCGCTACGGGTCATCGCCGCACTGCTCGCTGCCAGCGTCGAGGTTCCGGCTGGGCAATCCGCTGCGGCGTGACCTGCGGTCGGCTTCACCGTCCGGGTGAGGGCGCTTGTGCAGGTCACATTTGGGTAGCGGGTTTGGGGTGGCCTATTGGAGGCACAACGGATCAGGCAGGCCGACGGCTTGCTGATGGTGCTGGTGCCTAGTCGGAGGTGGATGAGATGGAAATCACGATGGTGCTCCACCTGCCTCGGGATCTGGCCAGCGTGCCGGTGAGCCGCCGGGTGCTCGACGGGTGCCTGGAGACGCTGGGAGTGACGCCGGATACGCGGGCTGACATCGCGCTGGCGCTGAGCGAGGCCTGCGCGAACGTC
Source organism: Streptosporangiaceae bacterium (assembly GCA_025934635.1). The sequence goes on along the minus strand of JAICWX010000028.1, from coordinate 22,617 downwards.
GTCCAGCACGCCGGGCCGGGCGAGGAGTACCAGGTGCAGGTCAGCACCGGGGACGGGCAGTGCATTATCGAGGTCGTCAACGCTGGCAGCGGTGACGGCGTTGCGCTCACCGACGAGCCGGTGCCGGTCAACGCCGAGCACGGCCGCGGACTGAAGATCATCAATGCGGTCGTGGACAACCTGCAGCTGAGCGGCAACAAGCGCCAGGGCACGACGACCGTCCATTTCGAGAAGAGGCTGGACTGGCTGCCCGGGGCAGCCGGGGAGCACCTGTTCAAGGCCAATGGCCATCACTGATCCAGTTCAGGGCCTCGGGGATCGTCGCTGCGACCCTGCTGCCGGGGGGTAGCGGCGGGCGCCGGATCATGACGAGCTGGACGCCGAGGTCGCGGGCGGCCTGCAGTTTCGCGGCAGTCATCGGGCCGCCGCTGTTCTTGGTCACCAGCAGGCTGATCCGGTGGTCGCGCAGCAAGGCGGACTCCCCCGCGACCGTGTACGGGCCGCGGCTGAGGATCAATGTCAGGCGGGGCGGCACGGGGCCCTCGGGGGGATCGACGGCGCGGACCAGGAAACGGTGACCGCCGTCGGCGGCGAAGACAGCAAGGTCGCGGCGGCCGGTGGTGAGGAAGACGGCCTCGCCGGGCCAGGCCCGGACGGTCCCGGCGGCCTCGCTTATGTCAGCGGCCGTGTCCCAGGACGGGTCGGGCTGCCAGGCGGGCTGGCGTAGCACCAGCCGCGGCACGCCCGCGTCACTGGCGGCCAGGGCCGCGTTGGCGGTGATGACGTCGGCGAACGGGTGGGTCGCGTCGATGAGGTGGGTGATGGCCTCGTGGCGCAGGAAGGCGGCCAGGCCGTGCGGCCCGCCGAACCCGCCGGTATGCACCGGGCCGTCGGGCAGGCGCGGCTGGCGGGTGCGGCCCGCCAGCGAGGACAGGACGTCGGTGCCCGCGGCCCGGAGGCCGGCGGCCAGTTCCCGCGCCTCGCCGGTGCCGCCGAGGATGAGGACGCGCACCAGGCCAGGCTAGTGCGCAAGCCAGTGCCGTAGGGAACACTGGGCGGATGCGCGAACTGCTGATCATCGGCATCGGGCCTGGTCACCCGGACCAGCTCACGGTCCAGGCGGTGCAGGCCCTGAACCGGGCGGACGTGTTCTTCCGGATCGACAAGGGTGACGCCAAGGGCGGGCTGAACAGCGCCAGGGACGAGATCCTCCGGCGGCACGTCACCCGGCCCGGGTACCGCGTGGTGGATATCGGTGAGCCGGCCCGCGACCGATCGCCGGGGCTGACCGCGGACGGGTACGAGGGCGCGGTGCAGGACTGGTACGAGGCCCGCGCGCGCCTGATCGCGGCGGCGATCGGGGCCGAGCTCGGGCCGGACGGGGTGGGCGCGTTCCTGGTCTGGGGGGATCCTTCGCTGTACGACTCGATGCTGCGGATCGTCGACCGGGTCATCGCGCTGGGCACCGTGGCGTTCGAGTACGCGGTGATCCCGGGCGTGACCAGCGTGCAGGCGCTCGCGGCGGCGCACCGCATCACGCTGAACCGGGTCGGCGAGCCCGTGCACATCACCCCGGCCCGCCGGATCGCCGGCGGCCTGCCGGACGGGCTGGACAGTGCGGTGGTCATGCTGGACAGCGGGTTCGTCCCGGCGGGATTCGACGAGGCGGGCCTGTCGGTGTTCTGGGGGGCCTATCTCAGCACGCCGGACGAGGTGCTGATTTCCGGGCCGTTGCGGGAAGTGGCCGAGCAGATCGCCGAGACCCGCGCGGCGCTGCGCGAGCGGCATGGCTGGATCATGGACACCTACCTGCTCCGGCGGGGCACCGGACCCGGTTTCTAGACTGTTCACATGACGGACTTGTTTCCCGTGGCGAGCCGGGAGCAGTGGCAGCAGCTGGTCGAGGGCGTGCTGGCCAAGTCCGGCAAGGCCGGCCTGGCGGGGGCGGCGGCCGAGGAGGCGCTGGCCACCGAGGTCGAGGACGGGCTCCGGGTGCAGCCCCTGTACACCGCGGAGGACGAGGCGCCCGACCCCGGCTGGCCCGGGCTCGCGCCGTTCACGCGCGGCGGCCGGGCGCCGGGCGCGGCCGGCGACGGCTGGGACATCCGGCAGCAGCACGCCCACCCCGACCCGCAGCGAACGAACGAGCTGGTGCTGGCCGACCTGGAAAACGGCGTCACCTCGCTGTGGCTGACGGTGGGCGGCTCCGGTCTGCCGGTGACGGCCCTCGGCGACGTGCTCAAGGGCGTCTACCTGGACCTGATCGGCGTGGTGGTGGACGCGGGCGACGATTTCGCGGCGGCCGCGGAGCGGCTGTTCGCGTTGTACACCGACGGCCCGACGCCGATCGCGGCCGGTGAGGTGAGGGGGAATCTCGGCGCCGACCCGTTCGGTCAAATGGCCCGCACCGGACAGGACACGGATACTGCCCGGCGGCTGGAGGAGGCTACGCGGCTGGCCGCCCGGTGTGTCCGGGATTTTCCTGGCATGCGGGCGCTGACGGTCGATGCGCTGCCGTACCACGAGGCCGGTGCCTCCACCGGGCAGGAGCTGGGGCTGTCGCTGAGCACGGCGGTGGCTTACCTGCGGGCGCTGACGCAGGCGGGGCTGACCGCGGACCAGGCGGCGGGGCAGCTGGAGTTCCGGTACGCGGCCGGAGCCGACCAGTTCCTGACCATCGCCAAGCTGCGGGCGGCGCGCCGGCTGTGGTCCCGGGTGGCCGAGGTCTGCGAGGTCGGGCCGGCCGCCGCGGCCCAGCGGCAGCACGCGGTGACCTCGGCGGTGATGATGACCGAGCGCGACCCGTGGGTGAACATGCTGCGGACGACGGTCGCGTGCCTGGCCGCCAGCGTCGGCGGGGCCGACGCGATCACCGTGCTGCCCTTCGACAGCGCGCTCGGGCTGCCGGACAATTTCGCCCGCCGGATCGCCCGGAACACCCAGGCGATCCTGCACGACGAGTCGAGCCTGGCCCGCGTCATCGACCCGGCCGGCGGCTCCTGGTACGCGGAGCGGCTGACCGACCAGCTGGCCCGGGGGGCGTGGGACTGGTTCCAGGAGATCGAGCGGGCCGGCGGCCAGCACGCCGCCCTGGGCAGCGGCCTGGTCGCCGGGCGGATCGCGCGGAACTGGGCCAAGCGGACGGCGAACCTGGCCCGGCGCCGGGAGCCGGTGACCGGCGTGAGCGAGTTCCCCAACCTGGCCGAGAAGCCGGTGGTCCGGGAGCCGGCCCCGGCCCGGGCCGGGGGCGGGCTGCCGCGGGTGCGCCGGTCCGAGGCGTTCGAGGCGCTGCGGTCCCGGTCCGACGCTTTTCTCGCGGCGACCGGCGCCCGGCCCCAGCTGGTGCTGGCCGCGCTCGGGCCGGCCGCCGTGCACACGGCGCGGTCGTCCTTCGCGGCCAACCTGTTCCAGGCGGGCGGCATCGCGACGCCGCTTGATGAAGCGGCGGGTGGCAGCAAGACGGAGCCGCCGGACATCGGAGCCCTGGCTGAGGCGTTCACGGCCAGCGGGGCGCGGGCGGCCTGCATCTGCTCGAGCGATGCGCTCTACGCCGGGCACGGCGAAGCGGCGGCCACTGCCCTGAAGTCGGCCGGCGCCCGCTACGTCGTGCTGGCCGGGCGGCCCGGCGACCGGGAGAAGGCCTACCGCCGCGCGGGGGTCGACGCCTTCGTCTACGCCGGCTGCGACGCCATCGCCGCGCTGACCGCGGTGTACGACCAGATCGGAGTGTCGCGATGATCCCCGATTTCAGCGAGATCGGGCTGGACGGCTCGTCTGGTTCTGGGGCTACGGTCCAGCAGTGGGAACAGGCGTGGCGGCAGGAGACCGGCAAGGACGTCGGCGAGGCGACCTGGGAGACGCCGGAGGGCATCGCGGTCAAGCCGCTGTACGCGGCCGGTGACCTGGCCGGGCTGGACTTCCTGGGCACCTATCCCGGCATCGCGCCGTTCGTGCGCGGGCCGTACCCGACGATGTACGTGAACCAGCCGTGGACCATCCGCCAGTACGCCGGGTTCTCCACCGCGCAGGAGTCCAACGCCTTCTACCGGCGCAACCTGGCCGCCGGGCAGAAGGGCCTGTCGGTCGCGTTCGACCTGGCCACCCACCGCGGCTACGACAGCGACCACCCGCGGGTCGCCGGGGACGTCGGCATGGCGGGCGTGGCGATCGACTCGATCTACGACATGCGGCAGCTGTTCGCGGGGATCCCGCTGGACCAGATGTCGGTCTCGATGACCATGAACGGCGCGGTGCTGCCGGTGCTCGCGCTGTACATCGTGGCGGCCGAGGAGCAGGGGGTGGCCCCGGAGCAGCTGGCCGGGACCATCCAGAACGACATCCTCAAGGAGTTCATGGTCCGCAACACCTACATCTACCCGCCGCAGCCGTCGATGCGGATCATCTCCGATATCTTCGCCTACACCTCGCAGCGGATGCCGCGCTACAACTCCATCTCCATCTCCGGCTACCACATCCAGGAGGCCGGCGGCACCGCCGACCTGGAGCTGGCCTACACCCTGGCCGACGGCGTCGACTACCTGCGGGCCGGGCTGGACGCGGGGCTCGGCGTGGACGCGTTCGCGCCGCGGCTGTCGTTCTTCTGGGGCATCGGCATGAACTTCTTCATGGAGGTGGCCAAGCTGCGGGCGGCGCGGCTGCTGTGGGCGCGGCTGGTGAACCAGTTCGGGCCGAAGAACCCGAAGTCGCTGTCGCTGCGGGCGCACTGCCAGACCTCGGGCTGGTCGCTCACGGCCCAGGACGTCTACAACAACGTGGTACGCACCTGCGTCGAGGCGATGGCGGCCACCCAGGGGCACACGCAGTCGCTGCACACGAACGCCCTGGACGAGGCGCTGGCCCTGCCGACCGACTTCTCCGCCCGGATCGCCCGCAACACCCAGCTGTTCCTGCAGCAGGAGTCGGGCACCACCCGGGTGATCGACCCGTGGGGCGGCAGCGATTACGTCGAGAAGCTGACGTCCGACCTGGCCCGGCGGGCCTGGCAGCACCTCGAGGAGGTCGAGGAGGCGGGCGGGATGACCAAGGCCATCGACGCCGGCATCCCGAAGCTGCGGGTGGAGGAGGCGGCCGCGCGCACGCAGGCGCGGATCGACTCGGGGCGCCAGCCGGTCATCGGGGTCAACAAGTACCGTCTCGGCGAGGCCGAGGATGTCGAGGTGCTCAAGATCGACAACGCGTCGGTGCGTTCTCAGCAGGTCGCCAAGCTGCGGCGGCTGCGCGAGGAGCGCGACGAGCAGGCCACCCAGGACGCGCTGCGGGCGCTGACCGCGGCTGGCCGCGCGGGCGCTCAGCGAGGTGGCAGCCTGGACGGCAACCTGCTCGCGCTGGCGGTGGACGCGGCGCGGGCCAAGGCGACCGTGGGCGAGATCTCGGACGCGCTGGAGCAGGTCTACGGCCGGCACGCCGGGCAGATCAGGACGCTGGCCGGGGTCTACCGGGAGGAGGCGGGTCCGTCGGGCGCGATCGAGGAGACCCGGGCGCTGGTGGAGAAGTTCGCCCAGGCCGAAGGCCGGCGGCCGCGCATCCTGGTGGCGAAGATGGGCCAGGACGGCCACGACCGCGGCCAGAAGGTGATCGCCACCGCCTTCGCCGACCTCGGCTTCGACGTCGACGTCGGCCCGCTGTTCCAGACCCCGGCCGAGGTGGCCCGGCAGGCGGTGGAGGCCGACGTGCACATCGTCGGGGTCTCCTCGCTCGCGGCCGGGCACCTGACCCTGGTGCCCGCGCTGCGCTCGGAGCTGGCCGCGGCCGGGCGCGAGGACATCATGATCGTGGTCGGCGGCGTCATCCCGCCGGGCGACATCGGCGCCCTGCGCGAGGCCGGCGCGGCCGCGGTCTTCGGGCCCGGCACCGTGATCCCGGACGCGGCCCGCGACCTGCTGCGGACACTGGCCGCCAGCCTCGGGCACGAGCTCTGATCAAGACGATGGCCCGCAGCCCGGTCACCGTCGAGGAGCACGTGCGCGGCGTGCTGGACGGCTCGCGGGCCGCCATCGCCCGCGCGGTCACGCTGGTGGAGTCGACCCGGCCGGACCACCGGCGGGTGGCGCAGCAGGTGCTCACCGAACTGCTGCCGCACGCGGGCAAGGCCATCCGGATCGGCATCACGGGGGTGCCGGGGGTGGGCAAGTCCACGTTCATCGACACGTTCGGCACCATGCTGACCGGCAGCGGGCACGGGGTGGCGGTACTGGCGGTGGATCCGTCCTCCAGCCGGACCGGCGGCTCGATCCTCGGCGACAAGACCCGGATGCAGCACCTGGCGGTGGACCCGGCTGCCTTCATCCGGCCGTCGCCGTCGTCGGGCACGCTCGGCGGCGTGGCCCGGGCGACCCGGGAATCCATGGTGATCATGGAGGCGGGCGGGTACGACGTGATCCTGGTCGAGACGGTGGGCGTCGGGCAGTCGGAGATCGCGGTGGCCGGCATGGTCGACACCTTCCTGCTGCTGGCCCTGGCCCGGACCGGCGACCAGCTCCAGGGGATCAAGAAGGGCGTGCTGGAGCTGGCCGACGTCATCGCGGTCAACAAGGCGGACGGGCCGCACGAGAAGGACGCGCGCGGCGCGGCCCGGGAGCTGGCGGCGGCGCTGCGGCTGCTGCGGGACCCGGACGCGGCCTGGCGGACGCCGGTGCTGACCTGCAGTGCGCAGGAGAAGACGGGCCTGGACGAGGTGTGGGAGCGGATCCAGAAGCACCGGGCGATGCTGGAGTCGACCGGGGAGCTGGACCGGCGGAGGCGCGATCAGCAGGTCGGCTGGACGTGGAACCTGGTGCACGACCGGCTCCTGGCGCGGCTGCACGAGGACCCGCGGGTGCGCGAGATCGCGCCCGGGCTCGAGCAGGGGGTGCGGGACGGGTCGGTGACGGCGACGACGGCCGCGGAGCAGATCCTCGGCGCGTTCGGCCTGGGCGGGACCGATCCGGGTTAGCTGGCTTGCGGGAGGCGTTTCTTGGCCTCTTCGTAGAGGTCGTCGGGCAGCGGTCCCTTCTGCGCGACGGCGATGTTGCCGGCCAGGTGATCGGGGTTGGACGTGCCGACGATGGTGGTCGACAGGCCGGGGTGGCTGAGCGTGAAGCGCAGGACGAACTCCATGTTGCTCATGCCCGCCTCGGCCAGCAGGGCGGCGACGCCGGAGGTTTCCCAGTTCCGCTGGCCGACGCCGGGGTCCTGGGTCAGCGGGCTGACGCTCCAGTTCTTGTCTTCCGACGCGGCGCCGCGGGCGGCGCCGCCGCGGATGAAGGTGCCCGCGCCTGCGTTCTTGGCCTGGGCGATGAGGTCCTCATGGTCGCGCTGGACGGCTGAGTAGGGGATCTGGAAGACGTCGAAGACGCCCATCGCGAGGTGGTCGGGCAGGTTCGGCAGGATGCCGGACATGCCGATGTAGCGGAGCTTGCCTTCGGCCTGGAGGTCCTTGAGCGTCTCGACCGTCTGGTTCTGCTCCATGGTCGCCTGGCTCGGTGACATGTGCACCTGGACCAGGTCGAGGCGGTCGGTGCCGAGGCGCCGCAGCGACTGCTCGACGTTGGCGCGGACGTTGCCCGGGCTGTAGTCATGCGGGTAGGGCGGCGGCGTGCCGGCCGGGAGCTCCATCGGGCAGCCGCACTTGGAGGCGAGGAAGAACTCGTCCCGCCGGTGGCCGATATAGGTGCCCATCAGCTCTTCGCTGCGGCCGTAATCCGGGGACGTGTCGATGAGGTTGATGCCGGCGTCGAGGACCGCGTTGAGCAGGCGGCCCGCGTCGGCGTCGGCGATCTCGGGACCGCGCGGCTGGCCTCGGAGCTCCATGGCGCCGTAGCTGAGGATGGTCACGTCCGCGCCGGTGCCCCCGAGGGGGCGTGTCATGATCGCCATAGGTCCCACGCTATCCCCGGCGGATCGCGAGCCGTCAGCCGCCCCGGCATCACCTGCGTAATGGACGCTATTGCAACTCTGTTGCAAGTAGCTTTAACCTGGCCCTGACGAGCACGTCCGGGGAAGGGGGCGCTGGTGGTCAGTCTGACGGCGCGGCTGACGCGGGTCCGTGACGGGCTGAGCCCGTCGGAGTGGACGCGGGTGGGCGCGATGGTGGCGTTCATCGTGGTCCTGCACGTGGCGGGTTTCCTGATGCTGGCGGCCGCGGTGGGCGGCCATTACCGGATGACCGGCACGATGGTGTTCGGGTTCGGGACCGGGACGCTGGCCTACACCCTCGGGATGCGGCACGCGTTCGACGCCGACCACATCGCGGCGATCGACAACACCACCCGCAAGCTGGTCGGCGAGGGCAAGCGGCCGCTGTCGGTCGGGTTCTTCTTCTCCCTGGGCCACTCCAGCGTCGTGTTCATCATGGCGATCTTGCTGAACTTCGGCATCCGCGCCCTGGACGAGCAGGTCAAGAACGGGAACTCGGGGCTGCACAACATCACCGGCATCGTCGGCACCACGGTCTCCGGCACGTTCTTGTACCTCATCGCGATCCTGAACATCATCATCCTGGTCGGCATCGTGCGGGTGTTCCGGGAGATGCGCACCGGCCAGTACAGCGACGCCGAGCTCGAGGAGCAGCTCAACAAGCGGGGCCTGATGAACCGGTTCCTCGGCCCGCTGGGCCGCCGGATCGACACGCCGTGGAAGATGTACCCGCTCGGGATCTTGTTCGGCCTGGGCTTCGACACCGCCACCGAGGTCGCGCTGCTGGTCCTGGCGGGCACGGCGGTGGTGTCCGGGCTGCCGTTCTACGCGATCTTGTCGCTGCCGATCCTGTTCGCCGCGGGCATGTGCCTGTTCGATACGGCCGACGGCTGCTTCATGAACTTCGCCTACGACTGGGCGTTCGCCAAGCCGGTGCGCAAGGTCTACTACAACATCACGATTACCGGCCTGTCGGTGTTCGTCGCGGTGTTCATCGGGACGGTCGAGATCCTCGGCCTGATCGGCAGCCAGTACAAGCTGGGCGGCGGGTTCTGGACCTTCATGGACGGCTTCAACATCAACAAGGCCGGGTTCGTCGTCGTCGGCGTGTTCGTCGTGACCTGGGTGGTGGCGCTGGCCATCTGGCGCTTCGGCCGCGTCGAGCAGAAGTGGGAAGCCCACACCGTCACCGCCGGCGACGGGGACTGAGCGCTTTACCGGCGGGTCTCCGGGAGCGCCTGCACGCAGTTGCGGCAGGCGGCCGAGGCAGACCAGTCGGCGGCGCCGTGGCGGATCCGCCAGTCCTGCATCCGCGGGTGATCCCACAGCTCGGCGAGCGAGGCCCGGGCGACGCTGCCGACGACGTACTGCTCGTGCGCGGCGCTGGAGTCGGGGATGACGTTGGGGCACATCTTCACCAGCCCGCGGTAGTCGATGCTCAGCGACGTCGCCGTCATGCGGCAGGGCTTCGTCCGCGAGGAGAGCTCGACGGGCACCAGGGCGGTGCCGCCGCGGTCGTTGTAGGTGGCCACCGACGGGCGGATGAGCTCCACCAGGACCCCGGCCTGCCGGTCCTCCCAGCGGGCCGCCAGCCCCTGCCGGACCGGGCCGAACTGCCAGTCGTAACGGCCGGACAGGCCGGCGTTGCGCATCCACCGGCGCAGCGGCCCGAAGTCCGGGGCCACGTCGGACCGGTGCGGGTACCGGGTGACGCGCACGTACTTGACTCCGGCGGTGAGCATGCGGTCCAGCATGTCGCCGTTGAGCAGGTCGCCGTTGGTGTAGATGGCCGGCCGGGCGGCCGGGGCGGCCGCGCGGATGTGCGCGAGTTCGGTGTGCAGGCGGGGGTTGGCCAGCGGCTCGTTGAAATTGTGCAGCGCGAGGAACCCCGCGTACCCGGCGTCGCCGAGCTCGGCGATCACCTTCGTGAACAGCGGCCACGGCATGAGCTGCTGCTCGCGGCGGGCGGTGGAGTGCCCGTTGGGACACCACGAGCAGGTCCGGTTGCACAGCCGGGACGTCTCCGCCTCGACGTACCGCAGCGCACCGAGGCCGGTGGCACCGGACAACATCAGGGCTTTCATCAGGCCCTCTCCCTCCGCGAGTCCGCCTGGCAGCGCAGCGTCCGGTTGCCATCATGTCCGGGGCGGCCTTAACTTCCGGTTTGGCGCGGGCTTGACGGCGCTTGGGTGTGGCTCTTCTGGGTGAGGACCAGGGCGCCCGGTCGAAATGGTGCCTGTGGTGCGCCCGGGACGCGACCGGCCCCGGCCGGCCGCGTTCCGGGCGGCGCGGCTTACGGCATTGATGGCTGACGGGCGATGGTTAACGACATTGATGGAGCTTCGATGTCGCAATTGCGGTGGAGCTTCACCAGTTTGATTACTTCGTCGCCGTCACCGAGAAGCGGCGCTCCTGCAAGGCTGCCGGGCGCCGGGGCATCGCAGGTATGCGCTGACGCTAGACGATATTGCGCTTGCACTAGCAGCATTGCTAGCATTGAAGTCATTGAGTAGTGAGAGGTGCGCAATGGCGACGCTGACCATCCGAGGACTTGATCCGGTGACGCATGCGCGGCTGCGGGTCGAGGCTGCGCGGCATGGCCGGTCCATGGAAGCCGAGGTCCGGGCCATTCTCCAGGAGCGGCTAACGCCCGGCGCTGGCGAACGTGGCCTCGGCAGCCGGATCCGGTCCCGCTTCCAGGGACTGGAAGGCGACCTGGAGCTTCCCGACCGCAGCAGTGAACTGCCACGTGCGGCGGAGTTTGATCTGTGATCATCCTCGATACCAACGTCATCTCCGAACCGGCCCGCCAGGTACCCGATCCAGGAGTGCTGTCCTGGCTTGATTCTCTTGAAGTCTCCGACGTGGCTACGACGGCGGTCACGGCCGCCGAGCTGCGATACGGGATCGCGAGGCTTCCTGACGGCCACCGTAAACGGGAACTGGCCGTGGTGATCCGCGGCCTCCTGACTGAAGACTTCCACGGCCGCGTCCTCCCCTTCGACGAGCGCGCCGCTGTGCGGTACGCGGACATCGTCACCGGCCGCGAGCGGGCCGGCCGGCCTATCGGCATCGCCGACGCCCAGATCGCGGCCATCTGCCGGGACCTAGGTGCCATACTGGCCACCCGCAACACGGCTGACTTCGAGGAGACAGGTATCGAGCTCATCGATCCCTGGAAGCTCTAGAGGGGTCAGGCGAAGTCGCCGGCGTCGCGGCGCAGTTCGCGGAGGACTGAGAACAGCGCCTGGAGCTGGTGATCGGGCAGGCCGGGCTGGGTGAACAGGTCCGCGTTGAGGTGCTTGGTGGCCTCGGCGGCCAGCTCGCGGCCCTCGGCCGTGACCTGGATGAGGGCAGCGCGGCCGTCGCCGGGATGCGGTTCGCGCCGGACCAGCCCGGCTTTCTCGAGCCTTTGCACCGCGTTGGTGATGCTGGTCGGGTGGACCTGGAGCAGGGCCCCGGCCCGGGCCATCGGCAAGCTGCCGCGCCGGGTGAAGGACAGCAGTAGGACGTCCAAGTAAAGTCGGCCGGGTGGGGCCGGCCCGGCGAACACCCGGGGACTAGGACGCGTGTCCCGGGAACGTCCTCCCGGCCGCTCTGAAATTCAATGAACGTGACGTTCTACCCTCTCTATCGGGTAGGACGCCACCACCACCGAATCGGATTGGTGCACGGGGGACGGGTGAGGTTTCGGGTATGACGTTGAGGGCCTTCCTGCCGTGCTGGCGGGACGCTGAGGCCAGTTTCACGATCGGAAGGACACGCTCTGATGATTCCGGCCGCAGGTCAGCACGGCATGATGGCCCGTACAGTTGCGATCTCGCGGAACGGATGGGGACATGGAGAGCTTTGAGGTCGGTGCGGGGACCCTGTCGCCCGAGGCGGTCGTCGCGGTGGCGCGGCACGGCGCCGGAGTCCGGCTGGCCGCCGGGGCGCTCGAGCGGATCCGGCACGGCCGGGAGGTCATCGAGTCGCTGGCCGGCGACTCCGAGCCGCACTACGGGATCTCCACCGGGTTCGGCGCGCTGGCGACCCGGTTCATCCCGTCCGACCGGCGCAGGCAGCTGCAGGTCAGCCTGATCCGCAGCCATGCGGCCGGGTCCGGCCCGGAGGTGGAGCGCGAGGTCGTCCGCGGGCTGATGCTGCTGCGGCTGGCGACCATGGCGACCGGCCATACCGGGGTGCGCGTCGAGATGGCCACGGCTTACGCGGCCATGATCGACGCCGGGATCACGCCGGTCGTGCATGAGTACGGCAGCCTGGGCTGCTCCGGGGACCTGGCGCCGCTGGCGCACTGCGCCCTGGCGCTGATGGGCGAGGGCCCGGTCCGCGACGCGGCGGGTCAGCTGCGCCCGGCCGCCGAGGCGATGGCGCAGGCCGGCATCGTCCCCGTCGTGCTGACCGAGAAGGAGGGGCTGGCCCTGATCAACGGCACCGACGGCATGCTCGGGATGCTGGTGATGGCCATTGCCGACCTGCGGGCCCTGCTGACGGTCGCCGACATCACGGCCGCGATGAGCGTGGAGGGGCTGCTCGGCACGGACGCGGCCTTCGCGGCCGACCTGCAGGACCTGCGGCCGCACCCGGGCCAGGCCGCGTCGGCGGCCAACCTGCGGGCGCTGCTGGCCGGCAGCGGCATCATGGCCAGCCACCGCGGCCCGGAGTGCACCCGGGTGCAGGACGCGTACTCGCTGCGGTGCGCGCCGCAGGTGGCCGGCGCCGCCCGGGACACCGTCACGCACGCCGCCACCGTGGCCGCCCGCGAGCTGGCCTCGGCCATCGACAACCCGGTGGTCACGGACGACGGCCGGGTGGAGTCCAACGGGAACTTCCACGGCGCCCCGGTCGGCTACGTCCTGGACTTCCTCGCCATCGTGACCGCCGACCTGGCCAGCATGTCCGAACGGCGCACCGACCGCTTCCTGGACAAATCCCGCAACGCCGGCCTGAACGCGTTCCTGGCCGACGACCCGGGCGTGGACTCCGGGCACATGATCGCCCAGTATGCCCAGGCCGCCATCGTGTCCGAACTCAAGCGGCTCGCCGTCCCGGCCAGCGTCGATTCCATCCCCAGCTCGGCGATGCAGGAAGATCACGTCTCGATGGGCTGGCACGCGGCCCGCAAGCTGCGGCGCGGGGTCGACGGGCTGAGCCGGGTGCTCGCGATCGAGCTCCTGACGGCCGCGCGCGGTATCGAGATGCGCGCGCCGCTCGCCCCCTCTCCCGCTACCGGGGCTGTCATCGCGGCCCTGCGGGGCACCGTTCCCGGCCCCGGGCCCGATCGCTTCCTGGCCCCCGAGATCGAGGCGACCGTGCAGTTCGTCACCAGCGGCGACGCCGTGCGGGCGGCCGAATCCGTCACCGGGCCGCTCGCCTGAGGACGGAGCAGAGATGGTTGTTGACTACGAGCTTGACCAGTCCGTGGCGCGGATCTTCCTGAACCGCCCGCACCGGCTGAATGCCGTCGTGCCGGAACTGACGGATGCCCTGGTCGCGGCGCTGGGCCGGGCCGAAGCGGATGCGGCCAGGGCAGTGGTGCTGGCGGGCCGGGGCCGGGCGTTCTGCTCCGGGCACGACCTGAAGGAGCCGGTGCCGCCCGAGACGGTGCTGCAGACCCGGCGGCGGGTCGACGGTATCCAGGAGGTGACCAGGGCGATCCGGCGTTTTCCCGGCCCGGTCATCGCGGCCGTGCACGGGTACGCTCTGGGGGCCGGCTGCGAGTTCGCGCTCGGCTGCGACCTGGTGGTCGCGGCGGAAGACGCGCAGTTCGGGTTCCCCGAGGTGTCGGTGGGGCTGAGCGTGACCGGCGGCATCTCCCGGCTGCTGCCGCTGCTGGTCGGCCCGGTGCGGGCCAAGGAACTGCTGCTGCTCGGCGAGCGGTTCGGCGCGGCCCGCGCGCTCGAGCTGGGGCTGGTGAACCGGGTCGCGGCGGCGGGCCAGCACCAGCAGGCCGCGGCCGAGCTGGCGGCCCGGCTGCGGGACCAGCCGGCGCTGGCGCTGGCCCTGGCCAAGCAGGCGCTGGACCGGGGCGCGGAGTGCGCGCTGGAGGAGGCGATGGCCGCCGAGACCGACTTCGCCGTGCTGACCGTGGCCCCCCGGGCGGTGGCCGATGAACGCTGACGCGGCCAGCCGTCCGGCCACGCTCACCGCGGCGGTCCGCGCGGCCGCCCGGCAGTGGCCGGACCGGGTGGCCTGGCGGTTCGATCCCGGCGACCAGCTGACGTTCGCCGAGGTGGAGCGGCTGACGGCCGGCTACGCGCAGGCCCTGCGCGAGCGGGGCGTCCGGGCCGGTGACCGGGTGGCGCTGCTCCTGCCGAACGAGGCGGCGTTCCCGCTGACCTGGCTGGCCCTCGCCCGGCTGGGCGCGGCGGCCGTCCCGCTCAACACCCGTTACCAGACCGCGGACGCCGGGCACGTGCTGCGTGCCTGCCGGGCGTCGGCCATCGTCGCCGCGGACCGGTTCGGGCCGCTGCTGCGGCAGCTTCCGGCTGACCTGCCGGCGCTGCGCCGGGCGATCCCGGCCGCGGAGCTCGCGGCCGCCGCCTGGGCCGGGACGCCGCCGGGCTCCGGCGGCCCGGACCCGGACCCGGGCGGAACGGCGAACATCCAGTTCACCTCGGGCACCACCGGCCGCCCGAAGGGATGCGTGCTGCCGCACCGTTACTGGGCGTTGCTCGGCGAGAGCATGGTCGCCGAGTTCCCGTACCTCAGCGAGCGCGACGTGATGCTGACCGCCCAGCCGTTCAACTACGTCGACCCGCAGTGGAACGTCGCCGCCGCGCTGATGGCCGGCGCGGAGCTGGTGATCCTGGACGGATTCCACCCGTCATCGTTCTGGGCCAAGGTACGCGAGCACCGGGTGACGTACTTCTACTGCCTGGGCGCGATGCCGGCCCTGCTGCTCCGGATGCCGCCCGACCCGGCCGACCGGGACCACCGGGTCCGGGTGGTGCAGAGCTCGGCGATCCCGCTCGCGCTGCACGCCGAGCTGGAGCAGCGCTGGGGGGTGCCGTGGTACGAGGCCTTCGGGATGACCGAGACCGGCGCCGACCTGCACGTCACCGACGCCGACCACGACGAGCTGGTCGGCACCGGCTGCCTGGGCCGCCCCGTCGGCTACAAGAAGGTGCAGATCACCGACGCCGGCGGCCGGCCGGTGCCGGCCGGCCAGACGGGTGAGATCGTGCTGGCCGGGGCCGGGATCATGGACGGGTACTTCGGTGACCCGGAGGCGACCGCCCGGGTCATGCGGGACGGCTGGTTCCGCACCGGCGACCTGGGCCGGATGGACGCGCAAGGCCGCGTCTACTACGCCGGGCGGCTCAAGGACATGATCCGGCGCAGCGGCGAGAACGTGGCCGCCCGCGAGGTCGAGGAGGTGCTGCTGACCCACCCCGGGATCCGGCTGGCGGCCGTCACCGCCGTTCCCGACGAGCTTCGCGGCGAGGAGATCAAGGCCTACTACGTCACCAGCGGCGATGCCGCCATTGGGCCCGCCGAGCTCGCGCGGTACACCCGCGAGCGGCTGGCCGCGTTCAAGGTGCCGCGGTTCTGGCAGGCCGCCGGCGACCTGCCCCGCACCGATTCCGAGCGCGTCGTCAAGGCGGAGCTGGGCACGCTGGCCGGGCCGGTGTTCGACGCGGTAGCAGGCACCTGGGCCGGAAGCCAGGACGGCGGGAACGCTCTCCCGCCGGAGCAGGCACGCAGGGGCGGGGCGAAACGCCCGCCCGTTCGGGATTAATTTTTCCGAACGGGCGGGCGCTTGCACTCTTACCCTAGGGCGGTTATTGCCCGGTGTCGCCCTCGGGCGGCGGCTCGGCCGGCCGGACGGGGTTGAGGCGCCACCAGGCGAGGAAGATCACCCCGACGATGAGCATGCCGATGCCCATCCACAGGTTGATGTTGATGTTGGCGGCCTTGACCAGTTCGGCGTGGGAGGTGGAGATCCCGGCCACGGTCAGCATGATCCCGTAGAGGACGAACAGCCCGCCGATCATGGATCGCAGGTCGAAGAGCCGGGATGCCGCTGACTTCGGGGCTTCGGTACCCGTATCTGGCGCTTCGGACATGACGGCCTCCTTCTACGAGTAGATGATGGACAGGACGAGGACGATGAGCAGCGCGACGGCGCCGAGCAGCTTGGGCGATGCCCACCAGGCCGGCTTGGGCACGCTGGCCGGGTCCGGGGCGTTCGGATCGTGCACGCCCCAGACCAGGCCGGCGAGCTCGGAGACCGGCTTCGGCTTGGTCACCAGGCTGACTATCACCGTGACCACCAGGTCGGCCACGAAGGCCGTGATGGCCCCGTAGAAGTTCACCATCTGCGCGTTGAGCGTGGCGTGGGTCGGGTCGTAGTGCTGGTTCGGGTAGAAGTAGCCGATGTGGTAGCCGGCGAAGTGCATGACGGCGGCGCCGATCGTGCCGGCGGCCAGCCCGCTGATCCCGGCCCAGGGCGTGGACCGCTTCCAGAACATGGCCAGGATGAACGTGGCGAACAGCGGCGCGTTGAAGAAGGAGAACAGCAACTGGATGTAGTTCATGATGTTGCTGTAGCCGGAGGCGATGAACGCGGTGCCGATGCCGATCAGGATGCCGACCACGGTCACCACCCGGCCGACATTCAGGTAGTACCGGTCCGGCCGGTTCCGCCTGATGTAGGTCTGCCAGATGTCGTAGGTGAAAACGGTGTTGAACGAGCTGACGTTGGCCGCCATGCCCGCCATGAACGCGGCCAGCAGGCCGGCCAGGGCCACGCCGAGCGCGCCATTGGGCAGGTACTTGCCCATCAGCAGCGGGATCGCGTCGTTGTAGGAGGCGCCCTTGGGCGTGCCCAGCTTGGGGATGACGGCCAGCGCGATCAGGCCGGGGATGATGGTCAGGGCGGGGATGAAGATCTTCGGGTACGCCCCGATCAGCGGCGTGCGCTGGGCCGCGGACAGGTCCTTGGCCGACAGGGCGCGCTGGACCTCGGCGAAGTTCGTCGTCCAGTAGCCGAAGGACAGCACGAAGCCGAGCCCCATCACGATGCCGATCCAGTCGCCCAGCGGGTTGGTCCAGTGCCCCACCCCCACGCCGCCCCAGGTCGAGAAGGCACTGGCGCCCAGCTTGGTGTGACCGATCTTGTCCTGCAGGCCGCTCCACCCGCCGACGGCCTTCAGCCCGATGATCACCAGCGGGACGAGCCCGGCGATGATCACGAAGAACTGCAGCACCTCGTTGTAGATCGCGCCGGACAGCCCGCCCAGGGTGATGTAGGCCAGCACGAAGAACGCCGACACGGCGATCGACAGCCAGATCGGCCAGCCGATCAGCGCGTTGATCACCAGCGCCAGCGCGTACAGGTTCACGCCGGCGATCAGCACCGCGGCCAGCGCGAACGTCACGGCGTTGAACAGGTGGGTGGCCGGGTTGAACCGCCGGAGCAGGAACTCCGGCACGCTGCGCACCCGTGACCCGTAGTAGAACGGCATCATCACGACGCCGAGGAACACCATGGCCGGGACCGCGCCGATCCAGTAGAAGTGCACGGTCGGCAGGCCGTACTGAGCGCCGTTGGCCGCCATGCCCAGGATCTCGATCGCGCCGAGGTTGGCGGAGATGAAGGCCAGCCCCGTCACCCAGGCGGGCAGCGACCGGCCCGATAGCAGGAAGTCCTCGCTGGTGGCGATGGCCCGGCGGGCAATCACCCCGATCGTGATGACGAGGGCGAAGTAAATCCCCAGGATCGTGTAGTCGAACGGGTTGACGTGGAGCCTGAGCAAGCCGCATCACCTCCGTGTGCGCAGCACAGCAGGGCCGGTCGTCCGGCCGCAAGTGCCAGCGGTACTACCCGGTCCCTTGGGATTAATGTGATCGGCGTCATACTTGCTCATACATCTCTTTTAGAGGCGGCGCCGATGAGCAGGCTGGGCATGACGGTCCCGGTGGCGGGCGAGACGATGGCGGGTCTCGGGGCCGTGCTGGATGAGCTGGCGCAGGCCGGCTACACCGACATCTGGACGAGCGAGGTGAACGCCACCGACGCGTTCGCGCCGCTGCTCGTGGCCGCGCAGCGCACGCCGCAGCTGCGGCTGGGCACCTCGATCGCCGGCGTCTTCTCGCGCAGCCCCGCCCTGATGGCGATGAACACGCTCGCGGTGGCCGAGCTGAGCGACCAGCCGGTCTACGTCGGCGTGGGGTCATCCAGCCAGAACATGGTGGAGCAGTGGCACGGCACCGCCTTCGACCGGCCCTACCAGCGGGTGCGGGATACCGTCCGCGTCCTGCGGGCCGCGTTCGCCGGGGAGCGGGTCACCTTCCACGGGGACAGCTTCGACATCGACGGCTTCCGGCTGGGCCGGATCCCGCCGCATCCGCCGCGGATCCTGGTCGCGGCGCTGCGGGAGGGAATGCTGCGGCTGGCGGGCCGGGAAGGCGACGGGGTCGTGCTCAACTGGCTCAGCCCGGACGACACCGCCCGGGTGGTCCCGCTGGTCCTGGAGGGGAACCCCGGGGCCGATGTCGCCGCCCGGCTGTTCGTGGTCACCGGCCCGGACCGGGAGGCGGCGCGGGGGCTGGCCCGGCGGATGGTGACGGCCTACCTGAACACCATCGTCTACGCCGACTACCAGCGCTGGCTCGGCCGCGGCCCGGCCCTGGAGGCGATGTGGGCCGCCTGGCAGGCCGGTGACCGCCGGGGGGCGCTGGCGGCGGTACCCGATTCGGTCATCGACGAGCTGTTCCTGATCGGGAGCCACGCCGAGATCCAGGCGGGCGTCGCCGACTACGTCCGGGCGGGCATCACGATCCCCGTGCTCTCCATCCTCGGACCGGACTCCGGCAGCATCCTGAAGCTGGCGATGGAGCTGGGTCGGCCAGCCGCCGGATAGCTCCGGGGGTGCGCTGGCGGCGTTGAACTGGCGGCGTTGAACTGGCGGCGTTGATGGAGCATCCATGCCGCCAGTGCGACCTCGATGGAGCATCGATGTCGTTTGCCGGGAGCGAGTGAGGACCTGGCCGGATGACGACGTGCCTGGACTTCGTTGTTCTGAAATATTTCGGAATTGTTGATACCGGAGCTCTCCTCTTCCGGTCCAGGCTTGCGGTAGGACGTTCCTTGTGACGTGGCCAGTCTTGACTTCCGGGCGGACTTCAGATCAAGATAAGATTCTTCGCAATTACTAAAGTTTCAAAAACTTTCGGACCGTCCTGAACAGGGAAGCCGGACCATGGGCTCGTCCGTGGCGGCGCGGCGCCGGCATCCGGCGAGAAGGGAGCGCGGGTGGCCATCAACGGCCTGCTACGCACCGAGGGCAATCGCTTCGTCGACGGGGACGGCGTCCCGATCAGGCTGAGGGGCGTCGGCCTCGGCGGCTGGATGAACATGGAGAACTTCATCACCGGCTACTCGGCGAACGAGTCGCTCATGCGCAGCACGGTCCGCGAGGTTCTGGGCCGCGACCGGTACGAGCTGTTCTTCGACCGCCTGCTCACCGCGTTCTTCGGCGACGACGACGCGGAGCTGCTCGCCGGGCTCGGCATGAACTGCGTGCGCATCCCGGTCAACTACCACCACTTCGAGGACGACGGCCGGCCGTTCGAGTTCATCCACGAGGGCTTCCGCCAGCTGGACCGGGTGATCGACGCCTGTGCCCGGCACGGCCTGATGAGCGTGATCGACCTGCACGCGCTGCCGGGCGCGCAGAACCACCACTGGCATTCGGACAACTACACGCACCGCCCGATGTTCTGGGACCACCCGCACTTCCAGGACCGGGCCGTGGCACTGTGGGAGGTCATCGCCGACCGCTACAAGGGCGACGCCCGGGTGGCCGGGTACAACCCGATCAACGAGCCCGCCGACGAGTCGAGGACCGCCGTCCGCTCCGTGTACAAGCGGCTGGTCGACACCATCCGCGCGGTGGACCCCGGCCACATCCTGTTCCTGGACGGCAACACCTACTCCACCGAGTTCGACGTGTTCGACGGCGAGCTGGACAACGTGGTCTACGCCTGCCACGATTACGCCGCACCCGGGTTCGTCCGCGGCGGCGACTATCCCGGCGTCACCAACGGGGTGCACATCGACAAGGCGGCGCTGGCCGAGAAGTTCCGCCAGCGCACCGAGTACAGCCGCAAGACGAACACGCCGGTCTGGGTCGGCGAATTCGGGCCGGTCTACACCGGCGACGAGCGACGCGACGCGATGCGGTACCAGATCCTCACCGACCAGCTCGACATCTACCGCGACGACCAGGCCAGCTGGTCGATCTGGACCTACAAGGACATCGGCACCCACGGCATCGCCGTAGTGAAGCCGGATTCGGCGTACCGGCAGCGGTTCGACGAGTTCGTCGCGAAGAAGAACCGCCTCGGGGCCGACCACTGGGGCAGCGAGGGCGGCGACATCTGGCCGGTCAGCGAGCAGTTCCAGGCCAAGCTGGCCCAGGAGTTCCCTGGCTTCCACCCCTACCCCTGGGGACTGCGGGACTGGGCCAGCACGCTCCTGCTGAACGTCACGGTGGCGCAGCCGCTGGCGTACGAGTACGCCGAGCTGTTCCGCGGTCTGAGTGACGACGACGTGATCGCGCTGGCCGACTCCTTCGCCCTGGCCAACTGCGACCGGCGGGCGCCGCTCAACGACGTTCTCCGCACGGACCTGTCTGACGGCCCGCGGGCCAGCGTCTCTTCGTTACCAGCCCACGTGTTACAGGACGGCGAGAGGCCTACTCGACCCCGGCGATGACCTCTCGCAGTGCGGCAACATGGGCGCTCAGGGCGGCCCGGCCCTGCGCAGTCAGCGAGATCCAGGTGGTCCGGCGGCCGCCGTGAACTCCTTTGCGGCTCTTGACGTAGCCGAGCGAGGCGAGGGCGCCTACATGCTTGGAAAGCACCGAGTCGCTGACCTCGAGGCGGTCGCGGACGGTCGAGAACTCTGCTTCGGACACAGCGGTCAGCATGGTCATCAGCCTCAGCCGGGCCGGCGCGTGCAGGTTGGCATCCAGTTCAAGCATCAGCTGCCGATCAGAAGCAGCGCCAGCCCGGCCAGGGCAAGGGCCGAGATGATTACCAGCCAGCCAGCCGACTCGGCCCGGGCGTGAGTCGCCGGGTCTCCCCGGTACAGGCGCAGCCAGCGCCGGCCGCTCAGCCCGTAGGCCAGTCCCCCGGCCCCCGCGCAGACAGCCACCAGCCACCACCGCCCGGCGAAGGCAGCCCAGAACGCGGCGGCCAGGGCCAGCGCGTACGAGGCCGACGCGGCCAGCCCCGTCCCGAGCACGACCCGGCTCGCGAGTCCCCCGATCCACACCCCGTTGAGCTGCCGGAACCGGACCAGCTGGATGCCTGCCGTCAGGGCGAATACGGCGACGCCGGCGATCGCCAGCAACCGGGTCCAGCCGGTGTCGAAGGCGAACTCAACGGCGGCCGCGGCGATCTGGACAGCCACTGCCACGCCGATCGAGCTGTAGAAGGAGGACGGCAGCTCGAGATCGCCGGCCAGCTGCGCCCGCGAGGTCTCCGCCGCGGCCAGGGCCGCGGCGGCATCTTCGGGGGTGGGCAGGCCCATCATATTTTCCATGTTGGAAAGTATGGCCCGAACTTTCCAACTTGGCAAGTTCGCGTTACAGCACGGCGAGGGGCGCGACCACCGCGGCGGTCGCGCCTTGCAGCCGGGGTACCCCGAGGATGAACAGGAACGGGGCCGAGGCGGCCGCGCGGACCAGGTCTGAGGTGCGGATGTTTTCCAGGATGTAGATGCCGGCCATGGTGAGCAGCCGCTGGTGGACCGGGAAGAACTGGCCGGGAACCGGGCTGGGGTAGACATCGCAACCCCAGTTGTCCACGGCTGCCAGCGACACCCGCTGCCGGGCCAGCCAGTCCGCGGCCTCCGCGTCCAGGCCCGGCTCGGCCGCCGCGTACCGCCGCGGGTCGGTCTCCCACAGCTCGCTCCAGCCGGTGTGGACCAGGACCGCGTCCCCGGGACGCACCTCGATGCCCTGGCGGCGGGCGGCCTGCTGGAGGTCGCCGGGCGTGATCGCCGTGCCCGCGTCGAGGCGGGCCAGGCCCCGCAGCGCGGCGATGTCGAGCACGATCCCGCGGCTGACCCAGGGCCGGACATTCTCGATGCCCAGCTGCGTCAGCCCGGTGGCGGCGAAGATCTCCGCGTACGGCAGGCCGTTGTAGTAGCGGCCGTCGATCCCGGCGTGGCCGAGGCCGTCGAGGTGGCAGCCGACGTGGTAAGAGGTGACGACGTGCTCGGCGAACGTCGAAAAGCGGTTGTCGCCGGCCCGGCGGGACACGTCGGGCAGGGTCTCGTGGGCGAGGATGACCTGGTGATGGACCCGCGGCTGGATCACGGGCACGTCCGCGGTGGTCAGCTGGGCCAGCTCGACGACCCGGCCGGAGCGCGGCAGCCGCAGCGCCGCCAGCGTCGCCGCGGGCGTGAGCTCGTTGCCGGCACCGATCCGGTCGGCGGCGCCGTAGGGCGACGGCCACCAGGGGCGGTCCGCGGGCTCAGGGGCAGTCGCTTGTGGTCCCGTCACCTGGTTTCCGCTTCGACGTAGGAGGCACCGGGCATCTCGGCGCTGGCCACCGGCGCCGCGACCCGGCCGTCGGAGTCGGTCGCGAGGACGGTCAGCTGGCCGCTGTGCTCGTTGGCGACGATGAGGAACCGGCCATCGGGCGTGACGGCGAAATCCCTCGGCCACACTCCCCCGCTGGATGCCT
>JAICWX010000583.1 GCA_025934635.1 Streptosporangiaceae bacterium | reverse complement strand
GCCCGGGTACCCGTTGGCGACGGCGTGGATCCGGTCCAGGGTCCTGACGTAGTCCGCGTCCGGCGCCAGGCTGACCCAGATCTCCCCGAGGTTGACCCCGGCGACCTCCTCGCCGAGCAGGGCCTGGCCGATGTGCGCGCCGGCGCTCTGCACGCCGGGGATGGCGAGCAGTTCCTTGCTGATCCTGGTGGTGGACCGTTCCATTTCGGCGGTGGACGTGCCGGGCGGCGAGACCCAGTGGATGAGGAAGTCATGCTCGGCGAAGGCCGGGAACAGCGACTGGCCGAGCTGCGGGTACACCGCGACGCCACCGATGGTCAGCGCGGCGACCGTGGCGTAGGCCGCGACTGGCCTGACGATGATCCGGGACAGCCCCGCCGTGTACCCCTTCTGCAGCCAGCCCACCAGCGGCGACCTGCGCCGCTCGATGCGCGCGCCGCGCAGCATCAGCAGGGCCAGCGCGGGGGTGACGGTGAGCGCGACCGCCATCGAGGCGGCGATCGCGAGCGTGTAAGACAGCGCCAGCGGCCGGAAGAACGCCCCGGTCAGCCCGGCCAGCAGGAAGACGGGCACCGACGCCGCGACGATGATGAGCGTGGCGTAGACGATCGGGCTCCGCACCTCGAGGCAGGCGCTCAGGATCACCTCGCGGGTGGACCGGCCGCCGTCGGCGAGGCGCTCTTCCCGCAGCCGCCTGGTGATGTTCTCCACGTCGATGATCGCGTCGTCCACCACCGCGCCCAGCGCGATCACCAGGCCGGCCAGCGTCATCGTGTTGATGGTGGCGCCCTGCCAGTAGAGCACCAGCAGCGTGGCTACCAGCGAGATGGGGATGGTGAGCAGGCTGATCAGGGCCATCCGCCACTCGAACAGGAACAGCGCGAGGATGACCACGACCAGGATGAAGCCGATCACCAGCGCCTGGGTCAGGTTGGCGATCGCGAGCTTGACGAAGTTGGCCTGCTGGAACACCTTGGTGTCGAACGTGATCCCGGGCAGTCCCGGCTCGAGCTGCCGGATCGCGTCCTCGACCCCCGCCGTCATCTGCAGGCTGTTGGCCCAGGGGAGCTTCTCCACCACGAGCAGCAGCCCGGGCTGGCCGTCGATGATCGCGTCACCGATCAGCGGCTGGTGGTCCTCCGCCACCTTGGCGATGTCACCGAGCCGTACCCGCCCGGAACCCTGCTGCCCGGACGACGTCACCGGAACCTTGGCCAGGTCGGCCGGCGTGACGATCGGCAGCACGTTGCGTATGCCCAGCCGCTGGTTCGGGGTCTCGATGGTGCCCCCGGTGCCGATGACCGCGCCGGTGGAGAACTTGAGCAGGCCGGAGTCGACCGCGTCGGCGGTGGCCTCCATCACGTTCTCCAGCGAGACCTGCTTCGCCTGCATCTTGGTCGGCTCCGCCTGGACCGTCATGAGCTTGAGCCGCTCGTTCCAGATGGCCACGTTGGCCACCCCGGGCACCCGCAGCAGCCGGGCCCTGATCGTCCAGTAGGCCGTCATCGACATCTCGATGAGCGAGTGGTTCTTCGACGTCATGCCGATCTGCATGGCCCGGCCGGTGGCCGAGACCGGCGCCAGCATGACCGGCGGTGCCGCCCAGGTGGGCAGGCTGGGGGAGACCGTCGCGATGCGCTCCTGCACCAGCTGGCGCGCCCGGAACAGGTCGGTGCCCGGCTTGAACAGCAGCTCGATCGAGGACAGCTGCGGAACCGACTTGGACCGCATGTCGTCCAGGCCCTGGATGCCGTTGAGGCCGGCCTCGAGCGGGACGGTGACGAGCTGCTCGACGTCGGACGTGGACAGGCCCACGCAGGCGGTCTGGATGAGCACCCGGGGCGGCGCGAACTCGGGGAAGACGTCGACGTGCATCGCCGGCAGCGACGTGATGCCCAGGACCATCAGGCCCACGGCGGCCGCGATGACCAGGTGCCGGAACTTCAGGGCCGAGCTGATGACCGCCCGCATCAAGGTCCACCGGGGCCCGGCTGGCCCCGGCGCCGACGGAACCCCGATCCCTCCCGCCGCGTCGAGAGAGCTCATTCTTCCCCGCTGATGTTGTACTCGGAGCCCAGCAGCTCGGCCGCGCCTACCGTCACCACCGGCGTGCCGGCCGGCGGCCCGGCGGACAGCAGCGCGACCTCGCCGTCGATCCCGGTGACCGTGACCGGCTCGCGTTCGTAGGTCGTGGCCGCGGTGTTCACGTAGGTCCAGGTCGAGCCGTCGGTGTCATAGACCACGGCCGAGTACGGGATGTCCTCCTGGCCCGCCGTGGCCCCCGGCTGGACCGGCTGGGTTTGGATGCCCAGCCGCTGGACCGCGCGCTGCGTGAGCTGGAGCTGCGGGATCTGCGAGCCGGCCACCGGCTTGATCAGGGCCGGCGGTACCTCGGCCGGGGTCGCGGCGGCGCAGCCGGCCAGGATCGCCGCGGCGCCGATGACCAGCCCGGCCACGGACAGGTGCTTCGGTGACATCGGGGCTCCCTTACGGTCGTTCGGTGGGGGAGGCTCGCCTGACCCGGACCCGGTACCGGCGTCCGGCGGGCTGGGATACCTGGTGACTGCCACCCGGGCTCATCGCGGCGCGGTCCGGGCGGGGCAGCAGCAGCGCGGGCAGCAGGAACCCCTGGACGGCGAACAGGGTCACCAGGCCGCCGAGCATCGTCACGGCCAGCGGGTGCAGCAGTTCCAGGCCCGGGCCGGAGCTCATGACCGCGGCCGGCACCAGCACGGCGGCCGTGAGCAGCACGGTCTGCAGGATGGCGACGGCGTTGTCGCGGGCCGCTTCCACCCCGGAGTCGATGCGGCGGCCGAGCAGGACGCAGGCGCGCAGCGCGAGCGCCATGACGGCGAACAGCCCGGTCAGCGCCGCGATGTTCGAGATCCCGCCCGCCAGCGGCGCGGTGAGCACCGCGCCCGCGGCGGACAGCGGCAGCGAGGCCAGCATCAGCCCGGCCCGCCGCCAGCTGGCCGCGGCCGCCTGCAGCAGCAGGAAGATGCCGACCAGCGCGACCGCGCCCCAGGCCAGCCCGCGGGTCGCGTCGGCGCTCCGGATCGTGGCGCTGCCGAACACCTCCGCGTGGTATTCGTACGGCATCGGCATCCGGGCGATCCGGCCGCGCACGGCCGCGGCCACCGCGGCCGGGTCGCCGGTGACGCTGGCGGCCACCTCGACGCTGCGGAGCACGTCGTCGTGGACGATGGCGGCCGGCTCGGCGCCTACGGTGAGGCTGGCGACGTCCTTGAGCGCCACCTGGCCGCCGCCCGGCGTGTCGATCAGCATGTTCCCGAGCTCGGTCAGGTTGCTGCGCGTCTGCGGCGCGCCCCAGACCACCACGTCGAAGATCTTCGACTGCTCGTAG
>JAICWX010000348.1 GCA_025934635.1 Streptosporangiaceae bacterium | reverse complement strand
AGCTCACCTCCGCGGTAGCCGAGAAGGCGCAGCGGGGCGTGATGGCGTTGCTGCTCATCAACCACCCGCTCGACTGCCCCATGTGCGACAAGGGCGGCGAGTGCCCGCTGCAGAACCAGGCCATGTCCAACGGCCAGGGCGAGACCAGGTTCACCGAGGACAAGCGGACCTTCGACAAGCCGGTGCCGATCTCCAGCCAGGTGCTGCTCGACCGCGAGCGCTGCATCTCCTGCACCCGGTGCGTGCGCACCTCCGAGGAGATCGCCGGGGACGCCTTCATCGACTTCATCGAGCGCGGCCCGAGCCAGATGATCGGCACCGCCGAGGGCAAGCCGTTCAACTCCTACTTCTCCGGCAACACCGTGCAGGTGTGCCCGGTGGGCGCGCTCACCGGGGCCGCCTACCGGTTCCGGGCCCGGCCGTTCGACCTGGTCTCGGTGCCGAGCGTGTGCGAGCACTGCGCCTCCGGCTGCCGGCTGCGTACCGATGTACGGCGCGGCCGGGTGCTGCGCCGGCTGGCCGGCGAGGACCCGGCGGTCAACGAGGAGTGGAACTGCGACAAGGGCCGGTGGGCGTTCAGCTACGCCACCCAGCCCGACCGGCTGGCTACCCCGCTGGTCCGCGACGAGAACGGGGTACTGGTCCCGGCGTCCTGGCCGCACGCGCTGGCGGTGGCCGCGGCCGGCCTGGCCGCGGCCAGGGGCGCCCCGTACCCGGCCGCGCAGCCTCCGGGTACGCCGGGCGGCCAGGAGGCTGGACCGCGCGGGGCGGGCGTGCTCACCGGCGGGCGGCTGACCCTCGAGGACGCGTACGCCTACGCCAAGTTCGCCCGGGTCGCGCTGGACACCAACGACGTCGACATGCGGGCCCGCCCGCACTCGGCCGAGGAAGAGCAGTTCCTGGCCGCGCACGTGGCCGGGAGCGGCATCGGCGTCAGCTACGCCGACCTGGAGCAGGCCCCCGTCGTGCTGCTGGCCGGCTTCGAGCCAGAAGACGAGTCGCCCATCGTCTTCCTGCGGCTCCGCAAGGCGGTCCGGCGTCATGGCCAGCAGGTGTTCTCGATCGGCGCGCTGCCCAGCCCCGGACTGGTCAAGCTCTCCGGGCAGCTGCTGACCGCCCGGCCGGGCGAGGAGGCGGTCGCGCTGACCGCGCTGGCCGCCGGAACCGCGGGGAAAGCCGCCGGTCCCTGGGCCGAGGCCGGACAGGCGCTCAGCGCGCCCGGTGCGGTCATCCTGGCCGGCGAGCGGCTCGCCGAGGTGCCAGGAGCGCTGGCCGCGGTAGCCAGGCTCGCGGTCGCGTCGGGCGCGCGGCTCGCCTGGATCCCGCGCCGGGCCGGCGAACGGGGCGCCATCGAAGCCGGCGCCCTGCCCGGACTGCTGCCCATCGGCCGTCCGGTGACCGACGCCGCGGCGCGTACCGAAGTGGCCCGGGCCTGGGGCAAGAGCTCGCTGCCGGGCACCCCGGGGCGTGATACCGCGGCCATGCTGGCCGCGGCCGCCGCCGGCGAGCTCGGCGCCCTGGTGGTGGCCGGGGTCGATCCCGCTGACCTGCCCGATCCGCAGGCCGCGCTGCACGCCATCGAGATGACGCCGTTCGTGGTCAGCCTCGAGCTGCGGGCGAGCGCGGTCACCGACCGCGCCGACGTGGTCTTCCCGGTCGCGGCGGTGGCGGAGAAGGCCGGGACGTTCGTGAACTGGGAGGGACGCGGAGGCTCGTTCCGGGCCGCGCTGCGAGTCCCCGAGGTCCGCACCGACCTGTACGTGCTGAGTGCGATCGCCGACCAGATGGACGTCCACCTGGGCCTGCCCGACGCGGCGGCGGCGCGGGCCGAACTGGCCGCGCTCGGCATCTGGCGCGGAGCGCGTACCGAGCTGCCGCTGCCGGTGAGCCTGGACGTCATCCGCGACGAAGCCGAGCAGACCCCGCAGGGCAGCACGGTGCGGCTGGCGACCTGGCGCCAGTTGCTCGACAACGGGCGGATGCAAGACGGCGAGCCGTCACTGGCCGGGACGGCCCGGCCAGTGGTGGCCCGGATGTCCGCGACCACCGCGGCCGCGGCCGGTATCGCCGACGGCGATAAGGTCACCGTGGCCGCCGTCCGGGGCCGGGTGACGGTCCCGGCCGAGGTCGTGCCGATGGCCGACCACGTGGTGTGGCTGCCGGCGGCCGGCCTGCCGCGGGCCGCGCAGGTCGGTGTCGCGATACCGGCCGAGGAGACACCGTACCCCGGCCGCCCTGAGCTGGCCGGCCCGGCCAGCTCCACCATCCGTGCGGAGCTCGGCGCGGGGCACGGCGACACGGTCACGCTGAGGAGGCCGGAATGATGACACAGGGGACGCTGCCGCACGTGCTGGCCGCGCCCGCGGTGAACCCCACGCTGAGCGACTTCAACCAGCTCATCTGGTGGCTGGTGCTGCTCAAGGTGGGGATCGTGTTCCTCTTCTTGCTGCTCACGACCATCTTCATGATCTGGTTCGAGCGCCGGGTGATCGGCCGGATGCAGAACCGGCCGGGCCCCAACCGGGCCGGCCCGTTCGGCCTGCTGCAGCCGATCGCCGACGCGCTCAAGCTGCCGCTGAAGGAAGACATCATCCCGCTGGGCGCGGACAAGCTGGTGTTCATCATCGCGCCGGTCCTGTCCGGCGCGGCCGCCTTCGTCGCGTTCGCCATCATCCCGTGGGGCCCGGAAGTCTCGATCTTCCACCACCGCACCCCGCTGCAGCTGACCGACTTCCCGGTGGCGGTGCTGCTGGTGCTGGCCATGAGCTCGGTCGGCGTGTACGGCATCGTGCTGGCCGGCTGGTCCTCGGGGTCGCCCTACTCGCTGCTCGGCACGCTGCGCTCGGCCGCCCAGGTGATCAGCTACGAGATCGCGATGGCGCTGGCTTTCGTGGCCGTGTTCCTGGACGCGGGCTCGCTGTCCACCACCGCGATCGTCAACGCCCAGGTGCACGGGTGGTACGGGTGGGTGCTGGCGCCGTCGTTCCTCATCTACCTGTTCACCATGGTCGGCGAGACCAACCGGCTGCCGTTCGACCTGCCCGAGGGCGAGGGCGAGCTGGTGGCGGGCTACCACACCGAGTACTCGTCGATGAAGTTCGCGATGTTCTACCTGGGCGAGTACATCAACATGATCACGGCCTCCGCGCTGGCTACCACGCTGTTCCTGGGCGGCTGGCGGGCACCCTGGCCGCTGTCCCTGTGGTCGGGCGCGAACAGCGGCTGGTGGCCGGTCCTGTGGTTCCTGGTCAAGACGTTCATCTTCTTGTTCGGCTACGTCTGGCTGCGCGGCACGCTGCCGCGGGTGCGCTACGACCAGCTGATGGCGATCGGCTGGAAGTTCCTCATCCCGGTCTCCATCGTCTGGCTCCTGCTGGTCGCCACCGTGCGCGCCTGGCGGCTCGACTCCAGCAGCAAGGCCCCCTACGTGGTCCTCGGCCTGGTCATCATCCTCATCCTGGCCCTGATCACGATGTGGGACAGCGCCGCCCAGCAGCGGGCCGCGCGTTACGCGGCGGCGGAGGAGGCGGACCGGGCGGAAGCCGGCACGATCGAGCCCGCTACCGGTTTCCCGGTGCCGCCGATGGACCTGCCGCACTACCACGGTGTCGGCATCGACCAGCCAGCCTCCAGCCTCGAACAGCAAACCTCCAGCAAGGAGGTCACAGGTGCCTAACTGGCTCAACGACATCATCGACCCGGTCAAGGGATTCGGGGTCACCTTCACCGAGATGTTCCGGAAGGTGGAGACCGTCCAGTACCCGGAGGACAAGCGGCCCACCGCCCCCCGGTTCCACGGCCACCACCAGCTCAACCGGTGGCCGGACGGCCTGGAGAAGTGCATCGGCTGCGAGCTGTGCGCCTGGGCCTGCCCGGCGGACGCCATCTACGTCGAGGGCCGGGACAACACGGCCGACGCCCGGTTCTCCCCCGGGGAGCGGTACGGCGCCGTCTACCAGATCAACTACCTGCGCTGCATCCTGTGCGGCATGTGCATCGAGGCCTGCCCGACCCGCGCGCTCACCATGACCAACGAGTACGAGATCGCGGACGACAGCCGGGAAAACCTGATCTGGACCAAGGAGCAGCTGCTCGCGCCGCTGCACTCGGACATGGAGGCGCCGCCGCACCCGATGCGCCTCGGCCAGGACGAGAAGGACTACTACCGTCTCGGCGCGGCCGGCGTGACCGCGGGGCCCCGGGCCCCGGGAATGGCGGGCCCGGGCGGCCCGACCGGCGCGGCGGTCTTCGCGGGGGCCCAGGGCGCGCCCGCGACCGCCGGCGCCGCCGAGGTCAACGTGCAGGTGGCCGACGACAGCGCCGGCGAGGCCGGCATGCCCGACTTCGGCGAGGAACCCCCGGTGGAGAGCCGGGTCTCCGGCAGCAGCCACGCCCCCGTGAAGGGAGACGACGGAACGTGAGCCACATCCTCGCGGCCGCCGGGCACGGCGCGCCGAACACCGACCGCATCGCGGAAGAGACGCTCTACTGGATCCTGGCCGTCCTCTCGGTCGGCGCCGCGCTCGGCATGATCCTCCTGCGGCGGGCGGTGCACTGCGCCCTGATGCTCGCGGTGGTGATGCTCTCGCTGGCCACCATGTACGCGATGCAGGGCGCTCCGTTCCTCGCCTTCGTGCAGATCATCGTCTACACCGGCGCCGTCCTCATGCTGTTCCTGTTCGTCCTGATGCTGATCGGCATCAGCTCGGCGGACTCGATCGTGGAGACGCTCAAGGGTCAGCGGATGGCGACCGCCCTGGCCGCCATCGGCCTGCTCGTGATCTTGTTCCTGGTCATCGGGCACGCGGCCATCGGCGGGGCCCCGGCCGCCACCGCGGCCAACGGCACCGGCAACCTCACCGGCCTGGCCACCTTGATCTTCACCACCTACGTGTTCCCGTTCGAGGTCACCGGCGCGCTGCTGATCACCGCGGCGCTCGGCGCGATGGTGCTCGCGCACCGCGAGCGCACCACGCCGAAACCCAGCCAGCGTGACCTCGCCGCCCGGCGGCTGGCCAGCGGCCACCTCGCGCCCGACCCGTCGCCCGGCGTCTACGCGCTGCACGACTCGGCCGACCGGCCGGCCCTGCTGCCGGACGGAAGCACCTCGGAGGCGTCGGTCAGCGCGACCCTGTCGCCGCGTGACCCGAACGAAGAACCTTCCTTCGTTCGGCCCGAAGACGCGGTACCGGTGACGGCGGCCAGTGATGAGCAGGGCGAACGGCAGGCCATCGCGGGGAGGGCGGACTCGTGAGCCCGATCCACTACGTGGGCCTGTCCGTGATCCTGTTCGTGATCGGCGCGGTGGGCGTGCTCGTGCGGCGCAACGCCATCGTCGTGTTCATGTGCATCGAGCTTATGCTGAACGCCTGCAACCTGGCCTTCGTGGCCTTCGCGCGGATGCACGGCAACCTGGACGGGCAGGTCATCGCGTTCTTCGTGATGGTGGTGGCCGCCGCGGAGGTCGTGGTCGGCCTCGCGATCCTGATGGCGATCTTCCGGGCGCGAAGGTCCGCGTCGGTGGACGACGCGAACCTGCTGAAGTACTGAGGGGATGACGACGTTGCACACCGTTGCGGCTACTGGCGTGCTGAAGCTGGCATGGCTGCTGATCGCGTTCCCGCTGTTCGGTGCCGTAGTGCTGCTCTGCGGAGGCCGCCGCACCGACCGGTGGGGGCACCTGCTCGGCGTCCTGATGCCGGTGGCGTCGTTCGTCTACGCCGTGATCGCCTTCTTCTCGCTGCTCGGCGGCGCGAACCGCAGCCAGGACGACCACCTGTACACCTTCATCCAGGTGGCCGGCTTCCAGGTGCCCATGGGCCTGCAGATCGACCAGCTCTCGATCAGCTTCGTGCTGCTGATCACCGGGGTCGGCTCGCTGATCCACATCTACTCGGTCGGCTACATGGCGCACGACAGCGACCGGCGCCGGTTCTTCGCCTACATGAACCTGTTCGTCGCCGCGATGCTGCTGCTGGTACTGGCCGACAACTACCTCGGCCTGTACGTCGGGTGGGAAGGCGTCGGCCTGGCGTCCTACCTGCTGATCGGGTTCTGGCAGTTCAAGAACACGGCGGCGGTCGCGGCCAAGAAGGCGTTCGTCGCCAACCGGGTCGGTGACGCCGGCCTGTCGCTGGCCATCTTCTTGATGTTCGCCGAGTTCGGCACGGTGTCGTTCACCCCGGTGTTCGGCTCGATCGGTTCTGGCGGCAGCGGGGTGGCCACCGCGCTCGGCCTGCTGCTCCTGCTCGGCGCGTGCGGCAAGTCCGCGCAGGTGCCGCTGCAGTCCTGGCTGCTCGACGCGATGGAGGGCCCGACCCCGGTGTCGGCCCTGATCCACGCGGCGACCATGGTCACCGCCGGGGTGTACCTGCTGGTCCGGTCCAACCCGATCCTGGCCCTGTCGCCCACCGCGCGACTCGGGGTCACCGTGGTCGGCGCGGTCACGCTGCTGTTCGGCGCGATCATCGGCTGCGCCAAGGACGACATCAAGAAGGCCCTGGCCGGGTCCACCATGAGCCAGATCGGCTACATGACGCTGGCGGCCGGCCGCGGGCCGGCCGGGGACGTGTTGGCCCTAGCCCACCGGATAGCGCCCCGGTTCGTAAAGGCCGGCCTGTTCCTCGGGGCCGGCTCGGTCATGCACGGCATGAACGACGAAGTCAACATGCGCAAGTACGGCGGCCTGGCCCGGGTCATGCCGGTCACCTACGCCACGTTCGGCCTGGGCTACCTGGCCATCATCGGCATCCCGCCGTTCTCCGGGTTCTTCACCAAGGACGGCATCATCGAGGCGGCCTTCGACAAGGGCGGTACCTCCGGCGCCATCCTCGGTACCTGCGCGGTGATCGGCGCGGCCGTCACCGCGTTCTACATGACGCGGGTCATGCTGATGACCTGGTACGGCAAGCGCCGCTGGGAATCGGACGCGGCGTCGGCCGAGCCCCACGAGACCGCCGAGCCGCTGGCCGGAGCCTCGGCCGAAGGTGCCGCGGAGCACGACGAGTTCCATCCGCACGAGTCGCCGGCCGTGATGACCTGGCCGCTGATCCTGCTCGCGGTGGGCTCGGTGGCCGGCGGCGCCTTCCTGATCCTCGGCCAGCGGTTCGAGAAATTCCTCGGCCCGGTCACCGGGCTCCCGCCGGAGGCCCACGGCATCTGGAGCCTGCCCGGCATCATTACCCTGGTCCTGGTCGTCGCGGGCGTGGGGCTGGCCTGGGCGATGTACGGGCGGGTGCCGGTGCCCGCGGTCGCCCCGCGCGGGCGGCCCCTCACCGTCGCCGCCCGCAAGGATCTCTACGGCGACGCGTTCAACGAGTCGGTCCTGATGCGGCCCGGCCAGTGGCTGACCCGGCTGTCGGTGTACTTCGACAACCGGGGCGTGGACGGCCTGGTGAACACGCTCGCCGCGGCGGTCGGCGGGACATCCGGCCGGGTGCGCAAGCTGCAGACCGGCTTCGTCCGCTCCTACGCCCTGTCCATGTTCGCCGGCGCCGTTGTCCTGGTCGCCCTGCTCCTAGTGGTGAGGCTGTAGATGAACGGCTTTCCCTGGCTGACCGTCGCGGGCGCGGTCCCGCTCGTCGGGGCCATCGTGGTCGCGCTGATCCCCGGCCTGCCCGCGGACAGCGCCGAGGCGGACCGGCGGGCGCGCAACGCGCTGGCCAAGTACGTGGCCCTGGCGTTCTCGCTGGCGACGCTGGTCGTGGTGCTCATCATCGCGGTGAAGTTCCAGGTCGGCGGACCGAACTACCAGTTCAACGAGGACTACTCGTGGATTCCGGCGTTCGGCGTGCACTACGCGCTCGGCGTGGACGGCATCGCGCTGGTCCTGGTCGCGATGACCGCGGTGCTGATGCCGGTGGTGCTGCTGGCCTCCTGGTGGGACGCCGACGGGGTGCTCGGCGCCCCGCCTGCTCCGGATGTGCCCGCGGCCGCATCCGCCGCCACGCCCCGCCCGCGGCACAGCGTGAAGACGTACTTCGCGCTGATGATGACGCTCGAGACGATGATGATCGGCGTCTTCGCCGCCACCGACGTCTTCCTGTTCTACGTGTTCTTCGAGGCCATGCTGATCCCGATGTACTTCATGATCGGCAGCTACGGCACCGGCAAGCGGCAGTACGCCGCGGTCAAGTTCCTGCTCTACAGCCTGCTCGGCGGCCTGCTCATGCTGGTCGCGATCATCGCGCTGTACGTGTACTCGGCCCGCAGCGGCGCGACCGGGCACCACGGCTCGTTCCTGTTCAGCCAGCTCATCCACGTGTCGCTGAGCCCGGTTGTGCAGAAGTGGCTGTTCCTCGGCTTCTTCATCGCGTTCGCGATCAAGGCGCCGCTGTGGCCGTTCCACACCTGGCTGCCCGACGCGGCCGCCGCCGCCCCGCCCGGCGCCGCCGTGCTGCTGGTCGGCGTGCTGGACAAGGTGGGCACGTTCGGCATGCTGCGCTACTGCTTCGAGCTGTTCCCGAGCGGCGCGAAGTACTTCACCCCGCTGGTCATCACGCTGTCCGTGATCGGGATCATCTACGGGGCGATCGTCGCGATCGGCCAGCAGTCCATGAAGCGGCTGATCGCCTACACCTCGATCTCGCACTTCGGCTTCATCGCGCTCGGCGTCTTCGTCATGACCAGCCAGGGCGTGTCCGGCGCGACGTTCTACATGGTCAACCACGGGTTCGCGACCGGCGCGCTGTTCCTCATCGTCGGATTCCTCATCGCCCGTCGCGGTACGGACCGGATCGCCGACTACGGCGGCGTGCAGAAGGTCGCGCCGCTGCTGGCCGGCCTGTTCCTGATCTCCGGCCTGGCCGGGCTCTCGCTGCCCGGCCTGTCCACCTTCGTCAGCGAGTTCCTGGTGCTGCTCGGCACCTTCTCCCGGTACAAGCTGCCCGCCATCATCGCCACCACCGCGATCATCCTGGCCGCCATCTACATCCTGTGGATGTACCAGCGGACCATGAACGGCCCGGTCCGCGAGGAGGT
>JAICWX010000129.1 GCA_025934635.1 Streptosporangiaceae bacterium | reverse complement strand
TCGGGCTGTACGACAAACTCGACGCCTACGCGCTGCAAGATCGCGGCCTGGATACGTACGACGCGAATCTCGCGCTCGGTCACCGGGCCGACGAGCGCGACTACACTAGCGCGGCCCAGATGCTGCACGCCCTCGGTGCCAGCCGCATCGCGCTGCTGAGTAACAACCCGGACAAGGGGGCTCAGCTGGCCCGCCTGGGCATCACGATCGCCCGGCAGGTCCCCACCGCCCTGCACCTTAACGAGACCAATGCCGCCTACCTGGCCACCAAGGCCCAGCGCGGGGGCCATGATCTGCTGTCGGGGAGTATTGAACGCGCCGCCGAGCCGCCAGCCGCGGCGGGGCGCTAGCCCGGCGCGCGGCCGGCGAAATCAAGCTGGTGGGCGATGTAGACCAGCTCACCGACCGCCAGTTGCCGATCGCGCACGGCCAGCCAGTCGGCCAGGTCCGCCGGTTCCATCCGGTCCGGGCGGCTCTGCAGCGCGTCCTGGATCGTGCTCAGGATGCTGCGCAGGAAGTAAGCCTCATCGCCCGGGTAGTTCCCGTCCGGGCCGGCGCTGACGACCCAGTCGGACGACCCGGCCGCCAGCGCCGGCGCCCCGGCCGCCCGCAGGTGGTGAAACAGGCGGCGGCCCGTTCGGCTGTCCCCGGCCGGCCGCCCGTAGCGGACCCGCTCGTCCATGTCGCGGTGGTAGGCCCGCATCACCTGGTCGTCGTGGGGGTGACCGGGCGCGAAGATGCTCTCGCCGTCATAGTTGATCGTGAACCAGTAGACGCCGCCGGGGGCCAGCAGCCGCAGCAGCCCGGGCAGGACGGCCGGCACGTCCACCAGGTCCAGCACGGCGTTGGCGATCAGCACATCGGCCGGCGCGCCGTGCGCGACCTCCAGGTAACGGCCGAGCTCGGCGTGCTCCAGGCGCACCCGCAGATCACCCACCTGCAGCCCATCCGGCCGCAGGTCGCTGCGCAGGCCCCGCGCGGCTGCCCAGTCGCGCAGCCACCGGCGAGAATCATCCAGCAGCGGCCGGTCCGTATCCAGCAGGATGTACTCGCCGGCGCCGACCACGCCCCAGTCCATCAGCCGGGCCGCCATCGTCCCCAGGCCGGCCCCGACCTCCAGCACTCGCGGCGCCCCCGCGGGCATGAGGCGGCGCAACTCGGCCAGCACATGCCGGTTGAGTGCCCGGTCATCCACGGTGGTCTTCGCGGCCAGGTAGCGGGCATAGCCGGAGGTCATCGAGGCTTCATCGAAGCTGGTCATGGCTTTGCGGCTACCATCGCGAACTTGCGTACCCGCCCGCTGCCGAGCCAGTCACTCCACAGCTGATGGGCCGCGATCAGCTCGGCGGTGGCCCGCTCCCCGATCTGGCCGGCGATCTGAGGTGAATCCGCCTGGTAGCAGCCGAGCAGCGCCGTCGCTATCGCGTGATGGGAGGAGCTGCACTCCTGCTGCCAGGTCACGGTCAGCCCCGCGTGGCGCAGCACACCTGTCAATTCCGCCAGCTCGATGGGCCAGACCGTATCGGCGGCGGGCATCCGGGCCCGCTCCCGCTCGGTAAGCGGCCGGCCTTCCTCGATCGTGAAAGCGAACCGCCCGCCCGGCTCCAGCACCCGCGCCACCTCACCTGCCAGGACATCCTTGTCGGGGAAGGCCAGCATCGTCTCCAGCAGGAATACCACCTCGAAGCGGCCCGCGGGCAGCGGCGGGAGGTGAGCCTGCTCGAAGCGGCAGGGAAGCTTCCCGGCTAGCTGCCGGGCGGCGGTCAGCGAGCTGGCGGATAGATCGATACCCAGGTAGCGGCAGCCCGACTCCGCCGCGATCATCCGGCCGGGGCCGGCCACCCCGCAGCACAAGTCGAGCACCGAGACGCCGGGACCGACCATGGCCTGGTGAGCCAGCCTCCGGACCTCGGCCGCCCGCATGAAGCTCTCCTGGCCCACGTACTCGCCCGCGGGGTAGGCGGTCGCCCGGGCCCGCTCCAGCGCCGTCATCAATGGTGCTCGCTGATCCTGTCTCGCGTCAGATTCCGTGCGCTGTCCGGGACGGCGGGTGCCACCCGACCCGGCCGGATCGCCGGCCCGGCCGGGCCGCGCCCAGGCCGGGCCGACGCCGGTCGTCTCGGGTCGAACCGGGTCGGCCGCTTTCACGTATTACCTTGTGTCAGGTATGACGGATCAGCGGCGGGTGTGGTTCAGCCTGGCCGCGAGGGGGAGCCCGGCTCGATGCGGCAGGCGCTCGGGAGGGCCGGGACATCGTGCGGGTCCACGTCGTAGTCCCCGCGGGATTCGACGATCCCGGCCTGCCTTCCGGCGGCAACATCTATGACCGGCGGGCCTGCGCCGGACTGGCCGAGGCCGGCTGGGACGTGCTGGTCGCGACCGTCGCCGCGGCGTGGCCGCTCCCCGGTCCTGGCGCCCTGGCCGACTTGGCCCGCATCATTTCCGCCATCCCCGACGGGGAGACCGTCCTGATCGACGGGCTCATCGCCTCGCCGGCCGCCGCGCAGCTCCTGCCGCACGCCGGGCGGCTGCGCATGACCGTGCTGCTGCACATGCCGCTGCCCACCGCCGCCGGCACCCACCATGATGCCAGCGCGGAACGCTCCGAGCGGGCGGTGCTCCGCGCGGCCGCCGGCGTGGTGGTTACCAGCGAATGGACCCGCCAGCAGGTGCTGACCCGGTACGCGATCCCGGCCTCCCGGGTGCACGTCGCCCGGCCGGGCGTCGACCGGGTGACTGCTCCGGCCCGGCCCGTCCGCGGCCACCTGATCTGCGTCGGGGTCCTGGGCCGGCACAAGGGGCAGGACCTCCTCGTCGAGGCTCTCGCCGGGCTCGCTGACCGCGACTGGCACTGCCTGCTGGCCGGGTCCCTCGACCGCGACCCGGTTTTCGTCGGACAGCTGCAGGCCCGTATCTCGCACCTCGGCTACGACCACCGCGTCCGGCTCAGCGGCGTCCTGACCGGCGCGGCGCTCAGCGACGCGTATGCCACCGCCGACCTGCTCGTCGCGCCGTCGCGCGCGGAGACCTACGGCATGACCGTCACCGAAGCGCTCGCCCATGGCCTGCCCGTCATCGCGGCCGCCGTCGGCGGGCTGCCGGAAGCGCTCGGCTGCACCGCCGATGGCACCCGCCCCGGCCAGCTGATCCCCCCCGGCGATCCGGCTGCCCTCGCCGCCGCCCTCGCCGGCTGGCTGGACGACGAGCGGCACCGGGACCGGCTGCGGGCCACCGCCCGGCAGCGGCGGTCGACCCTGCACGGCTGGGAACAGACCACCGAGGAACTAGCTAACGCACTGATCACTATGAAGGAGAAGTCCGTCCCATGACATTCAGAACCGAGAGCCGCATAATGATCGCCGGCAGCGTCCATGAGGTGTGTGCGTATATGTGTGATGTCGGGCGCTGGCCGGAGTGGGCGCCGACGGTTCTCGAAGGACGGGTCCGCGGCGGCGGTCCGCTTCAGCCCGGCTCGCGGGTGGATCAGCGGGCGAAGCTGATGTTCGGGATGAGCCGCCGCCGGAGCCAGCAGGTGACCGTGGTCGAGCCGCCCGGCGCCCTGGCGTTCGCCGGGCCGATGGGCACGTCCTCAGCGCGCTGGGGAATGGAATTCGAGCCGGCGGGCGACGGGCAGACCGACACCATGATGTGGATTGAGGTCGACCTCGGGGGCATCATGCGCGCGATCCCCGCCAGCCTTCTCAAAAGCAGGATTCAGCGCGTCAGCGACCTCGAGATGGTGGCGATCAAGGCCGCGGTCGAGTCCGCTACCCGAGCAGGCGCCACATCCTGAACGGGGCGCGGTCCCACCGTCATGCCGCCGAGAGAGGCCAGCACACCGTGAGCGAGGAGCACCCCGTGACCCAGGTCGACCAGACGCGAGAGCACCTGATCGCGACGTACCGCAAGAAAGCGAAGCATTACGACATCACCTCCCGGCTCTATCCCGCGCCCGGCTACCCCCAGCGGATGCAGCGCATCC
The DNA here is from genome assembly GCA_025934635.1 of Streptosporangiaceae bacterium. The sequence continues at coordinate 18,521 of JAICWX010000129.1, read as the reverse complement.
GGGCCGTACGGGCGCTCGGCCTTCGTCCGGGTGACACCGTGGTCGACATGGCCTGTGGCACCGGCCTGAACTTCTCGCTCCTCGAGAAGGTGGTCGGTCCCGGCGGCCGGATCATCGGCGTCGACCTGACCGACGCGATGCTCGCCCGGGCCCAGGACCGGGTAAAGGCGGACGGCTGGGGCAATGTCAGCCTCATCCAGGCCGACGCGGCCGGCTTCGAGTTCCCGGCTGGCGTCAAGGCGATCCTGTCCACCTACGCCATGACGCAGGTACCCGAGTGCGCAGCGGTAATCGCCCACGGCGCCCGGGCCCTTTCCGCAGGCGGACGGTGGGCCGTGCTGGATCTCAAGGTTCCCGGCAACACGCCCCGGTGGGTAGCGCAGCTCGGAACCGCGACCGTGCGGCCTTTCGCCTCCATCGATCAGTGGGTCATGCGCCGTCCGTGGGAGGCGATTCGCGCAGCCATGCAGGAGGAAATGGCCGATTCCTCGTGGACCGAGTTGTTCTTCGGAACCGCATTCCTCGCGGCCGGATCCTGCCGCCGGCCGGTGCCTGCGGACACTGACAGCCCGTCCGCGGCGGACGGGTGAGGCAGCCTTACATCCGGGCTTTCAGTACGTCGATCTCGCAGCCGGGCGTGGCCGGGTCGAAGCCGTGCTCGGCCAGCCAGCGGATCGCCACCAGGCTGCGCAGCGACCACCACCCGCGGATCACGTCGAGGTCGAGGTCGACGTCGGTGCCGTAGCCGGCGATGACGTCGGCCAGGTGCTCCTCGTGTCCGAGCGTCAGGGTGGCGAGGTCGTGCAGGGCATCGCCCCGGGCCGCCTCGGTCCAGTCGATCACGCCGGTGACCTCGCCGCCGGCGGTGAACACGTGGGCGATCTGCAGGTCGCCGTGGGTGAAGGCCGGCGTCCAGGGCCGGAGCGCGGCCTCGGCCACCTGGCGGTTGCGGGTGACCAGTTCGGCCGGGAGGACGTCGTTCGCCAGCAGCCACTCGCACTCGCCGTCGAGCTCCGCTGTGATCTCGTCGGGACTCTGGCCGGGCCAGGGCGGCAGCGGTGCGTCGTGCAGCATCCGCACGGCGGCGCCCGCGGCGGCCCACGCGGCCGGCGATGCGGGTGACGGCTCGCCGAGGCGGCCGAGTGCGGTTCCGGGGACGGCGGCGAGCGCGAGGACGGGCGGCTTGCGCCACAGGACCTCCGGAGTCGGGATCGGCGCCAGTGCCATCGCCTCGACCTCGACGTCAGTGCGTGCCTGGTCAGAGTCGATCTTCAGGAACACGTTGCCCACGCGCAGGGTCGCGCACTCGTGATGGGCGACGACGACCTCGACCTCGGGCACACCGGCCATTATCGCGAGGACGGCCACCGGCGTCACCGGGTTTTGTCGCGTGCGGCTGTCCGCGTCCCGCTGTCTCAGGCCGTGCCGCAGTCCCGAGCGCCGCGGGGAGCAGCGGCAATGCGCCCTAGCCGGCCCGCCTGACCCGGATACGCCGAGGTCGTATGGCCAGCCGGGCTTCCGGCATAAGCTAACGGCAACTGCCGGTGGCGGGAATGAACAGGACGCCGGATCGGCTCTACCGTACGGTGGTAGTCGTCTGGTGTGTTCGTGTCGTCTGCACGCTCGCAGCGAACGATCTTGCGGGGCCCCTTCAGGGAGCTGGGGCAGTCGCGCCGAGAACCAGTCTGGGTATCGCACCGTGCGGCCCCGGATCCAGCCCTTGAGGAGTGACATATCACAGCAGGCTGAGCCTGCTCAGTGACCAGCAGCGAGCCGTGGGCCGCGTCGGCCCACGTCACGTCCGCCGCAACGGTAATTTGCCGCGACGGTGGCCAAGGGTGAAACCAAGTGGGGAGTCAAAGGTCGTTGTGGAGCAAGGTGGTTATACGTGATCGAGGATAACGGCGGGGATGCGAGCGGCTTCGCCGACCTGACGCTGGCCCCGGAACTGTGCCATGTGCTCTCGGGCCTCGGTTATGAGGAGCCGACACCCATACAGGCTGCCGCCATCCCGTCGCTGCTTGAGGGCCATGACCTGGTCGGGCAGGCAGCGACCGGGACCGGGAAGACGGCCGCCTTCGCGCTTCCCATCCTCCAGCGGATACTCGGCGAAGACGACCGGACCGAGCCGCTCGCCCTGGTGCTCGTCCCGACGCGCGAGCTCGCGGTGCAGGTCTCGGCGGCGATGCGCAGCTACGGGCGCGACATGGGGGCACGTGTCCTGCCGGTTTACGGCGGCGAGCCCATCGGCCGGCAGCTGGGGCCGCTCAAGCGCGGCGTCGACGTCGTGGTGGCGACGCCCGGGCGCGCGCTCGACCACATCAAGCGGGGAACGCTGACGCTGAGCGGCATCGAGATCCTCGTCCTCGACGAGGCGGACGAGATGCTCGACATGGGGTTCGCCGAGGAAATCGAGGCGATCCTCGCCAGCATCCCCGAGAAGCGGCAGACCGCGCTGTTCTCGGCGACGATACCGCCGCGGATCGACGGCATGGTGCGCCGCCACCTGCGTGACCCGGTGCGGGTCGAGCTCGGTCGCCAGCCGTCGGCGTCAGCCGACGGACTGCTGGTGCGGCAAACTGCCTACCTCGTGCCGCGCGGGTACAAGGCGGCTGCTCTCGGTCGCGTGCTTGACCTGGAGAGGCCGGCGTCCACGATCGTCTTCTGCCCGACCAGGGACGAGGTGGACCAGCTCACCGAGTCGCTGAACGGCCGCGGCTATCGTGCCGAGGCGCTGCACGGCGGAATGGACCAGAAGCAGCGCGACCGGGTCATGGCCCGGCTGCGGAGCCGGGCCATCGACCTGCTGGTGGCCACCGACGTGGCCGCCCGCGGTCTCGACATCGACCAGCTCACGCACGTGGTGAACTACGACGTGCCGAGCTCACCGGAATCGTACGTGCATCGCATCGGACGCGTTGGCCGCGCTGGCCGCGAAGGCACCGCCATAACCCTGGCCGAGCCGCGCCAGCACCGGCTGATCAAGACTATCGAACGGGCGACCAAGCAGCCGATCACGATCGAGAAGCTGCCGACCCTCGCCAACCTGCGGGCCCGGCGCCTGGAGCTGATGCGCACCACGCTGCGGGAGAGCCTGCTCAAAGACGACGACCTCGATGCCTTCCGGTCTGTTGTCGGGCCGCTCGATGCGGAGTTCGACCCCTACGAGGTGGCGCTCGCCGCGGTCAAGCTGGCCCATGAGGCGAGCGGAACACCTCGCGAGGAAAAAGAGATCCCCGCCGTCGAACTGCCGCCAGCGGACGACCGCCGCGACGGCCGCAAGGCCAAGCCACGTGACCAGCGGCCGGCCACCGGCCGTGACCAGCGGCGCGGCCGCCGCGCGCCGGGAGGCACGACCCGCCTGTTCGTGAGCACCGGCCGTTCCGCCGGAGTCCGGCCGCAGGATCTTGTCGGTGCCATCACCGGCGAGTCGAACCTCTCCGGCCGGGACATCGGTGCGATCGAGATCGCCGACCGGTTCTCCCTCGTCGAGGTGCCCGAGTCAGCCGCCGACGACGTGGTAGCGGCGCTCCGGCGGACGAGCATCAAGGGCCGGAGCGCAACCGTTCGCCGCGAGCGCTACCCGGCGCGGTAGTACCAGCCTTCCCCAGTCCGCCGGCCGAGGGTCGTCCACGATGCTTATCTTGATCCCGCCATCGGAAACCAAGGCCTTCCCGGCTGAGGCGGCCCCGGTCGACCTGGATTCCCTGGCGCTGCCCGAGCTCGCTCCGACGCGGGCCAGGCTGCTCAAGGCACTAGCCCGCCTGGCCCGCGGCCGGTCCCCGGCCGCGCTGGCGGCGCTCGGGCTGAGCCCGGGCCAGGCCGGTGAACTCGGCCATAACCGGGAACTGCTCTCGGCGCCGGCCGGCGTGGCCGCCGAGGTGTACACCGGCGTGCTCTATGACGCCCTCGATCTGCCCGCCCTGCACCGCCGGGGAATCACGACCGATCATGTGCTGATCTTCTCGGGCCTGTGGGGAGTGCTCCGGCCCAGTGACCGGATCCCGCACTATCGCTGCTCGGCCGGAGCGAAGCTGCCCTCGGTAGGCCCGGTGTCAGCGGCCTGGCGCAAGGCGCTGGGTGCCCCCCTGGCCGGGCATGCAGGCGATCAGCTGGTCGTCGACTTGCGGTCGGGCGCGTACGCGAGCCTGTGGGCACCCGGGGCCAACGCCGTCACCGTGCGGGTGCTGCACGAGCGGGAGTCCGGCGGCGTGGTCAGGCGGTCCGTGGTCTCGCATTTCAACAAGGCGACCAAGGGGCGGCTCGCCCGGGCGCTGCTGGAATCGGGGCAGCAGCCCGGCAAGCCAGCCGAGTTCGGCGACCTGGTGCGCGCTCTCGGGTATACGGTCGAGCCGCACCCCGAGATCAGCGGCCAGGATGCCCCGACGGCACTAGATATCGTCGTGAGCGAACTGTGAGCCGCCGCCACCCGGACGGCTGCCGTTCACTCACTTCCGCTGCGAACGCCCTCGCGTCGACCGCACCTCACGGAGCTATCACGGGATGATGACGTATTTCGAGCCGGTCGCCTGCCGGCCGTAGCCGGCGATCGCGTCGAGGGAGAGCGCGCCCGGGAGTGATACCCGCGCGGTGTAGCTGCTGGCGAACGTCGTCCTGAGCCCGGCCGCGACCTGGTCGCGCAGTTGCGCGACACGCGCGGGGCCGGCCTTCTGCAGGAACGGCGTCAGCAGCCACCCGCCGATGCCCCAGGCCATGCCGAAGCTGCGGGCCAGCTCGGTCGGGCCGCGGTCAAGCGATCCGTAGATGTAGACCTGCTTGTGCACGGCCGACCCGTACCGGCTGTAGCTGCCCGCGGCGGCGCTGGCGGCGGCTTCCATGCCGGTCAGGATCTGGCTGGCCAGCCGGCCGCCGCCGACGGCGTCAAACGCAAGCGTGGCCCCGGTTGCCGTGAGCGCGCCGGTCAGGTCGGCCATGAAGTCGTCGGACGCCGAATTGCAGACGTGAACGGCACCAGCCGCGCGGAGCATCGCTTCGTGGTCTGGCTTGCGCACGATGTTCACGAGCGGGATCTGCTGCTCGATGCAGACCCGGTTGAGCATCTGGCCGAGGTTGGAGGCGGCGGCCGTATGCACCAGCGCGCTGTGATTCTCCGTCCGCATGGTGTCGACCATGCCGAGCACCGTCATCGGGTTCACGAACGAGGCCGCGCCTTCGATCGCCGTCGCCCCGGCCGGGAGCTCCAGGCACAGCGCGACGTTGACCAGCCGGTACTGCGCGTACATCCCGCCGCCGGCCGCCGCGACGACCTTGCCCAGCAGAGCCTGCGCGGCCGCCGACTCACCCGCCGCCACGACCGTGCCCGCGCCCTCGTTGCCGACGGGCATGGGCTTCCCGACCCGGCCCGCCAGGCCGCGCATGGCGGCATCGGGGATGGGCGCGGTGACGACCGGGCGCCCGGCCGATCCGCCCGCCGCCGCGGCCGCCATGTCAGCCCCGCCGAACAGCAGGCCCATGTCTGACGGGTTGAGCGGTGCCGCCTCAACCCTGATGAGGACCTCATCTGGCCGCGGCTCCGGCACCGGGACCACGTCCAGGAACAGCTCGAGGGTCTGATCGGCGCTTACCAGCGATCGCAGCTGGAGCGCTTCGGCAGGAATCTCTGCAGGCATAGGTCAGATCCTCTCAGAGCACATCGGCCAGCCGCTCGCCGAACCTCAGAGCCAGGCTGACAGCCGCATGACGCCCGGCGAGAATACTCTCGTGGAGGCGGCGTGGACGGGTGCTGTCTGCCTGCTCGGCGGTGACCGGGAGGTCGCCCTGGCCGCGGCGGCGGACCTGGGCGCTCGCTATGCCGAGTCGCACCGCCGCTACCACGACGGCGTGCACGCGCGGGCGGTCGCGCGGGACGTGGCCGTCCTCGCCGGCGAGTTGCGCCTGCCGGCGCAAGAGCGTGCGGTGCTCACCATCGCCGCCTGCGCCCACGACGTCGTCTATGACGGGCACCCTGGTGATGACGAGCGCCGCAGCGCATCGTGGGCACGGTACTGGCTGGCACGAGCCGGCGTCGGGGAAGCGCATGCGGCCAGGGTCGGGGAACTGGTGCTGGCGACGACGGCGCACTCGGCGTCCCCGGACGACCCGGCCGCCTGGGTGCTGCTCGATGCCGATCTGGCGATCCTCGGCGCGGATCCGCCGGCCTACGACCGCTACCGGCTGGCGGTGGGAAGAATACGCTGCCCTGGACGAGCCGGCCTGGCGGGCGGGACGCACGGCGGTCATGTCGGGGCTGCTGGCCCGGGATCCGCTGTACGGGACACGTGCGGCCCGCCAGCGGTGGGAAGCCCAGGCCAGGGCCAACATCGTCCGCGAGCTGGAATCGCTCAGCGGCGGCGCGGCCGGCTCGGGCCGAGACGGACTCTGACGGAGCAGACGGCGGGCCTGCGTGGGGCGGCCGGCCCCGGGAAGGAGACCTGGGTGCGGCCGATCCCGCTCGGCGCGCTCCAGGAGCGCGAGTTTCGCCTGTTCTTCACCGGGCAGCTGGTGTCGCTGCTCGGCGATGCGGTCACGCCGTTCGCGCTGGCCTGGGCGGTACTCGACCTGACCGGATCCGCCCGCGACCTCGGCTTCGTGATCGCCGCCAAGACCGCTCCGCTCGTGGGTTTCCTGCTGGCCGGCGGTGTCTTCGCCGACCGCCTGCCGCGGCGCGCGGTGATGGTCACCGCCGACGTCGCGCGGATGGCCGTCCAGGCGGCGACCGCGGCCCTGCTGCTCTCCCACACCGCGCGCATCTGGGAGCTGATCATCCTGCAGGCGCTGGCCGGGACCGGGACGGCGTTCTTCAGTCCCGCATCGACCGGGCTCACGCCGATGACCGTGAGCGCGGGGCGGCTGCCGGAGGCCAACGCCCTGCGCGGGATGTCGATGGCGTCGATGCAGTTCGCCGGCCCGGCGCTGGCGGGCATTCTCATCGTCACCGCCGGGCCGGGGTACGCGCTGGTCATCGATGCGGCGAGTTTCGGCGTGAGCGCGTTCTACCTCGCCCGGCTGCGCCTGCCGGCGCACGTCAGCCTGCCGTCGCAGTCGTTCGCGCGGGACCTGCTCGACGGCTGGCGCGAGTTCACCGCCCGGACCTGGGTCTGGCTGGTCGTGGTCAGCGCGTCCCTCGGGAACATGATGGACTCGGCGTGGCTCGTGCTTGCCGCGGCGTGGATCAAGGACGGCCACGGCGGCGCCGGCGCGTGGACGGCGATCCTGGTCGTCTCGGCCATCGGCGGCCTCGCCGCCGGCGCGACGGCGCTTCGGCTCAAGCCGCGGCGCCCGCTCCTCCTGGCCTCCATCGTGGTAGTCCCGCATGCGTCGCCCATCATCGTGCTCGCGCTGCAGCTGCCCTGGCAGGCCTTGGTCGTCACCGCGCTGGTCACCGGGTTCGGGAGCATGCTGTTCAACACGCTGTGGGAGACGACGCTGCAGCAGCACATCCCGCCGGCGTCGCTGTCGCGCGTCAGTGCCTATGACTGGTTCGGCTCCCTGCTGTGCGAGCCGCTCGGACTTGCCCTGGCCGGAGTGGCGGCGGCCGGGATCGGGATGGGCCGCACGCTGTGGATCGCAGCCGCGGTCGATCTCGCCGCCGTCGTCGCGCTGCTCGCCGCGCCGAGCGTGCGGCACCTGCAGCGGCTCGGCGAACCCCAGCCCGGGCCCAGCGCCCGGCAGATCGCCGCCGACTGAGCCGGGTCCCGGGCGCTGGCCGGATCAGGAAAGGCTAAGTTTTCCGTTAGGCCCCATTCCGTAGCTGCTGCAGAGAAAGGCCCGTGATGGATGACGAGGAGCTGCGCGCAAAGGCCAGAAGGCTTGCCGCCGCTATCGAGCCCTTCGCCGGGCAGGTGTACTTCTCGCCGGAGTGCCATGCGGCGTACGCCCATCTCGGCTTTTCACCCAGCCCGGCCGAAAGGAACGGGGTAGCCCTTCCCGACGGTTCCGCCTACTTCTGCAGCCGTGGCTCTCTTCTCGGGCAGGTGCCTGGCGATGTGGTCGCGTCAGCGTTCGCGGTGTTCAATCCGTCGGTCGTCGTCCCGGCGGTGACGTTCGGCTGGTCGATCACGGATGCTTCCGCCATCGAGCAGGCCAGAACCGGCGGGGCCATCGCCCAGCTGACCAGGATCCTCGGACCTGAGCCGGCGGGTATCGAACGAGTCCGGGACATCCTCGGCCGGGCCAGCGCCGCGCTGCCAGTCGCGGGAAAGCCCCTCTACGCCGGCGTCCTCGCCCAGGAGGTGCCGTCCTCGCCGCTGGGCGCGGCCTGGCGCTTTGCCGACCGGCTGCGCGAATACCGGGGCGACGCGCATACCGCCGCCTGGACGTCGGCCGGCTTCGATGCCGTGGAGGTGGGCCTGCTCACCGAACTGTACTGGGGATTGCCCCTGAAGACGTACATCCGGTCCCGGGCCTGGCCGCAGGCCGAACTTGATGACGGCATCAGGCGACTCGAGGAACGGGACCTCGTCCGGGACGGCGCGCTGACCGACCCTGGACGGCAGGCCCGCGAGGCCGTCGAGTCGTGTACCGATCGTCAATGCCGGGCCGTCATCGAGTCGCTGGGGGACGATTTCGACGACGTTGTCAGCGTGCTCGCACCGATGGGAAGACAGATACAGGCGATGCACGGCTATCCGGCCTCCGGGCCGCACGAGCTGGCGAGCCGGTTCGCCGGCCGTGAGATCTGACCGTCATGCCCCGACTTACCAGTCGCTCTCGCTCTGTATCCGGGCTTGTCGCCATTGTCACGGGCGCGGCGAGCGGCATGGGGCGTGCTACCGCCTTCGTGCTGGCCGATGAGGGCGCCAAGGTGGCCGTGACGGACGCGGTCGATCCGGCCCCCGTCGTGGATGCCATCACGAAGGCCGGCGGCGAGGCAATCGGGCGAGTCCTCGACGTATCCGATGGCGCGGCCATTGCCGACACGGTCAGCGACGTGGCCGGCTACTTCGGCGGCATCGACATCCTGATCAATAACGCCGGGATCGCGCGTCCTACCCCGCTCGACGGGCCGGGCTGGGAGGACGCATGGGCGGAGACGATCGCGGTCAACCTGACCGGTGAGGCACGCATGATCCGCTCGTGCCTGCCTTATCTGCAAGCCTCCGCCTGCGGCCGGGTGGTCAACATCGCCAGCACCGAAGGGCTCGGAGCGTCTCCCCGCCACTCGCCTTACACGGCCGCCAAACACGGAGTGGTCGGGCTGACGCGGTCGCTCGCCGTCGAACTCGGGCGTACCGGTGTGACCGTCAACTGTGTGTGCCCCGGCCCAATCCGGACCGGCATGACAGCGGCGATACCTGACGCCGCCAAGGACACTTTTGCGCGCCGTCGCGTGCCGATGCGACGCTACGGCGATCCCGAGGAGGTCGCGCACATGGTCGTGTCGCTCTGCCTGCCTGCCGCCTCGTACTGCAACGGGGCTGTTCTGGTGGTCGACGGCGGAATGGTCGCGCAGAACACCTGACCCGGCGGACAAGCCAGTGCCCGCGATCCGCCGCTGTGACACGGCTGTGACGGTAGCCGGACATGCCGGTGAAGCTGGTAGCGCACCGTGGCAGGCATGCAGCTGACGAGCAGCCAGCCCCCGCGCGGGCCGGCCGGAACACGCGGGGGCATCCGCCGGGCGGTCCGAATCGGCTCCCGGCCGGAACCGTGGAAGCGCGGGCTGGTGCTCGCGGCCCTGGCGCTGCTGCTGGCCCTGGTCCTGCAGCTGCACGCTGAAATCCCGGACTGGCGCTGGAACCTCGGCAGCCTGGCGGAGACCTTCCTGCCGTGGCTTGGCCTGCTCATCCCGGTGCTGCTGGCCGGGGCGCTGCGGCGCCGCTCCCTGTCCGCCCTGGCCGCGCTGCTGCTGCCGGCCGTGGTATGGCTGAACCTCTTCGGCGGGGTGCTCAGCGACAAGTCCCGCCCGGGCGGCTTCCTCACCGTGGCCAGCGAAAACGTGAGCGCAGGCAACCCCGACCCGGCCGGCAGCGCCCGCGCCCTGGCCGCCTCCGGCGCGGACGTGCTGGCGCTGGTGGAACTGACCCCGCAGGCCGCGGGCAGGTACGAGAAGGGGCTGGCGAAGGCATATCCGTACCACACGCTGCAGGGCACGGTCGGGCTGTGGAGCAAGCTGCCGCTGTCGGATACCCGGCCGATCGACATCGTGGACTACGGGCCGCTGGCGGACACCATTCCGGCCGCCGAGAAAATGGCCTCGGACCGGGCGCTGCGAACCACGGTGAAGACGGACCACGGGCCGCTGACGGTCTATGTGGCCCACCCGGGGTCCGTACGGGTGAATCCCGCGGCTGGCTTCTGGACGGCCTCGCGGGACATCGGCGTGCAGGCGCTCGCCGAGGCCATCGCCGCCGATCCGAGTAAGCGGGTGGTGCTGCTCGGCGACCTGAACGGCACCATGGACGACCGGGCGTTCGCCGGCCTCACCGCCCAGCTGCGCTCGGCCCAGGAGCTGGCAGGGGACGGCTTCGGCTTCACCTGGCCGGCCTCCTTCCCGGTGGTGCGGATCGACCAGATCCTGGTGCGAGGCGTGCAGCCGGACAGCTCCTGGGTGCTGCCGGCCAACGGCAGCGACCACCGGCCGGTGGAGGCCAGGATCGGCTGGTGAACACCGGCCAGTGCCGCCAGCCCGGCAGCGGCTCATCCAGGTTCGGGTCAGCTCCTCAGGCGGCGTTGCGACCGCCGTCGACGTCGAGGACGGCACCGTGGACGAAGCTCGCTTCCTCGCCGGCCAGGTAGCTGATCGCCGAGGCGATCTCCTCCGGGGCGGCCGGCCGGCCGGCTGGGGCCAGGGCGGCGAGCTGGTCCAGCTGGTCGCCCATCACCTTCGTGCCCTCGGTGCGGGTGGGGCCCGGGCTGACCGCGTTGACCCGGACCCCGGCCGGCCCGAACTCGGCCGCCCACGCCTTGGTGAGCAGGGTCAGCGCGACCTTGCTCGACCCGTACAGGGCCATGCCGGCCACTCCGAAGTGGGCGACCATGGTGAGCACGTTGATGACCGAGCCGTGGCCGCGAGCCGCCATGGCCGGGGCCAGCTCGCCCGTCAGGATGAACGGCGCCTTGACGTTGACCGCGTAGACCGTGTCGATGTCCTCGTCGCTGGCGTCGGCCGTGGGCCCGAACGGGAAGACGCCGGCGTTGTTGACCAGGATGTCGACGTGCCCGCCGCCGAGCTCGACCGCCCGGCGAGCCAGCGCCCGCACCGAGGAGGCGTCGGCCAGGTCCGCGGCGATGAAGTCGGCCTTCCCGCCGTCCGCGCGGATCTCCGCGGCCACCGCGTCCCCGCGGCCGGCGTCGCGCCCGCTGACCAGGACGTGCGCGCCGCGGCGGCCCAGGGACAGGGCCGCGGCCCGCCCGATGCCGCTGGTCGCGCCGGTCACCAGGGCGGTGGCTCCGGTCAGGTCGGTGGATGTCATGTCGGTTCCCTTCCAGGTCATTAACTGGGTTGTATGACCCACCTTGGCAGGCAGAAATTGGGTTGTCCAATCCAATTCTGGTAGGGTCTGACCGTGGCCGAGAACGAAACCGGGGCAGGTGAGCGGCGGCGGCTGACCCGCCGGGGCCAGGAGACCAGGCTGCGGATCCTCGCGGCCGCGGCGGAGCTGATATTCGACCGCGGCGTGGCCGAGACCACGCTGGAGGACATCCGGGCGGCGGCCGGCGTGAGCGGCTCGCAGGTGTACCACTACTTCGCGGACAAGCAGGCGCTGGTCCGCGCGGTCATCGACCATCAGGCCAACGCCGTCCTCGGTACCCAGGGCACTTACCTGGACCACCTGGACACCGTGGACGGGCTGCGGGCGTGGCGCGACCTGCTGGTCGAGCACCAGCGGACCCTGGAGTGCCGCGGCGGCTGCCCGCTCGGCACCCTGGGCGCGGAGCTGGCTGAGATCGATGACGTCGCGCGGATGGCGGTGGCCCGCGGGTTCGGCCGGTGGGAGGCGAAGATCGGCGACGGCCTGCGGGCCATGCACGCCCGCGGCGCTCTCCCGGCCGAAGCGGACCCGGACGACCTGGCCCTCGCCACGCTCGCCGCCTTGCAGGGCGGCCTGCTCCTCGCTCAGGTCCAGCGCGATCCCCGGCCGCTCGCGGTCGCCCTCGACGCGATGATCGACCGTATCCAGGCCCTCACCGAGGCGGCGGCAACCGGGGCGGCCTCGCAGTAGACGGCGAAGGCGGGCGGGTGTTCTTCGCCGACCACCTGCTGCACTCGATCCAGGTCGACGCGATCATGGAAACGGTGCAGCGCAACACCCTCGCGGTGATCGAGGACGGGCTGCTCGCCGGCGGCCAGGAACCGCCGGGGCCAGGATCGGGGCCAGAGTCAGGGACGGTGCCGGCCCGGGCCGTCCCCGTTGTCTCCCGGCGCTCGGGATACGTGCAGGTGGTGTGGCCCGGGACGCTGCTGGCCTCCGCCGCCCAGCCCGCTGACCTCACCTTCGTACGCGCCGAAGCCGAGTCAGTGCTCCAGGCGGTGCCTAGTCCTCCGTCAGTCGCTTCGTCATGTCGTCTCTGCTGCCTGAGCCCAGTCTGGCGGCGCGAGTCAGCCCTCGGACATGGGGAAGTCCCCCGTCTTAACCCTGACGATAACCTGCGCTCGTGCTACGGCCGGAGCCGGTCAACAACGGCGCCGCCGTCGGCGAGCTGGCCGTCGCGCGCTCAGCCGGCCGGTGTCGGCAGGCGCACCTCGAAGCGGCAGCCGTCCCGGGTGTTGGCGACGCTCACCTGCCCCTGGTGCGCCTCGACGATGCCACGCACGATCGCCAGTCCCAGGCCCGCGCCGCCGTCGGCGTCCGGGCCGCAGGCGGATGTCCCGCGCCAGGCCGTGTCGAACACGCGCGCCAGGTCTGCTTCCGGGATGCCGCCGCAGCCGTCGGCGACCGCCAGCAGCGCACCGCCGGGTTGCGGCGCGGCCATGACGTGCACGCTGCCCTCCGCCGGGGTGTGCCGGATGGCGTTGACCAGCAGGTTAGTGAGCGCGCGGGACAACTCCCGGGGATCGCCCTGGATGACGAGCGGACTGCCGGTCTCACCGGTCAGCCGCACGCCGCGTGCCCGCGCCAGTGCCTCGGTGCTGGCTAGGGTGTCGTTGACCAGGTCTTCCACGGCGATCTGGCCGGGGGACAGGCGCAGGGTTCCCGCCTCGATGCGGGATAGCTCGAAGAGGTCGTCGACCATGCTGGCGAGCCGGCCGACCTCGGCGCGGATCTGCCGGTGGTAACGGTCCGGGTCGCTGGCGATGCCGTCCTGCAGCGCCTCGGCCATCGCGTGCAGTCCGGCCAGGGGGGTGCGCAGGTCGTGCGAGACCCAGGCCACGAGCTCACGGCGGGACTGGTCCAGCGCGTGTTCCCGCGCGCGCGACTCCTTCAGCCTTTCACTCGTGTCGGCGAGTTCCTGTGACAGCGCCGCGAGCTCGGCCGTCATCGGTCCGGCCGGGGACCGGTACCCGCCGTCCTGATCGCCGAGCGAACGGGCCGCCCAGCGCAGCGCCAGGCTGCTGGCCTCCAGCTGCCGTCCGAGCAGGGCGCCGAATCCGATCGCGACCACGGCGGCCACCACGCACACCATGCACTCGACGGCGAGGTCGTGGCGGGAGATGAACATCGCCTTCGCGGTGCCCAGCGTGCCTGCCACCACCGCCAGGACGACCACGGCGCCGCTGACCTGGACCGAAAGTCGCAGTGAGGCCCGGCGCAGCAGCCAGATGACGCCCATGCCGATCACGCCTGTCGCGCTGGTCCAGCCCGCGGCGATCAGGGCAACCTGGATCTGTGCGTTCACCTTCCCGTGGCCTCCTGGTGTCTCAACGTGGGGCCGGCATTAAAGAGGACCGGATCACCGATTGGTATTCGTAGCTGCCGGGGGTCGGGTTTGCCTAGCCGGCTTCCGGATCTGAGTCCGCCGGTCCCAGGTCGTGCCGCGGCCGTTCCGGTGAAGATTCGCCGGCGTCCGGCTCTTCTGGTTCCGGCTCTTCTGGGTCCGGCTCTTCTGGGTCCGGCTCTTCTGGGTCCCGCTCCTCTGGTTCCCGCTCCTCCGGGACGGCGGGCGCCGCGACCGGACGCTCCGGCGGCGGAGCAGGACGCGGCCGGCCGCGTAGCCGCAGCGCGAACGCGACGGCGGACAGCAGGAACAGCGCGCCCGTCACCGCCAGCCAGTGCCACGCATACGGATCCGCGGACAACGTGGTCGACGCGTGATACGGCGATCGCAGCCGCAGGATCAGCGGGAACCAGACGAGCAGCAGCAGGCCGGACAGCGCGGCGGGCACCCGGAAGTAGTTGATCCACGGCGTCACGGGCAGCGGCGGCTGGCGGTGCCTGATCGCGGCCATCACCGACCGGTCGGCCAGCGAGTACAGCGGCATCAGCAGCAGGTCGTGGCCGATGACCGCCCCGAGGAACCAGGTGGCCACGCCGAAGGGCTGGGAGGGGACGAGCCGGGCGGCCGCGTAGCCCGCGAGGCCGAAGCAGGCGAGCAGGGCGAGCAGGTGCAGCGGACTGGCGCCGTACCAGCGCAGGTGACGTCTCATCTCAGCTCGCGAAGGTCAGGCGGGCGACCCACTTGGTGTTGTGCACACCGGGGCTGGCCGGCACGATCACGCGGGCCGGGTACCCGTGGTCGAGGGACAGGTCGGCGCCGTTGACCCGAAGCGCGAGCAGCGAGTCCGGGTCCATGATCTGGCCGGCCGACAGCGCGGCGTGCCGGAAGGTACCGCCCTGCTCCAGCGAGTCCACCAGCACGCTGGCCGGGTAGCCGACGCCGGCCAGCCGGGCGAGATCGCGGAGCCGCACCCCGGTCCAGGCCTGGTTGCCGGTGGACCAGCCCTCGACGCAGGCGATCGGCAGGTGCGCGGTGTGCTGCTCCATGGCGAGCAGGTCGGCCCGGCTCAGCCGGACGGGCGCGGGGCCGGCCCCGGCGGCGTGACCGAGGGTGAGCCGCCAGCCGGCCCCGGTCTGCTCCGCCCGGACGCCCACCTCGGCCGCGGTCTGGTTGATCTGGAAGTCGTTCGGCCCGGTACCGAGATCCTGCCCGTGCGGCGCGAGCAGCGCGGTGCGGCGCAATGGTCCGCCCAGCGACTGGCCCGCCGACACGACCAGCAGCAGCAGCGAGCCGGCGCCGGCGAGGGCCAGCACGCCGCGCCGGGAGATCGTCGGCTCGGCCGGCGCCGGGCTGACCAGCTCCGAGCTGTCCGGCGGTTCCGGCTCGGTGTGGGCGGTGTCGACCAGCAGTTCCCGCAGGCCGCGGGCCCGCAGCGTCCTGATCACGGTGCGGCTCTTGAGGCCCGTGTGAACCACCAGGCCGGCCACGAAGACCCAGGCCCCGTAGAAATGCAGCGTGTAGAACGAGCCGGGGAACTTGTAGTACTGCTGGATGTTGAGGATGCCGGTGACGAACTCGAACACCACCCCGCCGACGAGCAGCAGCAGCGACAGCCGCTCCAGCGCGTGCGCGGGACTGCGCAGCGGCGGCCACTCGAACAGCTTCGGCAGCACCGACCACAGCTTGGCCAGCACGATCGGGATGAGCACCAGCCCGAGGGTGACGTGCAGGCCCTGGTTCAGCCGGTACAGCCAGACCGGATGCGTGGGCCACGAGAACAGGTAGAAGCCGAGCAGGCCCTTGCCGTGCGTCTCGTCGTTGATCCGGTTGAGGTCCGGGTTGTACGCGGCGTAGGACAGCAGGCCGGTCACGGCCACCACCGACAGGCCGGCCAGCAGGACCAGGCCGAGGATCGAGGTCAGCCAGGGGCCCCGGATCGGGCTCCGCCAGAACAACCGGCCAAACGGGCCCGGGAGTTCATCGGGCCGCGGCAGGCGGCTCAGCCTCTCCCGCGCTCGCCGCGTGAAGGAGCGCCGGATCGCGGCTGGCCGCTTGTCGTCGGTCACGTCGTGCCTCCCGGGCCGTCGAGTACCCGGACCGTCGCCGCGCACGAGGCGCCGCCGACCGGGAGCCATAGGTAGGCCGGCCGGCCGGGAGGGCCGGCCACCGCCTGGAACCGGGCGGGCGGCACGCCGGACAGCAGCGTCTGCGGGCAGCGCCGGTAGTAGCGCGTCAGGTCGCGGGGGAAGCCGTCGGGCGGCCCGGCGGTCTGGGTCACGATCGCGCTGAATCGCCGTGCGGCCACCGTCCGCGCGGCGCTGCTCCTGAAGGCATCCATGCCGGCCGGACCGGAGGCGCGCAGCAGGTCGTCCGTCGCGCCCTGGTGCGCGACGGCGGGCAGCCCGGCCAGCAGGCCGAGGCCGGGGTCGGAGGGAACCGCGATCGCGCCGCCGAAGGCGCGCATTCCCGCTACCAGCCGCGCGCCGACCGCGCGGTCGGTGTCCGTCGGGATCGCCCGGCCCGGATGGAAGCCGTTGACCAGCACGGCTAGCTGCGCGAGGACCAGCGCGGCGACTCCGGCGGTGACCCAGCGGCGGAGCTGTCCCGGCCGCCAGTTCGCGACCCGGCCGCGGGCCAGCCGGTCCGCGCCCGAGCTCACCAGGGCGCCGGGATGATCGCCCATGGCCAGTCCGGCGAGCAGAGCCAGCGCGAGGTAGGCGGGCAGCAGGTCGTTGACCGCGCCGCCGCTGTGCACCAGCGAGGTGTAACTCTCGACGACCAGCGCGACACCGCCCGCGAGCAGCACCAGGGGTATCCGCCGCACGCCCAGGACCAGGGCGCAGCAGGCGATGCCGAGCACCGGGAGCAGGTGCGCCGTCCAGAACTGCCCGAAGGCGGCGTCGTTGAGGGTGTGCTGCGTCATCAGCACGAAGACGTAGTACACGTACCAGCCATGGCTCGCCCGGCCGAGCGCCAGCGTGCTGATCCCCAGGACCGCGCCGTAGGTCAGCGCGGCCGGCCAGACAAGGCGCCGCCGAGGGCCGAAGGCCAGCGCGGTGAGCACCGCGATCCCCTCCGCCAGCCCGTTCTGCTTGGTGAGGAACGCGGCCGCGAGCAGCAGCCCGGTGGCGACGGCCCCGCGGGTGCGGCGCAGCTGCCGGGCGGTATACAGGGCGGCGACGCTGAGCGCGATGAACAGCGAGTCGACCCGGGCGACGTCGAACCAGGTGTGCGTCACGAAATAGGTCGCGGCCAGCAGGCCCGCCGCGGCGCTCCCGGCGGTGGCGCTCGCCGTCTCGCGCTGGACCAGCCGGCCCAGGACCGCGAAGCAGACCAGCGACGACACCAGCGACACGAGCCGCAACGGCAGGTAGGACAGGCCGAGCACGCTGGCCGCCGTGGCCGAGGCGGCGAAGTACAGGGGCGGGTAGCCGTCGGGCACGTAGCCGACCGCCGGCGCCGCGTAGAGCGGGCGCCCGCTCAGCATCCGCTGCACCTCGACCAGCGAGTTGCTTTCCAGGTACTCGAGAGGGAACGGGTAGGGCAGCCGCATCAGGGCGGTGACCAGGTAGGTGACGATCGCGGCCAGCCCGAGGAGCGCCGCCGCCAGCCGCACGGCCCGCGGCAGATCCCAGCGGCGGCGCGACGGACCGCGCGGCCGCCCGGCCGCGTCGACCGAGCCTGAGCCGGCCCGCAGCTCAACGGCGGCCGTCGGCTCGAGGGCGGGCGTCATCGCAGGTCCGGCGCGGTCGGTACGGTGCGTGACAGGATTGCTCACGCCGAGCATTAGATGCATGCGGGCCGGGCAAGGCAAACGGTCAACCTCGCCCGTTTGGTACGCTTTTATGCTTTTTGTCCGGGTTGAGAACGTGCGGCGCAGGCGGTTTCTGGTCCCTTTCTGGAGTCCCGCCAAAACGTGCTGACCAGGTCATTCGCCGCCGAGACCGGAGCCGCCGCCGGCGAGTTCCCATTCCGCCCAGCCGCTCCCGGGCGGCTTACCTTACGGGTTGGAGATAACTGGCGGGGTGACCTCCGCCGGCGGCTCCGCGTCCCAGCAGTAGCCGATGCCCCGGACGGTCCGCAGCAGCCGCGGCGACGACGGTTCCTCCTCGATCCGGTCGCGCACCCGGCGCACGTGCACGGTGACCGTCGACTGGTCGCCGAACGACCAGCCCCACACCCGTTTCATCAGCTCGGCGCGGGTAAACGCCTGCCCGGGATGGGTCATGAAGAAGGCCAGCAGGTCGAACTCGCGCACCGTCAGCGGCAGCTCCCGGCCGTTCTTGCGGGCCCGCCGGCCCGCCACGTCGACCTCGATGGACCCCGAACGCAGCGGCGGTGCTGCCGCCGCCGGTCCGGCCCCGGGCGCGGCGCCGCGGCGCAGCACGGCCTGCACGCGAAGGGCGAGCTCCCGCGGGCTGAACGGCTTGGTCACGTAGTCGTCGGCCCCCGCCTCCAGACCCAGCACCCGGTCGTCCTCTTCGCCGAGGGCGGTGAGCATGATCACCGGCAGCAGGGTCTGCTCGCCCCGCACGTCCCGCAGCCGGCGGCACACCTCGAGCCCGTCGATGCCGGGCAGCATCACGTCGAGCACGACGAGATCGGGTCGCCAGGCGTCGGCCAGCCGCAGTGCGGCATGCCCGTCAGCGGCATGCCGGGACTCCATGCCCGCATGGCGAAGATAGTCGACCACGACCTCCGCG
>JAICWX010000102.1 GCA_025934635.1 Streptosporangiaceae bacterium | reverse complement strand
GCCAGCAGGGCGGTCACCATGTGCCCGGCGTTGTGCCGGTTGCCCGCGTACTCCGGTCCGGGGTTGCCGAGACCGGCGACGATCCAGCGTTCTGCGGTCAGCCCGCCGACTCCTCTTCGCCGCCGCTCTCGCCCGCAGCGCTCTCCACCGACTCAGGCACGTCGGCCGCGGCCTCGCCCTCGGCGTCCTCAGGCTCCTCGGCGGACTGCTGCGCGATGACGGCCAGGACCAGCGTGTCCGGCTCGACCTGCAGGGTGACACCCTCCGGCAGCTTCAGGTCGCTGGCGTGGATAGCCTGGCCGACCTCCAGCCCCTCGACGTCCACGTCGATGCCCTGCGGGATGTTCGTCGCATCGGCCTCGAGCGGGATCTGGATCAGCTGCTGGTTGAGCATCCCGTCGCCGGGGGCGATCTCGCCGGTGACCCGGATCGGCACCTCGATGGTGACCTTCTCGCCGCGCCGGACCAGGATCAGGTCCACGTGCTCGATGAAGCCGCGCACCGGATCCCGCTGCACCGCCTTGGGCAGGGCGATCTCGCTGCCGTTCTTGAGCCCGTCCAGGCGGAGCAGCACGTTCGGCGTTTTCAGCGCGAGCATCAGGTCGTGACCCGGCAGGCTCAGGTGACGGGTCTCGGTCCCGTGCCCGTACAGCACGGCGGGCACCCTGCCCTCGCGGCGGAGCTGGCGGGCAGCGCCCTTGCCGTACTCCTCGCGAGTCTCGGCGGCGATCTTTACCTCGGGCACTGTGCTTTCTCCTCAATCTGAACGTGCAATGCGCGTACGAAGTGTAGCCGAGAACGCCTCCGGGTTGTGCCGCAGAGCGCTGGTCCCGCGCTGCCGTGACCTACGGGTGCGGGATTCCCCTCGGCTCTACGCCCTCGCCGTCCTCTTCGTCCCCGTCGTCCTCTTCGTCCCCGTCATCCTCGTCATCCTCGTCATCATCATCGTCTTCGGGCGCTGGCTCGCTCGCGTCGAGCCGGTAAAGCTCGTCGAGCTCGTCGCTGCCCGGCAGCTCCTCGGCCACGGCGGCAATACCCATGATGACCCTCTCTTTCCTCGGCCCCCGAAGGAATGCGGGGCAGACGCCCAGCATCGTATCGGCCCGGCATGATCGTTTCCGGAATCTCAGCAGATGCCCGCAGCGTCCATCTCGGCCTGGACTTCGGCCGCCTCGGCCCGGTCCCCCAGGCTCCCGAAGATGGCGGCGGCCTGAGTCCACGACTCGCGCGCCTCGGCGGCCAGGCCGGCCCGGTGGCGGGCGGCGCCGAGCGACTTCAGGGTGGTTGCCTGCATGCGCCGGTTGCCGGTGGCCCGGTGGCTGGCCAGCGCCCGCTGCAGGCAGTCCCGTGCTTCCGCATTGCGTTCCAGGGAGAGATAGCAGCGTCCCAGGATGTGCAGGGCGTATCCCGTGCCGTCCGCATAATCGATCTCTTCGAAGGCGTCCTGGGCTTCCCGCAGGTAGTCAATGGCCTCCCCGGCCCGGCCCAGGTCCAGCAACGTCCAGCCCAGGCTGCCCAGCGCGATGCCCTCGCCGAGCCGGTAGCCGATCTGGCGGTTCAGCTCCAGCGCGTGCCGGTACAGGTCAAGGGCCTCGTCCGTTCGCTCCAGGTGCTGGTAGGCGTCGGCGAGGTTGTTCGCCGCCTGCGCCTCACCCATCCGGTCGCCGATCTCGCGCCTGATCTCCAGCGACCGTTCCAGGCAGCCGATCCCTTCCGGCTGGCGGGTCAGCCCGAGGGCCTCGCCGAGCGTGTTCAGGATCCACGCCTCGCCCTGGCGGTTGCCGGCCTGGCGG
Organism: Streptosporangiaceae bacterium; assembly: GCA_025934635.1. The sequence goes on along the minus strand of JAICWX010000102.1, from coordinate 24,232 downwards.
GCGCTGTCCAGTGCGATGCGGCTGGTGGCGATGCAGTCCGCCCAGTTGCCCCGGCTGTTGAAGATGCTGAACAGCGGCGCGGGCAGCCGCCAGGCGATCTCGTGCAGGCCGGACCCGGCGGCCTGGCGGACGGCGGCCACCAGGTTGGCGCGCTCGTCGTCGTACCAGGAGAGGGCCTCTTCGGAACCGGAGAAGCTGAGCGGCGGGGCGTCATCGCCTGCCGCGGCGCCCAGGGGCACGTCGTAACGCTGCGGCGCCACGGCCGTGGCGGCGGCGTCGGCCGTGCGCAGGTACCAGGTGAGCAGGCGAATGACCGCTGCCTGGCGTTCGGCCGCGGGCAGGTCGTCCTCGGCTCGTTCGGCCGCGTACACCCGGAGCAGGTCGTGGAACCGGTACCTGTCCTCGGCGGCGCACTCCAGCAGGTGCGCGTCGACCAGGATCTCGAGCGCGTCCTCGGCCAGGTGCTCCGGAGTGCCGAACAGGGCCGCGGCCGCCGCCGCGGAGACCGACGACCCGTGCCACCGGCCGAGCAAGCAGAACGCGCGGGCCGGGTCGATGCCCTTCGGATCGGCAGTGCCCGGCAGGCTGGTGAAACTTACCTGGAGGCTGGCGCGCACGGCCAGGTCGCCGACCTTCAGCTCGTCCAGCCGCCGCCGGGTATCCCGGAGCCGGCCGGCCATCGTCCGGATCGTCCAGCCGCTGCGGGTAGCCAGCCGGGCCGCGCAGATCCTGATCGCCAGCGGCAGGCCGGCGCAGGCCAGCAGCAGCTCGGCGGTGGCCTCGGGCTCGGCCGCGGCCCGCTCCTTGCCGACCATCTTGGTGAACAGCGCCAGCGCTTCCTCGTCCTCGAGGACGTTGAGATCGACCAGCTTGGTGCTGGCCAGGTCGGGCATCCGGCTGCGCGTGGTGACCAGCACCGCGGACGACGCCGTGCCCGGCAGCAGCGGCCTGACCTGGGCGGCGTCGCGCGCGTTGTCCAGCACCACCAGCATCCGGCGGCCCGCCAGCGTGCTCCGGTACCTGGCGGCACGCTCGGCCTCGTCCACCGGGACGTCCCGGCCGTCCACGCCGAGGTCGCGCAGGAACCTGGCCAGCACGTCCGCGGGCGGTAGCGGGGCCGGGGTCGCGCCGAGCAGGTCGACGTACAGCTGGCCGTCGGGAAACTGACCGCGGATCTGGTGGGCGGCGTGCACGGCCAGGGAGGTCTTGCCCAGGCCGCCCGCGCCGGCCACCACGGCGATGCGGACTGCGCCGGGATCACTGCTGGCCGCCGCGCTCGCCCCGGACAGCAGGTCGCACAGGTGCTGCACCTGCTCCACGCGGCCGGTGAAATCGGCGACGGCGGCGGGCAGCTGGGCCGGCCGCGGGGGGGATGCGGGGGCGCGCAGCTCCCCCCGGCTGGGCGGGGTCTCCGGGGGGGTCATCCCCCCGGGCGCGAACACTCTTCCCGCCGAGATGACGCCGGCCGGCGGGGCCGTGTCCTTGGCCAGCAACTCGGCGTGGAACTGCCGCAGCTCGGCGCCGGGATCGACGCCCAGCTGGCCGGAGATGGCCTCCCGGGCCCGGCCGTAGACCTCGAGCGCCTCGGCGTGCCGGCCCGCGCCGTCCAGCGCGCGCATCAGCAGCAGCCACAGGCCTTCCCGCAGCGGGTGGTCCGCCACCAGACGGCCGAGCTCGGCCACGGCCTGGTCGTACCGGTCCAGGGTGAGCTCGGCCGTGAACCGCAGTTCGAGGGCACCGAGGCGGAGCTCGGTCAGCCGTTCGGCCTCCGCGTCGGTCAGCGGGGTCGGCGGGACGTCGGCCAGCGGGCGGCCGTGCCACAGGCCGAGGGCCTCGGTCAGCAGCCGGGCCGCGCCCTCGGGATCCCCGCCGGCGTGGGCCTGCCTGCCGTCCCGCACCAGGGTCTCGAACAGCAGCGCGTCGGTGTCCTGGGCGGTCACCCGCAGCTGGTAGCCGGGAGCACGGGTGATGAGCACGGGATGGTCCGCGTCGCCGATGAGGCGGCGCAGCCGCAGCACGTAGATGCTGATGAGGTTGCCGGCCCGGGCCGGCGGGTCATCTCCCCAGACCTCGCTGATCAGCGTGTCGGCCGAAACGATCTGCCCGGGATGGATGAGCAGCGCGGCCAGGACCGACCGCCACTTGGGAGCGCCGATCGCCCGCCAGTCGTCATCGACCAGGATCTCAAGCGGACCGAGAAGCCGGAACCTCATCATTACCCGGGATCACTCACCTCGCCTAGCCGGGAACCGGCCCTCAGGGATCTCACTTAACCACGACTCAATCGGCACGTAAACCGCCCGCACCACGATGGGCAGTGTTGGCACCGGGGCCCACGGCGGATACGTAGCGCCGGACGGCTACGGGGGCGTCGTCGTCCGATCGGCGCCCCGGTCGCCCGCTCGCCTGGCGGGGTGGGCGTGGCGGGAAGCGGTCCTGGCCCCTGGCCAGGGAGTGCGAGGGACCAGCCTCGTGGCCAGGACCGCCCGGTGCCAGCACCATGGCCGTCGTCCCCGCGCCTCTGGCGGGGGCGGGGACGACGGTCACCGGCCGCCTCAGCTCTGGCCGTCGAACAGGCTGGTGACCGAGCCGTCGCTGAACACCTCGCTGATCGCCCGGGCCAGCAGCGGCGCGATCGACAGCACGGTGAGCTTGTCGAACCGCTTCTCCTGCGGCACCGGCAGCGTGTTGGTGATGATGACTTCGCTGATCCTGGAGTTCTTCAGGAGGTCCACCGCTGCCCCGGAGAGCACGCCGTGGGTGGCGGTGGCGATAACCCGGTCCGCGCCCTGCTCGAACAGCGCCTCCGCCGCCTTGGCGATGGTCGAGCCGGTGTCGATCATGTCGTCCACCAGGATGCAGGTACGCCCGGCCACCTGCCCGACCACCTCGAACATCCGGACCTGGTTGGCCATGTCGGGATCGCGCCGCTTGTGGATGATGGCCAGCGGGCAGCCGAGCCGGTCGGTCCACCGTTCGCAGACCCGGACCCGGCCGGCGTCCGGCGCGACCACCGTGACCTGGCTGACGTCGAGCTTCTTCTCGACGTAACTGGCCAGGATGGGCAGCGCGAACAGGTGGTCCACCGGACCGTCGAAGAAACCCTGGATCTGGGCGGTGTGCAGGTCGACCGCCATCAGCCGGTCGGCGCCCGCGGTGGCGAACAGGTCGGCCATGAGCCGGGCCGAGATCGGCTCGCGGCCCCGGTTCTTCTTATCCTGCCGCGCGTACCCGAAGAACGGCGTCACCACCGTGATCCGGCTGGCCGATGCCCGCTTGAGGGCGTCGACCATGATCAGCTGCTCCATGATCCATTCGTTGATGGGCGACGTGTGGCTCTGCAGCGCGAACACGTCACAGCCCCGGACGGAGTCCAGGTAGCGGACGAAGATCTCGCCGTTGGCGAAGCCGAACAGCTTGGTCGGCGTGGGCGTGATGCCCAGGCACGAGGCCACCTCGTCGGCCAGCGCGGGGTAGGCGCGGCCGGAGACGAGCAGCATCTTCTTCGTGCCCGCCGGGGTCGTGCTGCTCATTGGTCCCGCGCTCCTTCGTGCCCCTCGGCGTCCGCGGCCGGGCGGGCGCGGGCGGCGGCCGCAGCGGATCCGGTACCCGGGCGCTTGCGCTCTACCCATCCTGGCGCGTTGTGCTGCCGGCCGCGGGCGACGGCGATCGCCCCGGCGGGCACGTCCTCGGTGACCACCGAGCCGGCCGCGGTGTATGCCCCGTCCCCGATGGTCAGGGGAGCCACCAGGACGGTGTCGCTGCCGGTGAACACGTGCGCGCCGACCGTCGTGTGGTGCTTGGCCATGCCGTCGTAGTTGGCGAAGATCGTGGCCGCGCCGATGTTGGAGCGCTCGCCGATGTCCGCGTCGCCCACGTAGGACAGGTGCGGCACCTTGGCCCCCTCGCCCACGCGAGAGTTCTTCAGCTCGACGAAGGTGCCGATGTGCGCGCCCGGGCCGATCCGGGTGCCGGGGCGCAGCCGGGCGAACGGCCCGACGGTCGCGCCCGGGCCGATCTCGGCCGACTCGCACACGGTGTACAGGAGCATCGCCTCCGGTGCCACCGCGGTGTCCCGGAGCAGGCAGCCGGGGCCGATCCGGGCCCCCGTCCCGACCGACGTGCGCCCCTCCAGGTGCGTGCCCGGCAAGATCATCGCGTCGGGCGCCAGCGTCACGTCCACGTCGACCCAGGTCGACGACGGATCCATGATCGTGACCCCGGCCCGCATCCAGGCCTCGAGCAGGCGGACGTTGAACGCACGGCGCGCCTGGGCCAGCTGCACCTGGTCGTTCACGCCCTGGATCTCGGCCGGATCGCCGGCCAGGACGGTGCCGGCCAGGTGACCGTCGCCCCGCAGGATGGCCACGACGTCGGTGAGGTACTCCTGGCCCTGCGTGTTGCCGGTCGCGATCCGCTTGACCGCGTCGGCCAGCAGCGCGCCGTCAAAGGCGTAGCAGCCGGAGTTGATCTCGCTGATGGCCCGCTGCGCCGCGGTGGCGTCGGCTTCCTCCACGATCGCGGCCAGCGTGCCGCTGCCGTCGCGGAGGATGCGCCCGTACCCGGACGGGTCCGGGACCAGCGCGGTGAGCACGGTCACCGCGTTACGCGCCGCCGCGTGCTCCCGGACCAGCGCGGTCAGCGTCTGCGCCCGCAGCAGGGGCATGTCACCGTAGGTCACCACCACCGTGCCGGACAGGTCACCGAGGGTCTCGGTCACCGTGCGGACCGCGTGGCCGGTGCCGCCCTGCCGGTCCTGCACCACCACGTGCACCTCGGGCGCCTGCCGGGCGGCTTCGGCGCTGACCTCGTCCCGGCTGTGACCGACCACGACGACGAGGCGCTCCGGCGCGAGCTCACCCGCCGCGGCCAGCGCGTGCCCGAGCATGCTGCGGCCGCACATCGCGTGCAGCACCTTCGGGATCCGCGAATTCATCCGGGTGCCCTCGCCCGCGGCGAGGACGATGACAGCGACCGGGCGAGGCTCGCTCACGGCAGCAGGTCTCCTCGGTTAGCGCACCAGCATCTGCGGTCTCCGGGGCTTCCGCGGGTTTCGCCCGCCGAACCGCCCAGCCGGCACTGGTCAGGATGCTTTGGGATTTCCCGGATGTGATGGCGAATGCGTCACCCGCCGCTCATCTGCAGGATACCGTCCGGCCCGCATGATCGGACGGCTGGTTCGGCCGGTGGCCGGACGGATTCCGGTCCTGGCCTCGCCGGGCCGGGTTCCCGGCCCGGGATCGCCGGGCCGGGAAGCTTTAGCGCGGTTCCGTCCGGGCGGACTTGGTAACCGCAGGTGAATGACCATTTCCGCGCGAATCGGGCGAACCGTTGGCCTGGCCGGCGGCGTTGGCCTGGCCGGCGGCGGCGGGCCGGACGATCTCGCTGGGCTCGAGCCCGGCGTCCCCGGCCACCGCCGCCAGTTCGGCGCCGAGCGACTCGGCCGGGGCGGCCGCACCGGCCGCGGCGGCCTGGTCGCGGCGGCCGGTGAGGGCCGAGGCGACGATGGCGATCAGGCTGGCCGCGATGGCAAACGCGAACGCCACCCCCAGGCCGGACTTGAACGGGGCCGTGATCAGGTGCGGGAAGAACTGGCGTCCGGTCACGTAGGCGGCGTGCCCGGCCGGCAAGTGCCCCAGCAGCGGGCCGAGCAGTTGCTGCATCGGGTTGTAGCCGAGGAACGCCGCGAACAGCACGCCGATCGGCGGCAGGTGCGAGAGCTGCGTCGCGGCCGTGGCCGGGACGCCCTGCGCGGTCAGCCCGCTGGACAGCGCGCCCGGCAGCTTGCTCGACAGGCCGGCCACCATCAGCGAGAAGAAGATCCCGATGGACAGGACGAACGCGGTGTTCATGAAGGTGGCGATCATCCCGCCGGCCGCGCCGCGCTGGTTGGCGGGCACGGCGTTCATCATCTCGGCCCGGTTGGGCGAGGCGAACAGGCCCGAGCCGAACCCGTTCAGCGCGATGATCAGCGCGAACTCCCAGTAGGAGAAGTTCACCGGCACGAACAGCAGGACGAAGAAGGTCACCGCGGTCAGCAGCGCCCCGCCGGTGGTGAACCCCTTGGCGCCGAACCGGTCCGACAGGACGCCGGACAGCGGCGCGGAGAGCAGGAAGCCGATGGTCAGCGGGACCAGGTAGATCCCGGCCCACAGCGGGGTCTGGCTGAAGCTGTAGCCGTGCAGCGGCAGCCAGATGCCCTGCAGCCAGATGATCAGCATGAACTGCATGCCGCCGCGGCCCAGGGCCAGCATCAGGTTGGCGATGTTACCCGCGGCGAAGGCGCGGATCCTGAACAGCGAGATCCGGAACAGCGGCTCGGCGACCTTCGTCTCGACGAACGCGAAGATCACCAGCAGGGCCACCCCGCCGAGGATCGCCGACAGCACGAACGGGCTGGTCCAGCCCATGGCGTGCCCGCCGTAAGGCTGCAGGCCGTAGGTGATGCCGACCAGGATCGCGATCAGGCCCACGGCGAACAAGATGTTGCCCCACCAGTCCATCCGGGCGTGCTTGCGCACCCCGATGTCCTTGAGCATGTAGTACGCCCACACGGTGCCGAACGCCCCGATCGGCGCCGAGACCAGGAAGATCAGGTGCCAGTTGACCGGGCCGAGCACGCCGCCGAGGATGAGGCCGAGAAACGAGCCGCCGATGGCCGCGATCGAGTTGATGCCCAGTGCGGTGCCGCGCTGGCTGACCGGGAACGCGTCGGTGAGGATGGCGGTGGAGTTGGCGAACAGGAACGCGCCGCCGATGCCCTGCACGACCCGCCAGATGATCAGCCACAACGCCCCGGCCGTGCCGTGCTGCCAGGTCACCGTCAGGAAGATCGAGGCCACGCTGAAGACCGCGAAGCCGAGGTTGTACATCCGGACCCGGCCGAACATGTCGCCCAGCCGCCCGAACGAGACCACCAGCACCGCGGACACCACCAGGAAGCCCATGAACATCCACAGCAGGTAGCTGGTGTTCCCGGGGCTCAGCGGGTTCAGCCCGATGCCACGGAAGATGTCCGGCAGCGCGATCAGCACGATCGACTGGTTTATCGTCACCATCAGCACGCCCAGCGTGGTGTTCGATAGCGCGATCCACTTGTAGCGCGGTCCCAGCTCGGCCTGCGCAGGCGCGCCAGCACTCACCTGACCAGAATCGGGGTTCATTTGGCCTAGCCCTCACAGGCAACTTTGGCAGCAGCAGAAACTTGCTTGACGTCAACTAACTATAGCGCACGCGCTGGTGAAACACCCATCGGGGCGGCCCGCCGGAGGCTCGTCCGGTGCCTGTCCGGGTCACGCCGGACCGACCGGGAGGGCTGGCCGCATGGCCACGTCCGCGACAACACCCTGGAACCGCATATCGATGCCGCGAATCGCAATTCGTTGCCATATTCGACGTATCTTTAGAAATGTCAGACGCTGGTACTAGATTTCGAGTATGCGCACTGCACAAGAAATGGCCACCCTGCGGCAACGCATTGTCCAGCTTCGCCGCGCGGGCAAGTCCCGCCGCGAGATCAAGGAGATCCTCGGCTCAATGAGCAACTCCACGCTCGACGAAGCGCTCAAGGGCGAGCCGCCGCCCGAGTGGACACGCCGCCCCAATGCCAAGGACCAACTGCGGACGCGCGCTCGGGAACTACGCACGCAAGGCCTGGACTACGAGGAGATCGCCGGAGCTCTCGGCGTGGCCAAGAGTTCGGTTTCGGCATGGGTTCGCGACCTTCCCCGCCCGGCCCGGCTCAGTTACGAGGAATGCAGGAAGCGCGCCGCTGAGGGCGCCCGCCGCTACTGGGCCGCCGAGCGGCCCGTACGCGAGGCGGCGCGTACCGCGACCCGTGAGGCCGCCGCAGCACAGATCGGTGCGCTCACCGACCGTGAGTTGCTGATCGCAGGAGCCATCGCCTATTGGTGCGAGGGAGGGAAGAGCAAGTCATATACCCGCAGCGACCGCGTCATCTTCATCAACAGCGACCCAGGGCTGATTCGCTTCTTCCTGCAGTTCCTCGAGCTGACCGGGACACCGAGTCGCGACCTGCGCTTCCGTGTCTATATCCATGAAAACGCCGACGTGGAGGCCGCCGAGCGGTTCTGGATTGACATCACTGGGGCGACCGCTGACCAGTTTGCCGTCCCAACGCTAAAACGTCACAACCCAGTGACAGTACGTAAGAACGTCGGGGAGACCTATCACGGCTGTCTCCGCATCGACGTCAAACGCAGCGCGGATCTCTACCGCAAGATCGAGGGCTGGGTTACGGCGAGCATGGCGGACGCCGTGGCCCGGGCCACGAGCGAGCGGACAAGCCTCGATGCCTCGATGCCGATAGCAGGGGCAGCGACTTAGCCGGTATCGTGGAGTAACGATTACTGAGGAGCGCCCAGCAACACAGAGTAATCGCAATCCGGCGTTGGGTAATTGGCAGCCCTCCAGCCTTTGAAGCTGGCTTGTGCTGGTTCGAGTCCAGCCGCCGGAACTATTTTCGATTTTACCCTTAGTGGTGCGAACCTTTCCTCATTAGTTCCACGGGATGTCGTTCCCGTGAACTGGACGCCCTGCCATCTGGCACTTCCGGCCAACCAGGCTGACGGCGGATACATGCCGAACGGGCGGCTACCGCAACACGCATGTAACCACGCTCACCGGGTAGTCGAGCCGGTACCCGGCCTCCGAAGTCGCCGACGCCGCGAGTAGCCCCGTCGCGGGTCCGCACCACCATGATTACCCAGATGTAACGAACAGGTCACGGGCCGCTGATGTGTCTCGCATTACGAGACAAGTTCGGGGCCGCGTATACGAAATTCATAGTCCTAGTTGCAGAAATTCATCCGCAGGGACTTGCCTAACCTACGGTGTCGTAGGCTACGGTTACGTAAGCGTACAAGCGCTCGTGCCCGTTTCGTCTAGTTTCCGAGGAGCACGATGACCACTTCTCCCGACACCGTCCACGGGGCTGATGCCACCACCGACCCGGCTCCCCTGACCGCCGATCCGGCGGCCACCAGAACCCGGGTCCGCCCGGCCCGTCCGGACTTCGAAGAGGAGAAGACCTCGGAGTTCCAGCGCTTCCTGGTCGGCTTGTTCGTGGCCATTCCGCTGGTGGCCCTGGTCGCGGCCATCCCGCTGCTCTGGGGCTGGGGCCTGGGCTGGCACGACGTGGTGATCGCGCTGGTCTTCTACTGGGTCTCCGGCCTCGGCATCACGGTCGGCTACCACCGGTACTTCACCCACGGCTCGTTCAAGGCCAAGGCCGGCCTGCGGGTCGCGCTGGCGATCGCCGGCAGCCTGGCCATCGAGGGGCCGGTCATCACCTGGGTCTCCGACCACCGCAGGCACCACAAGTACAGCGACCGCGAAGGTGACCCGCACTCGCCCTGGCGGTACGGGGAGGACTGGAAGGCGCTGTCCAAGGGCCTGGTCTACGCGCACATCGGCTGGCTGTTCGACCCCAACAAGACCTCGCAGGAGAAGTTCTCCCCCGACCTGCTCGCCGACCGGAAGATCGCCAGCGTCGACGCCTGGTTCCCCGGGTACGTCGCGGTCACCCTGCTGCTCCCCGCCCTCATCGGCGGCCTGTGGGGGATGTCCATCCACGGCGCGCTGACCGCGTTCTTCTGGGCCAGCCTGGTCCGGGTCGCGCTGCTGCACCACGTCACCTGGGCGATCAACTCCATCTGCCATACCTTCGGCGCCGAGGAGTTCGAGGTACGGGACAAGTCCAAGAACGTGGCCTGGATGGCGATCGCCTCGTTCGGCGAGTCCTGGCACAACCTGCACCACGCCGATCCCACCTGCGCCCGCCACGGGGCCCTGAAGGGCCAGCTCGACCCCAGCGCGCGGGTTATCTGGGCGTTCGAGAAGCTGGGCTGGGCCTACGACGTGCGCTGGCCGGACGAGGAGCGGCTCACCGCCAAGCGGCCCGCCGCCGCGAAGCGCAAGCTCGGTTCCTGGACGCGGCTCGCCGCCCGGGGACGTGGCGCGGCGACCGCGGAGTCGCGATGATGTACCGGTGAGTTCGCAGCCCCATGCATCCGGCCGGAAGAGAATGACCGGGAAGGAACGGCGCGAGCAGCTCCTGGGTATCGGGCGCCGCCTGTTCGCCGAGCGGGGGTTCGAGGGGACCTCGATCGAGGAGATCGCCGCGCAGGCCGGCGTGTCCAAGCCGGTGGTGTACGAGCACTTCGGCGGCAAAGAGGGCCTCTACGCCGTGGTCGTCGACCGGGAGGTCGAGCGCCTGCTGACGATGGCGACCACGCAGCTCGGCGGCGCCCGCACCCGGGAGTCGTTCGAGGGCGCGGCGGTCGCCCTGCTCCGCTACATCGACGAGAACACCGACGGTTTCCGCATCCTGGTCCGGGACTCCAATCCCGGATCAGGGGCGGGCACCTACGGCACGCTGCTGAGCGACATCGCCGGCCAGGTGGAGTACATCCTGGCCGACTTCCTCGCCTCCCGCGGCCACGACCCGAAGCTCGCGCCGCTGTACGCCCAGATGCTGGTGGGCATGGTCGCGTTCACCGGGCAGTGGTGGCTCGACGCCCGCAAGCCCAAGCTGGAAGAGGTCGCGGCCAACCTGATCGACCTGGCCTGGAACGGCCTCTCCCAGCTCGACGCCAACGGCAAGAACCTGAAGGGGTCAGCTCGGAGCTGAGTCCGCCAGCTGCAGCCCGGGGGCCGCGCCCGGGGCTATCGTGGCCGCGCCCGCGGCCGCGGGCGCCCACGGCAGGCCCTCGGCCACCCAGACCCGGAACCCGCCGGTCATGTCGGTGGCCCGGTACAGGCCCAGGTCCAGCAGCGCGGCCGCGGCCAGGCTGGACGTGTACCCGTCCTCGCAGAAGACGATGACCCGGTGGTCGTACCCGGCGACCCAGGGCAGCCGGGCGTCCGAGCACGGATCGAGGCGCCATTCCAGGTGGTTGCGCTCCACGATGGTGGACCCGGGGATCTCGCCCTCCCGGGCGCGCTGCGAGGCGGGCCGGATGTCGATGAGCATCCCCCCGGCGGCCACTTCGGCGAAGGCTTCCCGCGGCGTCAGCCGGACCAGGCGGGCGCGCGCGGAGTCCAGGATCTCGTCGATCGTGCGGGCCCCGCTGGGCCGGACGGCTACCATGCCGCCGCTCCTTCGGTGTCCCGCACGACCAGCCCGGCGGAGGTGAGGTCATAGCGCGTCATGGCCGGCAGCGGCGGGGAGTAGGCGTGCACGCTCACCGCCACCGACGCGGCATTGGCGTTACCGACGTTATGGATGTAGCGCGGGCCGAATGCCCGCGACCCGCCTGCTCCCACCGGCTTGGCCAGCACCTGGCCGGTGATGGTGGCCCCGACTACCCGGCGCTCCACCAAGGTGCCCCAGACGACGGCGAACGCGCCGGCCGAACCGCCATGATCATGGAACCCGGTCTCCTGGCCCGGCAGCCAGCTGATCACCCAGACCTCGTGGCTGTCATCGAGGTGGATCCGCTCGTACCAGCGGCCCTCCGGATTCAGTCGTACCCGGCCGAGCCAGTCCGCGGGGCTCGCCGCCAGGCGGCGCACCACGTCGGCAAGCTGGCGGGCACCGAGCAGCCGGGCAGGCCGCACGGTCGCTGGTGGCATCGGCTGGATCATCGTGCTCATTTTCGCGTCTCTCCTCACGCTTGACAGGACTGGCGGCGAACGCCAGTAAAACCGGGTGATCTCAGGGCCTGGCGAGGTCTGGGCTGGCCAAATGGAACAAGCCGGTGCCGTCAGGGCGAGCCGGCCAGACATCGCTGGACACAACGGCCCAGCGAGAAGGCGCCGGCGAGAACGCACTGACGGACAGGCGTTGACGGGAGAGGCAAGCTACGGCGCATGCCGCGATCTTGCCAGAGTTTCCCTAGTAAGGCAATGGGAAAACTTGGATTGAGGCGGGGTTCAGCCGGGGCGGCGAGCCACGGCGAACACGCGGCGGAAGGGAAACAAGGTGCCGAACGAGCTTGGCGGATACGCCTCGCGAATCCTCGTGCCGTACTCGGCGAGGAAATCCGCGGCCTGGTCCGCATCGAGCGCGGCCAGCACCGGGCGGAGCCCGGTGCCCTTGTACCACTCGAGCACCGGATCCTCGCCGTGCAGTATGTGCACGTAGGTCGTTTCCCAGGCGTCGACCTCGAGGCCGGCCCGGGCCAGCAGCTCCGCGTAGTCGGCCGGGTCGGCCGACTGCCGGTTCAGCTCCACGTCCCGCAGCAGCGGGCGCCACCGGGCCGAAGCCGCCATCTCACGCATGATCGCGTGCGATGGCTGGTCGAAGTTCCCCGGGACCTGGAAGGCCATCCAGCCGCCGCGCGCCAGCTGATCCGCCCAGCGGACCAGCAGCTCGCGATGGCCGGGCACCCACTGAAGCACCGCGTTGGAGATGATCACGTCGGGCAGGCTCTGCGGCTTCCAGAACCGGACGTCGTCGAGCATGAACGACAACCCGGGTGCGTGGTTCGTCGCGACCGGCCCGGAACCGGACGGCGCCGGGAGCCGCGCGGCATTCCCCGCTTTCAGCTGGGGGCTCTCCGCCACCAGCGCGCGGGCCGCCTCGATCATCTCGGGCGAGCTGTCCACGCCGCAGACGGTGGCCGCCGGCCAGCGCTCGGCCAGCAGGGCGGTCAGGTTGCCGGGGCCGCAGCCCATGTCGACCACGTATCCGGGAAGCTCGGCTCCGACCCTGGCGAGCAGGTCGAAGAACGGTCTGGCGCGCTCGCCTCCAAACCGCAGATACAGGGCCGCGTCCCACATGGTGGGTTAATCCTTCTCTAATACCGAGAGACACGTGAGAATCTGATCCCCTTGTACCGCAGAGCGAGTCTTGACGTCAAGAGATACCCTCTAGTAATGGGCCAGCGCGCCGGACCCGGCACCGAGGCGGCAGCACGGACGGACTCCGACGGCGATATCCCCGCCGAGCCCCTTGGCGGGCCACCGCTCCGCGACGAGGTAGACGACCTGGTCGCCGCGTGGCGGGCGCAGCGGCCCGACCTGGACGTCGAGCCGATGCAGGTGCTCAGCCGGATCTCCCGGCTGGCCCGGCACCTGGACATCGCGCGGCGCGACGCGTTCACCGAGCACGGGCTCGAATCGTGGCAGTTCGACGTGCTGTCGGCGCTGCGCCGGCAGGGTCCGCCGTTCCAGCTCACGCCGGGCGCCCTGCTCCGCGCCACCCTGGTCACCTCCGGCACCATGACGAACCGGATCGACCGGCTGGCCGCCGCGAACCTGGTCCGCCGGGAACCCGATCCCCGGGACAAGCGCGGAGTGCTGGTCACGCTGACCGCGGCCGGCCGCGGTCAGGTGGACGCAGCCCTGGACGGGCTGCTGCGCCGCGAGCGGGCGCTGCTGGCGGCACTGGGTGACGGCGAGCGCCAGGACCTCGCCGACCTGATGCGGATCCTGCTCGCTCCTTTCGATGACCCCCGCTCGCCTCCGGGCGCCTTTTAGCCGGCTCCTTCCCTCCTCGCTCGTCGCAAGCTCCTCGCTCGTCAGTCCAGTCGCCGGCGGCGCCCTTTGGCTCGCGAGGGTCAGGCCTCCAGGTCGGCGGCGACGGCGAGCCAGCGTTCTTCGAGGTCGGCCTTTTCCGCCTGGGCGGCCTTGAGCTCGGCGCCCAGCGAGGTCAGCTTCTCGTAGTCGCTGGCGTGGGCGGCGAGCTGGTCGGCGAGCTCGGCCTCGCGGGCACTCGCGCGGTCGACCTGGCGCTCCAGGCGCTGGAGTTCCTTACGGGCGGTCCGCTCCGCGGCGGCCGAAAGCCGGGGCGGCCCGTCCGGCGCTGCCGCCGGGACCGGGCTGCCGCCTGCCGGGCCGCGCGGCGCAACGGAGCGCGGACCCCCGGCCCGGGCGGCCCGGACGCGGTCCAGGTACTCGTCGACCCCGCCGGCCAGGAAGGAGAGCTGGCCGTCGCCGAGCAGCGCCACCACGTGCTCGGTCACCCGTTCCAGGAAGTACCGGTCGTGGCTGACCACGACCAGCGTGCCGGGCCACCCGTCGAGCAGGTCCTCGAGCTCGGTCAGCGTCTCGATGTCCAGGTCGTTGGTCGGCTCGTCGAGCAGCAGCACGTTGGGTTCGGCCATCAGCAGCCGGAGCATCTGGACCCGGCGCCGCTCGCCGCCGGACAGGTCGCCGATGCGGGTCCACTGCCGTTCGGCGGCGAAGCCGAGCCGCTCCAGCAGCTGCCCGGCGGACAGCTCCCGGTCGCCGACCTGGATCCGCAGCCGTATCTCCTCCACCGCCTCGCGGACCCGCTGATCCGGGTCGAGCTCGGCGAGTTCCTGGGACAGGTGGGCCAGCCGCACGGTCTTGCCCCTGATGACCGTCCCGCCCGTGTGCAGGCCCGGTCCGCCCGGCTCGCCCCCGCCCGGCGGCAGCTCGTCCGCCAGCACGCGCAGCAGCGACGTCTTGCCGCTGCCGTTGACGCCCACCATCCCGACCCGGTCCCCGGGCGCGAGGCGCCAGGTCACCCGGTCCAGCAGGGTGCGCTGGCCGACCGAGGCGGAGACGTCTTCCAGCTCGATCACGGTCTTGCCCAGCCGGGCGGTGGCCATCCGGGTCAGCTCGACGGTGTCCCGGGCGGGCGGCTCCGCCGCGATCAGCGCGGTGGCCGCCTCGACCCGGAACTTCGCCTTGGTCGTCCGGGCCTTGGCCCCGCGCTGCAGCCAGGCCAGCTCCTTGCGGGCCAGGTTGCGGCGGCGCCGTTCGGCGACTTCCTCGCTGCGCTCACGTTCGGCCTCGGCCAGCACGTAGGCCGAGTAACCGCCCTCGGCGGAGTGCACCTGCCCCCGGTCGACCTCCCAGGTCCGCTCGCAGACGTAGTCGAGCAGCCAGCGGTCGTGGCTGACCACCACCACCGCGCTGCCGCGATCCCGCAGATGGCGGCCGAGCCAGTTGATCGCCTCGATGTCGAGGTGGTTGGTGGGCTCGTCGAGCAGCAGGACGTCGCGCTCGGCCGCCAGCAGCGAGGCGAGCGCGACCCGGCGCCGCTCGCCGCCGGACAGCCCGGCGGCCGCGACGTCGGTGCCGATCCCGGGCAGCAGCTCGGTCATGATCGCGCGCGCCTGGGGATCGGCCTCCCAGGGGGTGGGCGACGTGCCCCCCTGCGGGCCGAACACGACCTCGCCGACCGTCCCGGTCAGCTGGTCGCTTTGCGCGAGGTACCCGATCCGCAGCCCGGCCATCATGGCCACCCGCCCGGTATCGGGGGTGATCCGCCCGGCCAGCAGCCCCAGCAGCGTGGACTTTCCCGCCCCGTTGCGGCCGACGACCCCGATCCGCTCTCCGGCCGACACGCCGAGCGAGACGCCGTCGAGCAGCGTGCGATGCGCGTAGGCCTTGGCCGCCTTCTCCAGGCTGATCAGGTTCACGGCGGCCCGGTCACCTGACCGCGGGGACGACGGTCGCGCCGGGCACCGGCCCGGTGGCCCGGGCCACCGTCCGGCACACGCCCGCGCCGGACAGGGACGCGGCCAGGTCAAGCGCCCGGTCAGCGCTGGCGGCGAGGAACATGCAGGTCGGCCCGGAACCCGACACCAGGGCACCGAACGCGCCCAGCTCGAGCCCCGCGGCCAGGGTCTTGCGCAGCGCGGGGTACAGCGAGAGCGCGGCCGGCTGCAGGTCGTTGCTGAGCGCGCGGCCGAGCTGCCGGGCGTCGCCCGAGCGCAGCGCCGACATGAGCGTCGCGTCCAGGGACGGTCCCGGGGGTTCGGTGTTCCCGGCCGGTCCCTCGCTCTCGGCGGCCCGCAGCCGGTCCAGCGCCGCGTACACCTCGGGCGTGGACAGCTGGCCGTCGGCGAAGGCCAGCACCCAGTGGTAGGGCGTCGCCGGGGCCAGGGCCGGCGTCAGCCGCTCGCCCCGCCCGCGGCCCACCGCGGTCCCGCCGAGCAGCGCGAAGGCCACGTCGCTGCCCACCCGGGCCGCGATCTCGACCAGCTGCGGCTGGCCGATCCCGGTGTCCCACAGCTCGTTGCAGGCGACCAGGGCGGCGGCCGCGTCGGCGCTGCCGCCGGCCAGCCCGGCCGCGACCGGGATCCGCTTGGCGATGGTGATGTGCACGCCCCCGGCCGACCGCGGGGCGACCGCCGCGCGCAGCGCGGCCACGGCCCGCAGGGCCAGGTTGTCCCGGTTATCCGGGACCCGGTCGGCGCCCTCGCCGCTGACCGAGACCCCGTCCTGCCCGGCCGCCTCGGCGGTGATCTCGTCGAACAGCGAGACGGCGTGGAAGACCGTCACCAGGTCGTGGTAGCCGTCAGGTCGCGGTGGCCCCACCGCGAGCTGGAGATTGAGTTTGGCGGGAACCCGCACGGTAAGCCCGGTCACGATGGTCAAATCGTACGCGGTTCTGACCGCTGCGCCGCCGCCAGCCGGGCAAACTCGCCGACATCGAGCGCTTCCCCCCGCGCGCCCGGGTCGAGCCCGGCCGCCCGCAGCCGCCGCTCGGCCGCCGCCGCCGTGCCCGCCCAGCCGGCCAGCGCGGCCCGCAGCGTCTTGCGCCGCTGCCGGAACGCCGCGTCGATGACCGCGAAGACGTCCGCCCGCGCGGCCGGGCTGTCCGGCGGGTCGCGCCGGGTGAAGGCGACCAGCCGGGAGTCCACGTTCGGCACCGGCCAGAACACGCTGCGCGGCACCGGGCCGGCCGGGCGCGCGGCCGCGTACCAGGCCAGCTTGGCCGACGGCGCGCCGTACACCCGCGAGCCGGGGCCGGCGCACATCCGGTCCGCCACCTCGGCCTGGACCATCACCAGCCCCCGCCGCAGCGACGGCAGGACGGCCAGCAGGTGCAGTACCACTGGCACCGCCACGTTGTACGGCAGGTTCGCCACCAGCGCCGTCGGCGCCGCGGGCAGGTCGGCCCCGGAGATGCGCAGCGCGTCCGCGGTGACCACGGTCAGGCGTCCAGCCAGGTCCGGCGCGCGCGCGGCGACCGTCGCAGGCAGCTCGGCGGCCAGCACCGGATCGATCTCGACCGCCACCACCTGCCCGCCCGGACCCGCCGCGTCCGGCGAAGCCGGCGCGGCCGTCCCGGTAGGGGCAGGCAGCGCCTCGAGCAGGGCCAGCGTGAGCGAGCCGAGCCCCGGTCCCACCTCGAGCACGACGTCATCGGGCTGCAACCCGGCCAGGGTGGCGATCCGGCGCACCGTCCCGGCCTCGATCACGAAGTTCTGCCCGAGCCGCTTGGACGGCCGCACTCCCAGCCGCCCGGCCAGCTCCCTGACATCCCCAGGAGTAAGCAACCGCACCTTCGGCCCCGCCGTCACCACGCCGCCCGCCCTCTGGACCCTTCTGGGTTCCGGCAATAACGACATCGATGGAGCATCAATGCCGCTATTACGACATCGATGGAGCATCGATGTCGCTGACGACGGCCGCGCGGGGTGACGGATGGGGCGGGCAACGGGTTACCAGGGGCCGAAGGTGCGGGCGGCGGTGGCGGTTACCGCGTCGCACAGGGCGGCCAGGTCCATGCCCTTGACCTCGGCCAGGCAGCGCAGGGTGTCGGCGGTCAGGGCGGGCTCGTTGGGCTTGCCGCGGTTCGGCACCGGGGTGAGGTACGGCGCGTCCGTCTCGGCCAGGATGAGCTCGGGCGGGGCGGCCGCGGCGGCGTCCCGGAGCGGCTGGGCCTTGGCGAACGTCACGTTGCCGGCGAACGACATCACGTAGCCCGCCTCGGCGCACTGCTTGGCCATCGCGACGTCGCCGGAGAAGCAGTGGAACACCACCCGGTCGGGCGGGCCGTCGGCGGCCAGGATGCGCAGCACGTCGGCGTGCGCCTCCCGGTCGTGGATCATCAGTGCCTTGCCGGTCCGCTTGGCGATCTTGATGTGCTCGCGGTACCACCAGCGCTGCACATCCGGGTCGGCGTGGTGGCGGTAGTAGTCCAGCCCGGTCTCGCCCACAGCGACGACACGCGGCGTACCCGCCAGCGCCTCGATCCCGGCCAGCACCGCGGCCGCGGCGGGGCTGTCCGGGGCCGGGGCGCCCGCGCCGACCTCGGCCGAGACCGCCTGGGTCTCGTTCGGGTGGATGGCGACGGCGGCGTAGACCGCGTCATGTTCCGCAGCGCACCGCGCCGACCAGCGCGAGGTCTCCAGGTCGGTGCCGACCGTGATCATCCGCGCGATCCCCGCGGCCCGCGCTGCGGCCACCACCTGTGCTATCCCGGGGGGACGACCCCCCGGAGCCCCCCGCTTCTGGGGGGAGCCATCCCCCCAGGCCCCCCTGGTGATCATGTCCAGGTGGGTATGGCTGTCCAGCGCCGGCCGGGGCAGCGGAGCAGGCTGAACCGGGGCGGTCACCATGCCCCGTTCGGCCTGAACGAGCTCATCCGTCGCCTAGCCGGGCAAGTTCCTCGTCCACCACTGACGGGTCCAGCTTGGTGAACAGCGGCTTCGGGGCCGCCAGGGGCGTGCCGGCCGTCAGCGGCACCGAGGCCCAGCGGGCCGCGCCGTCGTAGGTCCCGGTGATCACCGGGTAGGACGGGCCGCCTTCCTCGTCGACCTCCTCGACGCGCGGCCTGTCCGACCAGGTGCCGGTGCCGCCCAGCAGCTCGTGGACCTGCTGGGACGAGCGCGGCAGGAACGGGGTGAGCATCGTCTTGGCGTCGTCGACCAGCTGCAGGGCGACGTGCAGCACGGTGCGCATCCGGTCCGGGTCGGATTCGCGCAGCTTCCACGGCGCCTGCTCGGAGAAGTACTTGTTGGCCTCGCCCACCGTCCGCATCGCCTCGTTGATCGCGAACTTGAACCGGGACGCGCCCAGGTGCTCCCCGACCGGGCCGAAGGCCTGCCGGGACCGGGCCAGCAGGTCCTGGTCGAGGTCGGTCAGCTGGCCCGCCGCCGGGATCGACCCGATGTTCTTGGCCGCGAACGAGACCGCCCGGTTCACCAGGTTTCCCCAGGTCGCGACCAGCTCGTCGTTGTTGCGGCGGACGAACTCGCTCCAGGTGAAGTCGGTGTCCTGGGTCTCCGGGCCGGCCGCGGCCACGTAGTACCGCAGCGCGTCCACGTCGTAGCGCTCGAGGAAGTCCTTGACGTAGATGACCACCGCGCGGGAGGAGGAGAACTTGCGGCCCTCCATCGTCAGGTACTCGCTGGAGACCACCTCGGTCGGCAGGTTCAGCGGGCCGAGCGGGCCCGGGGCGCCGCCCTTGTTTCCCTTCCCGTCGTAGCCGAGCAGCATGGCCGGCCAGATCTCGGAGTGGAAGACGATGTTGTCCTTGCCCATGAAGTAGTACGCCTCGGCGGACGGGTCGTTCCACCAGGCACGCCAGGCGTCCGGGTCACCGCTGCGCCGGGCCCACTCGACCGACGCGGACAGGTACCCGATGACGGCGTCGAACCAGACGTAGATCCGCTTGTCCGGCCGGTCCCGCCAGCCGTCCAGCGGGACGGGCACGCCCCAGTCCAGGTCCCGGGTGATGGCCCGCGGCTGCAGGTCATCCAGGAGGTTGAGGGAGAACTTGAGCACGTTCGGCCGCCAGTGGCCGGCCTTGGCCTGCAGCCAGCTGCCCAGCACCTCGGCGAAGGCCGGCAGGTCCAGGAAGTAGTGCTCCGTCTCGGTGAAGATCGGCGTCTCGCCGTTGATCCGGGACCGGGGAGTGATCAGGTCGGCCGGGTCGAGCTGGTTCCCGCAGTTGTCGCACTGGTCGCCGCGGGCGCTGTCGTAGCCGCAGATGGGGCAAGTGCCCTCGATGTAGCGGTCGGGCAGCGTCCGGCCGGTGGACGGCGAGATCGCGCCCAGCGTGGTCTTGGGGAAGATGTAGCCGTTCTTCAGCAGCCCGGTGAAGATCTCCTGGGTGACCGCGTAGTGGTTCTGCGTGGTCGTCCGGGTGAACAGGTCGTAGGTCATGCCCAGGCTGGTCAGGTCGTTGACGATGACCCGGTTGTAGCGGTCGGCCAGTTCCCGCGCGGTGACGCCCTCGGCGTCGGCCTGGACCTGGATCGGGGTGCCGTGCTCGTCGGTGCCGCTCACCATCAGCACCCGGTTGCCCGCCATCCGCTGGTACCGGCTGAACATGTCGCAGGGCAGCCCGAAACCGGAGACATGCCCGATGTGACGAGGGCCGTTCGCATAAGGCCAGGCCGGAGCCGACAGGATGGTACGCATGGGCTAAAGCCTAGGGGCAGCCGCGGACTGCTTGACGGTGTTCGGCTCGCCGTCGCCGGGCACCGGGGCGGGCGGCGCGGTCACCGGGTGGCGGGTGTGCTTGATGCCCAGGATGGACAGGAAGAACGTGCCCAGGACGATCTGGAAGCTCACGATGAGCGCGGTGACCGACGGGATCATCAGGCGCAGCGCGTGCTCGTAGTTCAGGTGGCTGAACTTCATGCCGTTCCAGTAGAGCAGCGAGAAGATCAGCCCGGCCAGCCCGGCCAGGCCGATGAGGCCGCCCAGCACCAGCCCGCGTTCCAGGCTGAGCTTCTCCAGCACCCGCTGGACCTTCGGCTCCTCGGGCAGGAAGCCCTCCGACCCGGCGTACACCTGGGTGAACAGCCAGAACAGCACGGCCTGGAAGCCGATCACGACCATCGCCGAGGCCGCCACCAGGGTGTCGACGTCGAAGGTCACGCTGCCGATGCTGAACGGGTGCGGCGCGACGATGGCGCCGATGATCAGGCCCGCGATGAGCACCGCCAGGCCGGGCAGGAAGAACAGCCAGCGCGGGCTGAACAGCAGCAGGAACCGCAGGTGGCGCCAGCCGTCCCGCCAGGTGTGCAGGTGCGGCGGCCGGCTCCGGCCGTCCTTGGCCAGCGTGGTCGGCACCTCGGTCACCCGCTGGCCGTACAGCGCGGCCTTGACCACCAGCTCGCTGGCGAACTCCATCCCGGTCGCCTGCAGGTTGAGCGCCATCACGCTGTCCCGCTTGAACCCGCGCAGGCCGCAGTGGAAGTCGCCGATCTTGCTGCCGAAGAACGTGCGGCCGATGAAGCTGAGCACCGGGTTGCCGAGGTACCGGTGCAGCGGCGGCATCGCGCCCGGCGCGATCCCGCCCTTGAACCGGTTGCCCATCACCAGGTCCGCGCCCTTGCGCAGCTCGTTAACAAAGGGCATCAGGTTGGTGAAATCATAGGAGTCGTCGGCGTCGCCCATGATGACGTACGTGCCGTTGGCGGCGATGATGCCGCCCATCAGTGCGTTGCCGTAACCCTTGTCGCTGATGGGGACCACCCGGGCGCCCGCCTCTTCGGCCAGCTGCTGGCTGCCGTCCGTGCTGCCGTTATCGGCTACCAGGACCTCGCCGTCAATACCGCTTTCGGCGAGGAATCCCATAGCCTTGCGGACGCACGTCGCCACGGTCTCTGCCTCGTTGAGGCAGGGCATGACCACGGTCAGCTCCACGTTTGGTCTCCTTTGAATAGCGTCAGCGGATCTGGTCGCATGGCCCTGTCCTGGTCGCGCAGCGTATTACCGTAGGCGAGGGACGAACGCACCGAACCGGCCGCGTGATCATCGTCGGGGTTCATCAACCCAGCACAGGAGGGTACGGCTTGAGGGTAATGCCTGCGGCCCCGTCGCGTGAGCCATCGGGACGGCGAGCCTGGTCAATCCGCCCGCTGATGGGCCGGGTGAAGCCCAGCCGGGGCGGCCTCCGGTCGCTGGCCGCGCGGGCGTGGACGGGGCACCGCCTGTTCATCATCGTGCTCACCCCCGCCGTCCTGCTCCGGGTCGACGCCGAGCTCGGCTACCGGTGGCAGGCCTGGTTCAACGACTCGTTCCAGTACGTGCAGAACACGGTCACCTTGAACCTCGACCCCACCAGGGTCTCCGGGTACTCGCTCTGGCTGAAGCTCTTCCAGGTGTTTCACACCTACGCCATCATAACGATTCTGCAACATCTGATGGCGCTGGCGACCGCGGTCATGATCTACGCGCTGGCCCGGCACCGGTTCCGCGCCCCCGCCTGGCTGGCCACGCTGGCCACCGTGCCCGTGCTCTATGACGGGTTCGGGATTCAGCTCGAGCACCTGATCCTGTCCGACATCCCGTTCCTGTTCGTGCTCATGCTGGCCGTCACGCTGCTGCTGTGGGACCCGCAGCCGTCGATGCGGCGGTGCGTGGTCATCGGCCTGCTGCTCGGCATCGATGACCTGCTGCGCTCGGTCGCCCTGCCGCTGCTGGCCGTGTTCGCCGTTTACATGATCATCAGGAGGGTCAGCTGGAAGCGGGTCGCCGCCGCCATCGTGGTGTGCCTGCTCCCGGTGGTGGCCTACGCCGGGGCGTTCGAGATCCAGCACGGCCAGTTCGCGATGACCGACAGCACCGGCGTGTTCCTGTACTCGCGGACGATGACGTTCGCCGACTGCGCCAAGATGAAGCTGCCGCCGAGCGAGCTGTTCCTGTGCACCACCGTGCCGCCGGCCAAGCGGCCGATCGCGCAGGCGTACATCTGGACCGCGGAGTCCCCGCTGACCCGGATGCCGTCGACCAAGTTCTCCCCGGGGCCCAACCAGCTGGCGGAGAAGTTCGCCATCGAGGCCATCAAGTCCCAGCCGCTGGCCTACGCCAAGGCCGTCTTCGACGACACCGCGATGGTGTTCACCTGGAAGCGGTCGGTCTTCCCGCAGGCCGCGACGTATGACGAGTACCTGTTCGGCTATCGCTCGCTGCCCATCCCCGCCTGGGACACGGCCAAGACCCTCGGACCTTACGACTCCTACGCGGAGGCGTACGTCCACGGTGACCCGCTCACCCACGTGGTGGCGCCGTTCGCGAACGTCATCCGGGGCTACCAGCGGTACGTCTGGCTGCCCGGGAGCGTGTACGGGCTCATCCTGCTGGCCGGCCTGGGCGGCATGGTGCTGGCCTGGCGCCGGTTCGGCGGGGAGGCCCTGCTGCCGTGGACGATCTCGCTCGCGCTGGTCGTGATCCCCGCCGCCACGGCCGAGTTCGACTACCGGTACGTGCTGGTGGCGGTGCCGTTCGCCTGCCTCGCGGCGGCCCTGGCGTTCAGTCCCGGCACGGCGGGCGGTGACCTGGCCGGCCGGCTGCGGGCCCGCCTAGCGGGACGGAAGCGGCGGCAGGACGGGCCCGCCGGGAACGCCGAGGATGCCGAGGTCTTCCCGCTCGCGGACCGGGCGCCGGCTGGCGCGCGCGGCGCCGGCCACGACCAGGGTGATCTCGCCTCGGACGGCACCTGACGGCTTCTTGCGGCCGGCCCCCTTGCGCCCGGTTCCCTTGCCTGCCGTCTCCCGCGGGTCCGCCTCGCTGACCAGGGCCGCCCACGCGGCCAGCTCGGCCAGCGGGCCGCGCCTGATCTCCTCGTGGGTCTTGGTCAGCTCCCGGCACACCACGGCGGGCCGGTCCGCGCCGTGCGAGACCGCCAGCTCGGCCAGCGTCGACGCCAGCCTGCGGCCGGACTCGAAGAAGACCTGGGTCCGGCGGTCCTCGGCCAGCTCGGCGAACCGCCGGGCCCGCTGGCCGGGGCCGCGCGGCGGGAACCCCTCGAAGCTGAACCGGTCGGTGGGCAGCCCGGAGACGGCCAGCGCGGTGGTCACCGCCGACGGGCCCGGCAGCGCGGTCACCCGCAGGCCGGCCTCGGCGGCGGCCGTGACGAGCCGGTAGCCGGGATCGCTGATGCCCGGGGTACCCGCGTCGGTGACCAGCAGGACGTCCTGGCCGCCTCGGAGCACGTCCAGCAGCTCGGCCGTGCGGCGCGCCTCGACCGCGTCGTAGTAGGAGATCACGCGCGCCCTGAGCTCGATGTTCAGGCTCGACGCCAGCCAGCGCACCCGGCGGGTGTCCTCGGCCGCGATCACGCTGGCCCGGGCGAGCTCGGCCACCAGCCGCGCCGACGCGTCCTCGGCCCGGCCGATGGGAACCGCGGCCAGGATCAGCACGCCGCCGTCCGCGCCGTTCCGGGGCAGCTCGTCATCCGGCCCTTCGTCCGGTTCCTCGTCCCGGCCTTCGCCCGGCGCGTCGTCGCTGTCGGGCCAGTTCTCGGTAATAGCGTCCTCCGCGGTCGGGCCGGCATCGCATCTCCGGCTACCGTGATTTTACGGTCACCAGTAGCATGTGGCCGATGACGGCAACCGAGGCTGACATGCCCGCCGCGCCCGCCACCGACGAAGCCAGCCGGCTCGCGGTGCTGCGTGCCCGGCTGGTTTCCCCGCTGCCCGATGACCGGCCGTGGGGATGGCTGGGGCCGCTGCTCGTCACGGCGTTCGGCACGTTCCTGCGGTTCAACCGGCTGCGGGTACCGCGGGCCCTGATCTTCGACGAGACCTACTACGTCAAGGACGCCTGG
>JAICWX010000094.1 GCA_025934635.1 Streptosporangiaceae bacterium | reverse complement strand
CGCGTGCGTCGGCGCGGAGTACTCGAGCTCCTGCACGTCGGCCGGGATGATGAGGGCGGTCGGCGCGCGTTCGGCCATGGCGACGCGGATGGCCCGGTCGAGCACGTTGGGCAGCTGCTCGGGCACCGTCACCATCTGCACGTAGTCGCTGGCGACGTCCTTGAACAGGGACAGCAGGTCGACTTCCTGCTGGTAGGAGCCGCCCATGGCGCTGCGGTTGGTCTGGCCGACGATCGCCACCACCGGCACGTGGTCGAGCTTGGCGTCGTACAGGCCGTTGAGCAGGTGGATGGCGCCCGGCCCGGACGTCGCCATGCACACGCCGACCTGGCCGGTGAACTTGGCGTAGCCGACGGCCTCGAAGGCGGCCATCTCCTCGTGCCGGGCCTGGATGAACTGCGGCTTGTTCTCCGCCCGCCCCCATGCGGCCAGGATCCCGTTGATCCCGTCACCGGCATAAGCAAAGACATGCCGAACGTCCCATGCGCGAAGTCGTTCTAGCAGGTAGTCAGCAACCGTCGGTGCCACGTAAATCCGTCCTTCCGTGCTGTCGCATATTTCAGATCACCCCAGGCCATGGACCTGACGCGGTCAGCCCGCCGTCGCACTACCCGCCGTTGTCGCGCCTAATCGGGCGCGCCGCATCAGGTCCGGCTAGCCGCGCGGCGTTCGTTGAACCGGGTGGCCGCCGCCCGGCCCAGGACGGTCAGGCGGTCGAACGCCTTGCGGCTCATGGCCGGGTCCAGCTGGTGTCCAGGGGTGCCCTCGTCATCGTCCGGGCGGTTCCCGGCCGGGCGCGGCAGAGCCAGCCGCTGCACGAAATGCAGGACGTCACTGGTCAGGCCGGGAGCCAGCTGGGTCAGGCGGGATACCACCTGGCCGGCCGGGGTCAGGATGATCTCGGCCTGGCGGCCGCGGACCGCCTCGACGATCTGGCGGGCGGCGCGCTCGGCGTCCATGGAGATCACCGGCAGGCTGGCGCCGAGCGAGAACCAGGTGAATTCCTCCTCCGCCCGGCCGGTGAAGCGGGCCTGCAGGTGGGAGCCGGTCCGCATCAGCCCCGGGACCACCGTGGTGACCGTCACCGGGCCGCGGCCGAGCTCGGCCCGCAGGCCCTCGGAGAAGCCGACGGCGGCGAACTTGGCCGTGCTGTAGGGCAGCAGGTGCGGGACGCTCAGCTTGCCGCCGATGGAGGCGATCGTCACGATCCGGCCGTGCTGCTGGCGGCGCATGACCGGCAGCGCGGCCAGGGCCAGCCGGATCGGGGCGAGCGCCATCGTGCCGAGCGCGGTCTCGTAGTGCGCGACCTGCGCGTCGGCCACCGGGCCGACCTGGATGACCCCGGCGTTGCTGATCACGATGTCGACGCGGCCGTATCGTTCGGTCGCTGCTTTTATCAGCCGGTCCGGGACGGTCGCGTCGCTCACGTCGCCGGCCACCGCGGTGACCTCGGCCCCCTCGGCGCGCAGCCCGTCGGCGGCGCGCTCGAGTTTGTCGGCGTCGCGGGCGCAGATGACCAGCGGGCAGCCGTGCCGGGCGAGCTCGCGGGCCAGCAGCAGGCCGAGCCCGCGGGACGCGCCGGTGACGATGGCCACCTCGCCGCCGATGTCGTCCCGCTCCTGGTTCCTGGCCAGGGCCGACGCGACCGCGAGCGCGGCTCCCCCGGCCAGTACCGTCCGAACCTTCATGCATGCCTCCATACACCGCCCGACAGGAAACTCGGACGCTGCCCCCGCAACCGGGAAGGAAACCTGCGGCGTCAGCCCTCGGGCTCGAAGGGCCAGACGTCGTCGGGGAAGACCCGCGCGAACCAGTGCGGCTGGACGTCGCGCAGCCGCAGCGTGCGCCAGCGGCACGGGTCGGCCGGTTCGGGCACCCCGACCTCGACGTCAGGACCGTAGGCGAAGAGCCGCTCCTGGCAGACCCCGCACGGGGCCAGCACCCAGTACCCGCGATCCTCGTCGGCGGCGGTCACGCACACCGACGCCACCACCCGCCGCCCCCGCTTGAACGCCTCGCAGATCGCGCCGGTCTCATGGCACAGGGCTACGGCGCCGTTCGGCGCTTCGGGGGCGGTGCTGGTGAGGATCACCCCGTCGTCGAGACGCAGCGCCGCGGCGCCGGCCCAGTCCCGCCCCGGCAGACGGGTGCGCACCAGCTCGATCGCGGCATCCACCAGCTCCTGGTCAACGGCCATAGGGGAACAGTACCCAGGTGTACCCTCGGGCCGCCGCCAGGGAAGGTCCTGAGCTGGGCTAACTCGACGACTCAGCTTCTGCTATCGCCTTGATCATCTCTTCCGGTGATTCCACGTTGATGGTCGCCACCGGCTCGCCCTTCGGCCGGGCGCACCACGCCGTGCGCCTAGGCAGGTAGATAAGCACGATCCAGATATCCCAGTTGGGGTACGTGCCCTGCAAACCTCGTAGCTGTACCTCGTCCCAAGTCTCCACACAGACCAGTGTATGTACTTGTTATACGCGATGTACTTAATGGACACGATGTACTCTCCGTAAGCGATGGAGTGACCGTGAAATCATGATCATGTGCCCGCCAAGCTGCCGGAACTTCCCTCAACGAGAGTTGAGCGTGTCTTGCGTGAGCGGATCGCGGACGGAACGTACACAGTGGGTAGTCAGTTGCCGCCGATGGATGACCTAGCCCAAGAGTTGGACGTATCCAGGGGCACGGTGGCCGCTGTACTGAGACGCATGCCAGAGGTCGAGGTCATACCGGGCTACGGGTCGTTCGTGCGGTCAGCACCCCCAAACCCGGATTGAGTTCCTGATAGGCATCGGAATCATGCCTGGCTACGTACACAGGCTTAGCCCGGCCAGGCCCGCGGCGACGATGTCTTCCAGGCCGGCTGGGCGCTTGTGGCAGCTTGTCCAGGGCCAGCTCCTGGACGGCGAGCGCCGCCGCCGGACTCTTCACCCAGCGCTTGCTCAGCAGCTGGTCCGGCTGGCCGGGCGGCTTGGATGGCGTAGCCAGGGTGAGAGCGGCCACGCCGGTGAACGCGCGGCAGCCGGTGGCCGCCCCCGCCAGGGCCGAACGCAGCAGCTCGGTCACCGCTCCTCCGTGGCCCGGATAGTGGCGTAGGTGACCAGCCCGTAGAGCAGATGCGGGATGGCGTCGGCAGCCCAGTCCGGCCTCTCCCAGTCGGCCGGATCGCTGATCCCGAAGACCTTCAGCGGCACATCGGACAGTGCCATTGCGACCGCCCCGATCAGCAGAACCGGGATCGGCGCCGGCAGCCTCACTCCGCGCTTGCGCAGGGCGCCGAGCACTGTAGCGGCGCCGGCCCCGACGACAACGCCCACCCCGGTTCCGGCCAGCGGGCCCAGCCCGGCGAGGCGGTTGTCCTTCTCGTCACCGTGACCAGGGATGTCGACGTCGGCGCGGTCGGCGACGGCTTGGACGAGCTCCTGCGGGGCCGAACTGCTCCCCCGGGCCCCGCACCGCCATATCCAGGTAGGTCGTCGCGTTCAGCGCGGTCGTGCCGGCCGCGCCCGCGGCGGCCCCGCGTCGGAATCCTAGTGCCATGTCCTTGTCCTTTCCGCTGGTAGAGGCCCCTCCTTTCCGGGTTCACCGGGAGTATTCGGCCTGCAGGCGCCACAGTCGGCGGCACTCCCGCCACGGGTGGCTAGATACGGTGTGGACATGGCATCCCGAATCAGCGAACTGGTCATCGAAGCCCGCGATCCTGAGCGGCTGGCCGCCTTCTGGTGCGAGGTGCTCGGCTACGTCGAGCTGGAGCGGATCGACGGCAGCATCGAGATCGGGCCGCCGGGAACCGGCTTCGGCGGACTGCAGCCGACGATCGTCCTGAGTCCCAACTCCACCCCGAAGACCAGCCAGCTCCGCCTGCACATCGACGTCAACCCCACCGACCGTGACCAGGACGCCGAACTCGACCGGCTGCTCGCGGCCGGAGCCAGGCCGGCCGACGTCGGCCAGACCGGTGACGAGCCCTGGCATGTCCTGGCCGATCCCGAAGGCAACGAGTTCTGCCTGCTGCGCAAGCGTCTCCCGGCGTCCTGATCAGCTGCGGGAGTCTTTCTCCCCCGCCTCGGCCAGCAGGGCGAGGAACGGGCCGATCCGGAGCCCTTCCTGAGATGGGTGCCGGAACAGGCTGTCCCGGTTCACGGTGTACCGGGTGCGTCGCCCGGACCGGCGGCGGGTGAGGTAGCCGGCCGCCTCCAGGTCGGCGACGATGGCCTGGACGGTGCGCTCGGTCAGCCCGGCGGCCACGCTGATGTCCCGGATCCGGGCGTCCGGGTGGCGGCTGATCTCCACGAGCACGTGCCCGTGCCCGGTCAGCAGCGTCCAGCTGCCGCTGCCCTGTTCACGGTCACTCATACTTCCGCATTGTAGGGTATGGACGTGATTTTAAGCATGAGATTTTTCTCGTGCTTTTATTGACATGTCTGCGGCAACGCCCGATCCTGGTAGGGACATCGCACCGGTGGCCTGGATGGAGGTGGCGCAGATGCTTGATGGCCAGTCCACCCACGAGGTGGTCAATGGGATGCCAGTCGTGGTGGCTCCGGAGGAGATCGACGTCACGAACGCTCAGGGCGTGCGGTCGGACCTCGAGAAGGCAGCCGCGGACGGTCACGGGACGCTCGTGCTCGACATGACCAAGACCCGGTTCTGTGATTCCGCCGGGATTCACACCCTGCTGGCCGTGCACCAGCGGGCCCAGTCCGGCGGCGGCGAACTGCGGCTGGTCATTCCCAACCCGGCGGCCGTGCGCATCTTCACGATCACCGGCGTCGACCGCGTCATCCCCAACGCCCCCAGCCTGGAAGAAGCCCTCGCCTGCACATCCGCCGGCGGACCGAACGGCCACCGGCCGGCGACGCACTGACCTGACCGGCCCAACCGCCGATTTGTATCACCTGATTGACACAAGACCGCGTCTCCGCGAGACTTGTGTCAATGGGTTGATACAAGGAGGCTCGGGTGAGCGAGGCAGAGGTCCCAGCTGCGTTCAGGAGGCAGGCGGCGATCTGGCGCTGGTCCGGAACTGCCGCTGGCGTACTAGCGGCCGGGCTGGCCGCGCTCTCCGGGGCGCTCGGCCGCGGCCTGCTGCTGGCCGCACCGCTCTTCGGGGTATTCGTCCTCGCTGGTGTCCTGGCGGGCGAGCTGAGTGTCCGGGCGCCATCCGGCCGGACCCGGCGGGCGGCCATTGCCGTCCGGCGGGTGAGTGATTACCTTCCCCCGGGCCTGGCCTGGTCTGTCGCGGTGGCGGCGGTGGCGATGGGTGCGCTGCTGATGATCACGACCGCGACGGGCACGGATGACAGCCTGGGCGGCGGCCGCGTCCTGGTCCGCCAGTGCAGCGCGGCGGTGACGCAGAGCGCCGGGCCCTGGGCGGGGTCGTTCTACAGCATCCCGCTGGCCGTCGTGGTCCTGGCGGGCCTGACGGCTGCCGTCATCGCCCTGCGTCAGGTGGTCCGCCGTCCGCGACCGGGCGACCCGGCCACCCTGGCGGCCGCCGATGACCGGCTCCGCCGCCGGGCGGCCCGGACCATCACGGGCGCCTGCGGCGTGCTGGTCACCATCCCGCTGATCGGGCTGTCGCTCGTTACCGCCGGCGGCCTGCACGGCATTTCCTGCGGACCCGCCTGGTGGACCGCCGCGGCCTGGTCGCTGCTCGCGCTGGTACCCGGCTGGACGGGCCTCCTGGTGTGGAGCGGGCTAGCGGTGCTCGCACCGCAGCGCCAGGTGTCTGCCGCCTGATGACCAACCTGCCGTTCCTGACCGTCGTCACCGACGACGTCATCCCGCCGTACGAGCAACTCCGCCGCCAGCTCGCCTCGCTCATCAGCTCCGGAGCGCTCGCCCCCGGCCAGCGCCTGCCGCCGCTGCGGCAGCTGGCCGGCGACCTCGGCCTCGCCGTCGGCACCGTCGCCCGGACCTACCGCGAGCTGGAAGCCAGCGGGCTCGTCGCCGCCCGCCGCGGCGGCGGCACCCGCGTGAACGACGCCCCTCCCGCGCTGGCCGAGGACGACCGGCGGCAGCGGCTCGCCGGGCACGCCCTGGACTACGTCCTCCAGGCGCGTCTTCTCGGCGCCGCCGACGACGCCATCATCGACGCCATCACCCAGGTGATCGGCGCCAGCTCTACCGGGCCGTAAGCGCGCTGAGCAGGTCGCCGCGGGACGGGCCGGGCAGCGGGTACTGCGGGGCGGCCATCCCGAGCGCGAGAACCCGGTCGAGGATCCCCGGCTGGGCCAGCACCTCGTCCGGGGTGGCGACGAACGACGCCACCGCCGAGTACGCCCGGTTCACGTCCGGATCGTCGAGGCTGGCCGCGAAGAGCGCCTTGCCGACCAGCCAGCGCTGATCATCCGGGCGGTACGGAGCGCCGGCGATGTCCGCGTCGATCTCGGCCAGCCGGTGCCGGTCGTACCACAGCGTGGCCCGGTACAGCGGCTCGGCGCCCTGGGCGGTCACCTCGCCGAAGCGCCGGGCGAACTTGTCGTGGTCGGCCGGATCGGTCTCCCGCAGCAGGTCGCGCAGCAGCCGGGCGTGCACCAGGGCGAGCGCCGCGCCCCGGCCGAGGGACGGATTGGTGCAGGCCCACGCGTCGCCGACCGCGACCACGCCGGTGGCGACCGGCTGCCCGTCGATCACCAGGCGGCGGTGCCGGTCCTCGATGCCGGCCATCACGTCGACGCCGGAGATCGGCTCCCCGTCCGCCCAGTGGGCGGCGAGCGGGTACCGGGCCAGGGCCGCGTGCCAGCGGGCCGGCTCGCGCAGGGCCCGCAGCTCCTTGTCCCGGCTGCTGGTGGTCAGGACCACGCTCCAGGTGCCGTTGTCGGCGGGCAGCGTGATGACCGACAGCGAGTCGTAGTTCAGCAGGAGGTTGCCGAGCGCCGCCGGCCGCGCCCCGCTGCGCGAGCGGAAATGCCGGGCGTAGTAGGCGAAGCCGCAGTCGGCCCGCTCTTCCGCCGGGCGCCGCGCCCCGGCCGCCTGCAGCCACGAGCTCAGCGCCGACCGGCGGCCGCCGCAGTCCACCACCAGGTCCGCGCTGATCGCGGCGCCGTTCTCGGTGAGGACGCCGGTCACCCGGGGCACGCCCGCGTGCCCGTCGGTGGTCAGGCCGGTCACCGTGACACCGCGGCGGATGGTCACCCCGGCGGTCTCGGCCGCCGCGGACAGGGCGGCTTCGAGCACCGGCCGGCGGGCGGTCACGGTGTCGAACCGCTCGTCGCCGTCACCCAGCGGGCCGCGCCGCGCGGCCGGCAGGTCCGCCAGCGTGTTCAGGGGCAGCGCGCCGGCCGCCTCCAGCGGGTGCCGCACCTCGGGCAGTTCCGTCTTCAGCAGGCTCCACCAGCGGGGCATCATGAAATGCGGCAGCCGGAACTGGTTCACGCCGCGCCGCGTCCAGTCGTCCCACGCCGCGTCGGCGTGTTCCGGCCGCGGCGGCGCGGCGGGATCGCGTTCGAGCACCGTGACCTCGTGGCCCTCGCGGGCCACCAGCATCGCCGCGCTCAGGCCGCCGAGGCCGGCGCCGAGTATGAGTATCCGGGCCATGTCGCACCTCCACCTAGGAATCGATAGGAGCAGGGTCGTCCGGATCGCTGCTCAGTCTCCAGGTCAGCTAGTGCTCAACCGCTGCTCATCGAGCGGTGCCGCGGTGCCGATCTCCACCGCCCACAGCGCCTCGGTCAGCTCGTCGATCGCCCGGGCCAGGTACCGGCGGTACGTGCTGAACGGCAGCCCGAGCACCTCGGCGGCGGCTTCCTGGGTGGGCGCGGCGCGCACGAACGTACGGTTGAGCACCGCCCGGAGCTGGTCGCCTTTCGGCTCGCCGGCCAGCCGGTCGGCCGCCGCCACGATGGTCGCGCGCAGCCCGGCCGCGTCGGCGCCGAGGACCGTGCCGAGCAGCAAACCGCCGGCCAGCCGGTCGGGCCGGTTGAGCTGCTGGAGCGCCGACCGTACGGCGTCGCCGAAGGCGGCCCGGGACAGCGGCGGCGGGCGCAGCCTCTCCTCGGGCGGCGGCCCGGTCCCGCCGCTGTGCTCACGCTCGCCCATCAAGGTGAGCCAGGCGTCGACCGGGAAGCGCCGCCAGTCGTTGCCGTAGACCGTGTAATGGTGACCGCTGGCCGCCTCATCGACCTCGAGCACCGGCCGGAAGCCCAGGTAGTCGAAGAACGGGCCCCAGAACTCGGCGTCCGTGAAGGTCACGAACGACCAGGCCAGCGGCTCGGTGCACCAGTCGATGATCGAGGAGACCGACCCGGCCAGCACCGCGTGCACGTCACGCTCGAACTCCCGTACCCCGGCGACGAACCGGGTGATGTCCACCCGCTCGCCCGGCCGGGCCGGCGCGGTCCGGGCCACGTAGTCGAGGACCGCGCGGACGACCGGATCCTGGTCCTCCATCGAGGAGCCGGTGGGGCAGAACAGGTGGTACGCGAATCCGGCGATGCCGTCCTCGGTGCGGATCACGCTGGTGCGGTCGGGCTGGTCCGCGAACCAGCGCTCGGCGATCGCGGCGGTGGCCGGGCCTGCTCCCCTCTCGATGATGGAGACCAGCTGCTCGTACTCGTCCGGCCGGGCCGGCACCACGGCGGCCGAGCCGTGCGCCCGCAGCGCGTAGTAGGCGGCGGTGAGCGGGCTGCGCCGGTGCAGGTACGCCAGCTGCTGCGCGAGCAGCTGACGGTCCAGGCCGGTCGTCGCGCGGATGCCGGCCACCACGTGGTCGTGGATGACCTGGTGCAGCGCCCGGTAGCGGTCCGGTGAGCGGCGCTCGAACTCCGCCTCCAGGACGTCCCGGGTGACGTCGTGCGGGGTCAGCCCGCCCCGGCGGCAGACCACGAACGGCCGGCGCTGCAGCCAGCTCCACACCTGCGCCGCATCTGTCCCGACCGTCTTCCGGAGCAGGTCCTCGGTGGTCAGCCAGGCCCGCGCGGCGGTGGCCAGGCCGGCCATGTGGGCCTCCGAGGGCGCGTCCCGCAGCAGCGACTCGAGCAGGGCGGAGATCAGGTCGGGCACGTCGGCCAGGCTGTCCGGGACGGTGCCGCGCTGGGCCGCGTCGGCCAGCAGCGCCAGGGCCAGCGGGTGACCGCGGCCCAGTTCCAGGAGCCGCGGCCGGTCCTGCCGGGCGACGCCGGCCCGGGTCAGCAGGTCGGCGCTGTCGAAGTCGTCGAGGTGCCCGAGGGGATGGACCGCCACCAGGTGCCGCCAGCCCGGGTCGGTGCGCCACGCGGCGGCGGGCGGCTCGCGGCCGGCCAGCACCACGACGTCCTCGGCCCGCAGGGACGGCACGAAATCCTGGCGCAGCCAGCCGTCGATCGCGCCCAGCTGCTCGTAGCCGTCCACCAGCAGCACGGCCCCGCCGTCAGCGCGCGCCCCCAGGCCGGCCGCCTCGACCGCCTGCCGGAAGCCGTCCGGCGACGGGTCGATCTCGCTCCCGTGCAGCAGGACCGCGGTCCGCCCGGCGGCGCCGGTGCGAGCCCGCAGCTCGAGCAGCAGCGTGGTCTTGCCGATGCCGCCCGGGCCGTACACGAACAGCACCCGTCGCGGCGAGAGGGCGGCCTGCGCGTTGTCGAAGGCCCGCAGCTCGGATCGCCGGCCGACGAAGCTCCTGCGCCGCGCACGGTCGATGACGTCACCGAGGCTGGTCCCCGCCACCAGTTCAGTCTCCACCCCCGGCGGGCGCGAGGCTAGGTGCCAGTTCCCGCCGGCGGGCCAGCGGCCGGCTGCCAGCCGAGAGCCGGGCCGAGCCTGGTGGCGATATCGGTGAGGATCTGGACGTAATCCTCGTGGTCGAAGGTGAACGGGAGAGCGAACGCCACCTCGTCGATCTCGCGGAAGGCGGCGTGCGAACCCCAGCCGCTCGCCCAGCTCGATGATCTCCAGCGTCGACTCGTGTCCCCGCCGCGGGTCGGCCTCCTCGAACAGCCCGATGGTCAGGAAGCCCAGCTTCCGCAGCGGTCGCTCCCCCGCGAAATCTACCAGCGCCCGAAAAGGCAACCGCCGCGGCCGAGACGAAAAGCCCCCGCCCGTTCGGTGTAAAGATCTTTTCCCCGAACGGGCGGGTGCGTGTGGCCGGCAACCCTCAACTTTTATCGCTAATACATTTGATTTATGCCATTAACGTGATTAATTCGCTACGCTCTGGTACTGTGGAAGATACGACTGAGATGAGATGAAACGCGATGCCCTACCGGCCGGCGCCGTCACGAAGGTCCGGTGTGACACAAACCGGAATCGCCATCAGCCGCGTGGTCGCCGACATGGGAAGCGCCGACCAGCTCGCGCATGCCGATCCCGCCCTCCGGGTGGCCTGCCCCGCCTGCGAGGCGCTCAGCCATCAGCGCTGCCTGGAACGCAACCCCAAGCAGTACGTCACCCCGCACGCCGAGCGGGCGGCGCTCGCGCTCAGGGCTGCCGCCTGAAGGAGGCGGCGTTAGCAGCGGCGCGCAGTTACCCGGCGAGTTCCCCCGCTCGCGGGACGAATCCAGTAGTCGGCCGGGCTGGCACGTGGGCCCGGCACCTAGCGGCGCCGGGCCCACGTCTAGCTGTTTTTCTTAACAGGCCAGGCCTGCCGCGGCTCAGGCGGCGCGGACCTGGATGGCCTGCGGGCCCTTCGGCCCCGGCGCCACCTCGAACTCCACCTGCTGGTTCTCCTCGAGGCTACGGAAGCCGTTGCCGTCAATCTCGGAGTAGTGCACGAACACGTCCGGTCCGTCGGTGCGGGAGATGAAGCCGTAGCCCTTCTCCGCGTTGAACCATTTGACGGTTCCCTGTGTCATATCGCTCCTTGCATTACTGGATGCGGGTCCGCACGATGCGTGACCCCGGCCGGTTCTCGACGCGGCCTTCCCCAGCTCCCTGAAGCGGCGCGCCCGCAACATCGTTTTCCGCGAGCGTGCAGATGACACGAACACACAAGACAATTACGACCACCCAACGTAACCGATCAGGTGCCCGGTTAATTCCCGTCCACCCGCTATCAGGTCGTCTCCGGTCATCTGACGGCAGTTTTCGGTTTTGGCGGCCATGGTGGTTGACCATGCGTCCTGCGGGTAGGTACGGCGCCTGCGAAAGGACCAAGACTCATGGCCGATCAGGACCAGGCAAGCACCGAGCCGGCCTCCGACAGGACCCTTAACCCGGTGCCTGTCACCCCGTCGCGCGAGACAGAGCGGCCCGCAGGGCTGGCTTTCGACGTGGAGAAGGGCACCGAGCTCCCTGGAGTCCCAGCCGGGGTCCAGACTCCCAAGAACGCGGGGGCTGCGCCGGCTCAGGAAACGGGGGGCGGAGTGGGCCTAGTCCTGCCCGCAACTCCAGCCCGGCCGCAACCGGGCGCCGCGGTTAAGGAAGGAAAGACTCCCATATTCGAGGCGACCGATATCCGGGAGTGGCGGGGCCACGACGTCGTGGACGCCGACGGCCACAAGATCGGCGCGCTGGAAGCCGTCTACGTCGACACCAGCACCGACCAGCCGGCGTTCGCGACCGTCACGGTCGGGCTGCCGACCCGGCACCGGCTCGTCTTCGTGCCCCTCGACCACGCGACGGTCGGCCCCGGCTACGTCAAGGTCGGCTTCGACCGGAAGCAGGTGAGGGACGCCCCCTCCATCGATACCGACGGCGAACTGCCGGCCGGCGACGAAGAGGCCGTCTTCCAGCACTACGGCCTGACCTATCAGACAGGCGCCGGCGGCGAGCGGCGCCTGGCCCGCCGCTGACCGGCGGACCGCAACGGAGGATCCATGATTGCCTTTTTCCTGCTGCTCGTGATCGTGGCGATCGCGCTCGGCATCATCGGCGTGGTCGCCAAGGGCCTGCTGTACCTGCTCATCATCGGAATCGTCGTATTCCTGGGCGCCCTCATCCTGGCCGCCCTGCGGATGCGGCGCCGGCCCGGCAGGCACCCGGCCCGCTAACGTACCGCCAGCCGCGATCCACGACGGGTGAATGACGAGGCAGCGACGACGTGATACGAAGACGAATCCGTTGATGGGCGGCCTCCTCGACCGGTACCCCCGCGGCCCGGCCTACGACGAGATGTTCGGGACCGACGGCCTGCCGCGCCCGCATACGCGGGCGCTGTACGACGCGCTGCAGACGCTCACCGGCGATGACCTGGCGCGCCGGGCGGAGGCCCGGG
Organism: Streptosporangiaceae bacterium; assembly: GCA_025934635.1. Next base: position 14,455 of record JAICWX010000094.1, on the reverse strand, counting down.
ATCGCAGCTTCCGCGACCAGGGCGTCGTCTTTTCCCACGCCGGCGAGGAATGGCTCTTCCCGCTCGACCTGATCCCGCGGCTGATCCCGGCGGCCGAGTGGGAGCTGATCGAGGCGGGCGTCGGGCAGCGAGTGCGCGCGCTCGAGGCGTTTCTCGCCGATGTCTACGGCCCGGGTGAGGTGATCAAGGATGAGGTGATACCGCGTTCGCTGCTCACCACCTCGGGCGGCTTCTGCCGGCCGGCCCACGGCATCGAGCCGCCGAACGGCGTGCGGGTCCACCTGGCCGGCATCGACATCGTCCGGGACTCCGAAGGCGTCCTGCGGGTCCTCGAGGACAACCTGCAGGTGCCGTCGGGCATGTCGTACGTGGTGGAGAACCGCAGGACGATGGCCCGGGTCTTTCCCGGCCTGTTCCTGGAGCAGGAAGTACGGCCGGTCGCCGCCTACCCCGGCTGGCTGCTCGACGCGCTGCGGCGGTCCGCGCCCGTCGGGGCCGAGGAACCGGTCGTGGTGCTGCTCACCCCGGGAGTGGGCAACGCCGCCTATTTCGAGCACGCCTTCCTGGCCCGCAAGATGGGCATCGAGCTGGTCGAGGGCCGGGACCTGTTCTGCCGCGACAACGTGGTGTACATGCGCAGCGTCGGCGGACAGCGCCGGGTGGACGTGCTGTACCGGCGCGTCAACGACGACTATCTCGACCCGGTCCAGTTCCGGGGCGACTCCGTGGTGGGATGCCCGGGGGTCCTGAATGTCGCGCGGGCCGGCAATGTCACGATCGCCAACGCGGTCGGCAACGGCGTCGCCGACGACAAGCTCACCTACACCTACCTGCCCGCGCTGATCGAGTACTACCTGGGCGAGCATCCCCTGCTGCCGAACGTCACCACCTACCGGCTCGACGACCCGGACGTGCGCGCGCAGTGCCTGGCCCGGCTTGACCAGCTCGTGATCAAGCCGGTGGAAGGGTCAGGCGGCCATGGCATCGTCATCGGACCGCAGGCCTCCGACGCCGAGCTGGCCGCCGTGCGCGATCAGGTGCTGGCCGAGCCTAGGGGGTGGATCGCGCAGGAGCTGGTGCTGCTGTCGACGTCGCCGGCCCAGCTCGATGACCAGCTGCTGCCCCGGCACGTCGACCTGCGGCCGTTCGCGGTCAACGACGGCGCGCAGGTCCGGGTGCTGCCCGGCGGGCTGACCCGGGTGGCACTGCGGGAAGGAAGCCTGATCGTCAACTCCAGCCAGGGCGGCGGCTCCAAGGACACCTGGGTGCTGACCTCCTCACCGGGACCGGACGCGGAAGCCGACGGCGCGTCGGCGTTCCCCCCGCAAGCCGTACGCGGTGCCGAACCCGACCACGGTCCCCATCAGGACCAGCAGTGAGAAGGCACCGATGCTGAGCCGGGTCGCCGAGGCGCTCTTCTGGGTAGGCCGCTATGTCGAGCGGGCGGAGGACACCGCCCGGCTGCTCGACGTGCACTTCCACGAAGTGCTCGAGGACCCGGGCGTGGACGAGGCCCGCGCCTGCGCCGTCCTGCTGTCCGTGATGGGCGTCCCGGGCGAGGTCGCCGGCCAGCACCGCGACTCCCGGGCCGTCCTGGAACTGCTCGGCTACGCCAACGGCTCGTCCAGCTCGATCGTCGGGGCGCTGTCCGCCGCCTGGCAGAATGCCCGCAGCGCCCGGGAGGCGCTGTCCGCGGACATCTGGGAATGCCTGAACGCCACCCATAACTCCCTGCCGACCCGGGTGGCCGCGGCCCGCGACTTCGGTCCGGCGCCGTTCTTCTCCTATGTCCGCGAGCGGGCCGCGAACATGGCCGGCTACGTCGAGGCGAGCATGAGCCGGGACACGAGTTACGACGCGCTGGTCCTGGGCCGCAGCCTGGAACGGGTGGACATGACCGCGCGCATGCTCGCGGCCCGGATCGGCTCCGAGCGCGCCAGCGAGGGCTGGACCTCGACCCTGCGGGCCTGCTCCGCCCACGATGCGTACCTGCGCACCTATCAGCAGGGCGTCGACGAGCCCCGGGTGGTGGAGTTCCTGCTGGTGGACCGGCTCTTCCCGCGCTCGGTCTTCTACGCGCTGCGGACCGGGGAACGGGCGCTGGCCCGGCTCGATCCGGCGTCCGGGCGCTCCGGGCTGGACGAACGCGCCCACCGGGCCATCGGCCGGGCCCGCACCGACCTGGAGTTCCTGTCCGCCGCCCGGCTCCTCGACGCGCTGCCGGACCGGCTGCTCGGATTGCAGCGGGCCGTCTCGGTGATCAGCGGGGAAGTGACCGAGCGGCTCTTCGCCGGCTCGCCGCCGCCTCAGTGGGGACTGAAGGAGACTCAGCCATGAGCTGGCGGATCGCGATCAGGCACCGCACCGGCTACCGGTACGCCGAGCCGGTGCGGGCGTCGTACAACGAGGCGAGGCTGACCCCGCCCAGCGTGGACGGCCAGCGCCTGCTGCAGGGCGCCCTGGCGGTCACGCCAGCGGTGCGGCCGCTCCGGTACGTGGATTACTGGGGCACGACGGTCGACTCGTTCGACATCCACGTGCCCCACACCGAACTGGTCGTGCTGGCGACATCGACGGTCGAGACCGCCCCGCCGCGGCCCGCGCCGTCCGGCGTGAGCTGGTCCGAGCTGGCCGGGCCGGCGGTCCAGGATGGCTTCGCCGAGTACCTGGCCGCCTCGTCCTACGTCGCGGCCGAGCCGGAGCTCACCGAGCTCGGCCGGTCCCTGCGCGCCGGGTCCGATCCCGTGCAGGCCGGGCTGCGCATCGCCACGTGGACCCATGAGACGTTGCGCTACCAGCGGGGCGCGACGCACGTCCGCACCTCCTCGGCCCAGGCCCGCGCCGCGGGCGGCGGTGTCTGCCAGGACTTCGCGCACGTCACGCTGGCCCTGCTGCGCGCCGCCGGGCTGCCCGGGCGGTACGTCTCCGGCTACCTCCACCCGGCGGCTGACGCCGGGATCGGGGAGACGACGACCGGCGAGAGCCACGCCTGGGTGGAATTCTGGGCCGGCGCCTGGATCGCGGCCGACCCGACCAGCCTGGCCGAGGTGGGCAGCCGGCACGTCGTGCTGGCCCGAGGCCGCGACTACGCTGACGTCCGCCCGCTGTCTGGCATCTATTCAGGTCCGAAGGCCGAGCACCTGGGCGTCACCGTCGAGGTCACCCGGCTTAGCTGAGAAGGTCAGTCCTTCTCCTCCTCGGCGTGCACGGTCATCGACTCCAGCAGCGGTGCGCCGAAGGTGGTGACCATGGCGACGTCAGACGCGTCCCGTCCGCGCCCGATCAGGACCCGTCCCTTGCGCCGGCGGTTGTTGCGCGGGTCGAAAGTCCACCACCGGTCGTCCAGCCAGACCTCCATCCAGGCCGCGAAGTCCATCGGCGCCGGCCCCGGCGGCACGTCCATTTCCGGCAGGTAGCCGAAGACATACCGGGCCGGGATGTTCAGCGCCCGGCAGAACGAGATCGCCAGGTGAGTGAAGTCGCGGCAGACACCGAACCCGGAGGCGTTGACATCGGCCGCCGTGGTCAGCGGGCCGCTCGCGCCGTACCGGAACGTCAGGTGACTGTTGACGTGGTCGCAGATCGCCTGCACCCGGGAGTAGCCGGCGGGCACGGCGCCGAACAGCGACCAGGCTTCGTCGCCGAGCACGTCGGGCAGGCAGTAGCGGCTGGGCAACGTGTAGATGAGGACCTCGTCCGGCAGCCGGTCCGGTGACAGTTCCGGCACGCCTTGGCCGGCGTCCTCGGTCGCGTCAGGCACGAGCACCGAGGCGCCGAACCGCAGCGTGGAACGCCCGGCGGGCAGGATCACCCGCGTGCACGGGTTGCCGTAAAGGTCGGCGTAGCAGCGGATGCGTGTGTCTGGGTCCGTCGACCACTCCCGCCGCGCGAGGCTGACCGGGGCCGCGTCCAGGGGCTCGACCTGGAAGACGGCCGGGGTTTCGACGTCGGCTAGGTACACGAACTCGCACCCCACCCGCACCCGTCGCGTATCCATGATCCCGGCCTGCTCCCTACGGTGTTCCGGCGTGCCGTTCGCCGGCGTCACCCGGATGGATCCCGCCATCGCGGTCAGCGCGGGTTCGTTAACGAGGGCGTCACCGACGACAAGCCTGGCCGGATCTGGATCGCCGGGATTCAGCAGCGCCTGCCGGTAAAGCACGCCGGCATAACGCTGGTAGGTCTCCCCGCAGCTGGCCGGGCGGGACACGGCCGAAGCACGAGCCGCGCTGATTTTGCTCCAACTAAACATGAGGCTCCGAGCATCTCGGCGGCGCCGCAGCTAGCGAGCGCCATCAACCACCGAGGTCCGGAGCAGCTAATTGACAGTAGCACGGGCGGCGTCACCGGCCATCCCGCCTTCGCGTAGGCTGATGCCGTCGCACCTTTGGTGCACCTGGCTAGGCCGGCAGTTGCTGCGGCGGGTACTAACCCTCTTGGTCGGAGCCAGGACGTAGGCGTATCGCGGCGGTTGGTCGGGCATACACGCAGCCCGCGAGCCTGAGCTTCTCCTTTACCTGAGGTTTCATTCTCGGTTCTCTCAGGGCTGTCCGATCGGAAGGCACCTGAACTTATGAGCACACGATTCGGTTTTGTCGGCACGTTCCCGCCGACCCAGTGCGGACTGGCGACCTTCACCGCCGCCCTGCGCGGCGCCCTCCTGCACGCCACCACCGACGAGGGCTGGGTCGTCCGCCTGGTCGACGCATCCGCACCACGACCCGGCGACGAGGTGGTAGCGGAGCTCATCAGCAATGACGCCGCGTCGCTCCATCAGGCGGCCGCCCAGCTGAACCGGTGCGACGTCGCTATCTTGCAGCACGAGTACGGCATTTACGGCGGCGCCGACGGCAGCGAGATCCTGCATCTGCTGGACGAAGTCCGGGTGCCATGCGTCGTCGTCCTGCACACCGTGCTGACCGACCCGACGCCACACCAGCGTCAGGTCCTGGAGTCGGTGCTGGCGAAGGCCGATGCCGTCGTCACGATGACGAAGACCGCGCGCGAACGGCTCGCGGCCGGGTACGTCGTCGACATGACGAAGGTCTGCGTCATCGCGCACGGCGCGCCCGCCCTGGAGACGACGATGGCGGAGCCGGTGTTCCGCACGGGGCAGTTCACTGTCTTGACGTGGGGCCTGCTCGGTCCCGGCAAGGGCATCGAATGGGGCATCGAGGCCATGACGATGCTGCGCGACCTGGCGCCCATGCCCCGCTACCTGGTGGCCGGCCAGACCCACCCGAAGGTGCTGCTGCACGAGGGCGACGTCTATCGTGACCGCCTCCGCGAGCAGGTCCGGCAGGCCGACCTGGGCTCCAGCGTCACCTTCGACGGTCACTACCGGAACACCGGCTCGCTGGCCTGCCTGGTCCGCTCGGCCGACGTGGTGCTGCTGCCCTACGACTCGACCGAGCAGGTCACCTCGGGGGTGCTCATCGAGGCCCTGGCGGCCGGCAAGCCGGTCGTGGCGACCCAGTTCCCGCACGCCGCCGAGGCGCTCGCGGGCGGCGCGGGCCTGCTCGTACCGCACGGCGATCCGGGTGCGATCGCGACGGCGCTCCGTTCGCTGATCACCCGCGGGGACGTGATGGCGAAGATCACCGCCGCCGCCGCCGCGACCGCGCCGCAGTTGCTGTGGCCGGTCATCGCGGACCAGTACCGCGAGCTGGCCGGCCGGCTGATCACGACGAGCGTGGCCGCATGACGGCCGGCGGCGTGACTCCCGTGAGCGACGCCGACCAGCCGGTGCTCGATCACCTCGACCGGCTCACCGACGAGCGCGGGCTGTTCGAGCACGCCCTCCACGCGGTGCCCCGGCGCGAGCACGGCTATTGCGTCGACGACGCCGCCCGCGGGCTGGTCGTCATGTGCCACGAACCGGAACCCGGGCCGACCGCCCGCCGTCTGGCCCGGCGCTACCTCGCCTTCGTCCTCGACGCGCTCGATCCCACCGGGGCCTGTCGCAACCGGATGGACGCCGGCGGGCAATGGCGCGACGAGGCCGGGACGGGCGACTGGTGGGGACGGGCGCTCTGGGGCCTCGGCGCCGCCGCCGCGAGCGCGCCGACGCCGGGCATGCGGGCGCGGGCGCTCGGCGGGTTCCGGATAGCGGCCCAGCGACGCTCCCCGCATCTGCGGTCGATGGCGTTCGCCGCGCTGGGCGCCGCCGAGGTGCTCAGCGGGCGACCGGACGAACTGGCGGCGCGAGCGCTGCTCACGGACATGCTGGCCGTGATCGGCCGGCCGCGGGTCAGCGATCCCGGCTGGCCCTGGCCGGAGGAACGCCTGAGCTACGCCAACGCCGCGATCGCCGAGGCGCTGATCGTCGCGGGTGACGCCCTGCCCGACGAGTCAGCCTTCAACCGCGGCCTGAACCTGCTGGATTTCCTGCTGCGTACCCAGACTCGCGATGGCCACCTGTCGGTGATCCCGGCGGGCGGCCGCGGCCGCGGCGACGCGGGTCCCGGTTTCGACCAGCAGCCCATCGAGGTGTCCGCGCTCGCCGATGCCTGCGGGAGCGCGTTCCGGGTCACCGGCCAGCCGTCCTGGCTGACGGGTATCGACCTGGCCTGGGACTGGTTCGGTGGCGACAACGACAGCGCCACGCCGATGTTCGACCCGCGGACCGGCGGCGGCTACGACGGCCTGGAACGTCACGGCCGCAACCTCAACCAGGGCGCCGAGTCCACCCTGGCCATGCTCGCGACCGCGCAGCAGGCCCGCCGGCTCAGCGAGCTGGAATGATAGCGCAGCGCAGCGCGGCCGGGCTGCGCCCCGATCCGGCCCGCGTCGTCGCGCGGCTTTTCCTGCCCGGCGAGGAACTGCACGGCACCCATTCGCGGGCCAGCCAGGTGGTCGGCCGCGTCATGAGCCTGGCCGAAGACGAGGTCGAGCGGCTGGCCGCGGGCCTGCTCCGCGACTTCGGCGGCCGCCACCATGATTACGAGGCGCTGCTGCGACGGCACGCGTCGATCGTCTCCGCGCACATCGAGCAGGCGCGTGAGCTGACGGCGGCGCGCACGTTGCTGCTGGGAGCGACCTTCACCGCGGAGTACGCGACGGAGGCCGCGGCCCTGTGCAACCCGAGCGCGGTGCTGGCCCCCGACCAGGGCGGCCTGCGGCCGGGCCAGGCTCGGGTGGCGCTCAGCGTACGGGGCATCGGCGAAGGGCACATCTCCTCGATCGGCTTCTGCTCGGCCGTCGTCGGCCCGGGAGCGCAGTGGACCTTCGAGCCGCGGCTCCTGCCGGTCTCCGTCGCGGATACCACGCCGGCCAGCTGGCACCGAGACCACCTGCATGCCGTCCTAGCCGACCAGGGCCGTCTCGATGAACTCGCCGAGGCCGTCCTGCACTCCCTTCCCTCCGAGTTCGAGGGTGCTGACCTCGAACGGGCGCTGGCGGAAACGCACCGGGGCCTGCTGACCCGGGCGGGGGCCGCCACCACCGCCGACCTGCTCCGCAAGGTGGTCTCGTCGGCCTACAACGCCTCCTTCGCCCGCGACGCCAGCCTGGGACAGCGGGTCTTGTCGCCATCCGCCGAGGAGGAGAGCAACGGCATGGAGGACGCGCGGTTCACGCGGTTCACCGCTGACGACGGGACCGCCGAATACCGCGCCACCTACACGGCCTACGACGGGCACCGGATCGCCCCGCGCCTGCTCATCAGCCCGGACCTGCGGGTCTTCCGCGCTCACCGGCTGGCCGGCCCGGCCGCCAGGAACAAGGGCATGGCGCTGTTCCCCCGGAAGGTGCACGGGCAGCACCTCGCCCTGTGCCGCTCCGACGGCGAGAGCACCAGCCTGGCCGGTTCGGCGGACGGCTACGTGTGGGAAAAGCCCGTGCTCCTGCGGGAACCGTCCGCGCCGTGGGAGATGCTGCAGGTCGGCAACTGCGGGCCGCCGATCGAGACCGGCCAGGGCTGGCTCGTGCTCACCCATGGCGTCGGCCCGATGCGGGTCTACGTCATCGGCGCGCTCCTGCTCGACCTCGATGACCCGGCGCGCATCGTCGGTTACTCGAAGACTCCGCTGCTGTCCCCCGGCCCGGATGAGCGGGACGGCTACGTCCCCAACGTCCTGTACTCGTGCGGGGCCTTCCTGCACGACGGCCTGCTGTGGATCCCCTACGGCATCGATGACAGCCGTATCGGGGTGGCCTATGCGCCGCTCGGCGAGGTACTGGCCGACATGAGCAGGACCTCGTACAGACGGAGGTAATCATCGACCATGCGGTCGGCGCTGAACCGCTCGGCGGCGCGGGCACGGACGGCCGAACGGTCGAGCCGCACGGCCGCGCGGACGGCATCGACCGACGACTCGACGTCGCGGGCCAGGTACCCGGTTATCCCCTCGTCGACCACCTCCGGCATCGAGCCGCGCCGGTAGGCCACGACCGGGGTGCCGCACGCCATCGCCTCCACGACGGACAGGCCGAACGGCTCGTCGAAGTAGATCGGGTGCAGCAGCGCGGCCGCGTCGCCGAGGACAGCCGCGCGCCGCTCCGGGCCGACCGAGCCGAGGAAGACGACCCGATCCCCGTCGACATGCGGCTGCACGGCGTCGGCGAAATACCGCTCGTCCTGCACGATGCCGCAGATCACCAGCCGCCGTCCCGCGCGCCGGGCGATCTCGATGGCGTCCGCCGTTCCCTTGTCCGGATGGATGCGGCCGAACGAGACCAGGGCATCTCCACCCGCGGCGCGGTACGGGAGCACGCTGAGGTCGATGCCGTGATGGATCGTCGCGGCATAGTCGAGCCCGGCGTAGCGATCGGACGCTGAGATCGCGACGAACGCCGAGCGCGACCGCGTGTAGGCCGGGAGGATCCCCGCGCCGGAGAAGCCGTGAATGGTCGTCACCATCGGCGCCCGGGCATGCTCGCCGAAGGCGAGCGGCAGCCAGTCGAGGTGATTGTGCACCAGGTCGAACTCGCCCGACCGGGCCAGTGCGTGCGAGACGTGCAGCGCCTCCCAGACCCGGCCGTCCAGCTCGGCGTCCTCCGCGTAGCCGTGCGGGCAGACGCCATCGAGCACGGCTGCCGTCACCGAGTCGAGCGTGGCGAACAGCGTGACATCGACTCCGCGCGCGACCAGCCCCTCGGTCAGCAGGCTGGCGATCGACTCCCACGGCCCGTAGTGCCGGGGCGGCGTGCGCCAGGCGATCGGCGCGAGCATGGCGAGCCTCATGGGGGTCACCTTGCCAGCCGCGGCCACTTGGACGCGACTTGGCCCGGCTTGGGCGGTGCGGCCCAAGTCCGCGTACCCGTGACGGCCAAGCCACCGAGACCAGGCTGCAGGGGTCAGCAAGACCAGCCGGCGTGCACCACCGGCATTCACGGAACGGGCGCCACGATCGCCTTCCCGCAGGAATACGTGATCATGTTCGCCGTCACGGTGGTGGCGTGCGCGCTGGGCGCGCTGATCGCCGGGCGCGCGGGCCTGGTGGCCATCCCGGCCGGGCTCGGCTTGTGGATGGTCACCGGCTTCGGCCTGGCCATCGCCGGCGCCGCGCTCGGCCATCACGCTCACCTGACCGAGCTGGGCGTCGCGATCATGGCCGCCGTCCTGGCCGGTGCGGCCACCGGGCTCTGTGTCGCTGTCAAGCGCTGAGCCGGGCCAGGAGCTGGCCCGAGCGAGTGACCCAGGCCGGGGAGCCGACGCGATGATCCAGCGCCATCCCGGCCCGGGCGTGCCCGGCGGCCGCGTCGGGCCGGCCGAGACGCCAGGCCAGCCCGGCCAGCAAGCTGTCGACGGCGCCGCCGCAGTCGAGGCCGGTGCCGACGATGGCGAGCTGGCCGGCCCGGGGCAGGAGCTGGTCGTAGAGCCAGCCGGGGTCGGGGACGCCCAGCTCGATGGCGACCTGCGCCCAGTAGGCGATGGACGGGTGCTCTGGCCGGACGATGCGGGCGGCCAGCTCCTCGGCGTGCTCGCCGAGCGTGCCGGTGATGAGCATCAGGCAGCTCTCGTAGACGAACCGGGAGGGCTGATCCCAGGCCGTCGTCACCGTGGCCAGGGCACCGAAACCGCGCTCGGCGGCCTCGGTGGCCTGGCTGATGTCGCCGACGACCAGGTACCGGGACGACTGGATGAACCGCAGCTGCCTTGCAGCTCGGGTGAGCGCAGCTCGTCGCACGCCAGCCGCCAGGCCGGGCCAAATTCGGCGTCGAAGCGGGCCAAGTCGGCGGAGCGAATCCGTTCGGTCAAAAGGTTGGCTCGTAGCAGGACCTGCACGGGCACGCTGAGCTGGTGACCTCGAGGGCCTCGGTGGCGTACCGCCAGCCGTGGTCAGCCTCGTGGTCATGGGCCAGCTCGGTGGCCAGGATGGCGATGCGGCGGGACGGATCGGTGTCCGCGACGCGGCTCAGCTGCCGTTCCAGCAGCGGAACCAGGCCCGTGTCGGGCTCGCCCCACTCCCGGGAACCCCACAGCGCCGACGCGCCGAACGCGATGGCCGCCGCCAGCATCCGCTCTTCGTCGCCGATGCGCTCGGCCAGGCTGACCGCTTCGGACAGGGCAGCGCGCGCTTCGGCGACCATGCCCGCGGAGCGGCAGGCCAGGCCGAGCTCGGTGAGCACGTCGCAGCGGGTGGCGTCCCCTCCCCGACTGCTGGAGATGACAGCCAGGGCTTCCCGCAGGTGCCGCAGGGCGTCCTGCCAGGCCCCCTGACGGACGGCGCGGGCCGCCGCCTCCCGCGCATAGCTGACCGCCTTGGCCGGATCACCGGACGGGCCCGCGGCCAGGTAGTGATGCGCCAGCTGAGCCACGTCCGCAGCCGTCGGGGCGGCGGACAGGTCCTCCAGCGCCGCCGCGACCCGGCCGTGCAGCCGCGCCCGGCCGGTGCTGGCGTACAGGCTCTCGTGGATGAGCGGATGCCGGAACCGGAATCCCCAGCCGGTCTCGGCCGGGGCAACCAGGCCCGCGGCCACGGCCGGCTCGAGGTTGAACAGCAGCTGCTCGGCATCCAGGCCGGCCACGTGCCCGAGCAGCTCGGGCACCAGCTCCCGGCCCGCCACCGCGGCCAGCGTGAGCAGCGATTGCGTGTCATCGGGCAGCCGGTGGACCCGGCGCATCAGGACATCGCGGATCCCGCTCGGCACGTCCAGCGCGAGCACGTCCGCCGCGGTCAGCGGCTGGCGGCGCTGCTCGCTGCTGACGAGCCGGACCAGTTCGGTGGTGTAGAACGGGTTGCCGCCGGTGCGGGTCATCAGCGCGGCGACGACCTCCGCCGGTGCTTGCTGCCCGGTCAGGCCGTCGAGCAGGGCCGCGACGTCCGCGGCGGAGAAGGCCGCGACCGCCAGGCGCTCGGTGCCCGGGTGCCGGAGCAGTTCTCCCATCGCCTGGTCGAGCGGGCGGCATGGGTTGCGCGGGATATGCCGATTGCGAGTTACCGACGCTGGTCCGCCGTATGACCCGGGACCTCGCCCCTGCTCGAAATCTCTAGGTAGTCGGGTGGACGAGGTAGGTGCCGGGCTCCGCGCCCTGGACCTCGACTGGGCGCCAGCCGAGCCGGGCGTAAAAACCTTTTGCGTTCAGGTTCGCCGGGCGGACGGAGAGATAGCATGACGCCGCTCCCGCTGCCGCCACTGAGGTCAGGAATGTGTTGATCATTTTCCGGCCGCGGCCTGATCCCCGGTAGCCGTCGAGCAAGTTGATGTGCAGGTGGGCCGGGTGATCCGCCAACTCCGGCAGCTGCCAGCGTTCTGGGTGGAACATCGCGTCGAGGCGGTGCTCCTCCTCCGTCTCCGGCGGCTTGGACAGCGGCTGGTACCGGGTTCGCAGATGCGGCAGCCAGCGTTCGGTGTAAGCGGCGACGAAGTTCGGGGTGTTAGCCGTGCCGATGACGTACCCGACGGCCCGCTCGCCGTTGTCCAGTACGTAGGCGTGCTCCGGCTCCAGCACCACGTACGGGCCGGCAACGGTGTCGGGGACCAGGTCATCGGTACTGTAACGGCCGCGCGCACCCTTACCGGCGTTGGCGGTCTCCACGCAGATGTCGTACACGGCAGCCAGGTCGCTGTCGCGGTAGGGACGGATCGTAGTGGTCAAGTCTTCAGCCTAACGGGCGGCCGATCAGGGCAAAGGCGGGGTGAGGCCAGCGCGATGGCCGCGGGCGCCAGCCCTGTCCCTGACGGCCCGCCAGGTCGACGTGGTCCGGCTGATGGCCGCAGGCGAGACCAATTACCAGATCGCGCGGCTGCTCGGCGTCTCCGAGGCCACTGCGAAGACCCACGTCAAGCACGTCCTGGCCAAGCTCGGCGCGGCCAACCGGGCCGAGGCCGTCTTCCGATGGCTCCAGCACCCGCAACTAGGGGCGAATACAACACAGGTCCTATCCGTACCACAGCTCACACTCGTCACCTAACCTGGGTCGCTTCCGGCTCCCCACAACGACATGGATGCTCCATGGGTGCTGTTAGCCGGACCCGATCGGGGCGCGGCGGGGTGGGATTTGATGCATCACAGGTACCAGGCGACCACCCCCGGCGTCCAGAAGTGGTACAAATGCCGCCGGGCGGGTAACGGCCACGACCCCGTGGCGGGGCGTGGACTACTGGCGGATGACCAGGCACCCGGATCTCGGCAACTACACGACCACGCCAGCCCTGGCGAACGGTTAGTGGCGGCGCTGCCCAGGCTGGGGATAATGGAGCCATGACAGGCGGGGTTGTCCGGTGCGGGCACTGCGGGACCGCGAACCGGGTGCCGGCCGCTGCGGCCGGGACGCCCCGCTGCGGCAAGTGTCATCAGCCGCTGCCGTGGGTCGCCGACGCCGATGACGCCACCTTCGCCGAGGTGGCCGAGGCCGCCAAGATCCCCGTCGTCGTCGACCTGTGGGCACCGTGGTGCGGGCCCTGCCGTACGGTCAGCCCCGCGCTCGAGCAGCTTGCCCGCGACCTGGCCGGCCAGGTCAAGCTGGTCAAGGTGAACGTCGACACCTCCCCGCAGGTCTCCCAGCGGTTCGGGGTCCAGGCCATCCCGACCCTGCTGGTCCTGCGCCACGGGCAGGTAGCCGCCCGGCAGACCGGCGCCGTCCCCCTGGCCACTCTGCGCACCTGGGTCGACAAGGCACTCGCGGCCAGCTGACCACTGATGCCGGGCGGGGTCAGTTCACTTGATGCTCAACCCGGTGCCGGATGTACTCGTCGGGGTGCGCGCGAGCGATGCGCACGGCTTGCGCGACCAGCTCCCGGGACTCGGCCGGGTACTCCGCCGGGTTCAGCCCGAGCCCAGGCAGAATGCAGCGCCGGACGTCGAGGTGCTCGTTGGCGATGAACTCGCGCAGCGCGTGCTCCTGCCACTGCGCTTCCAGGTCCGCGACCGCCGCACGCTCGGCCAGGCTCTCAGGCGTGTAAATAAAGGCACCGGAACTGTCCCGTCCCGCGACCCTCATCGGGACCCCGCTCCAGTACCACGCCCGAGCCGCGCCGGCTCGCTCGGCGTTCGTCCCGGTCCGGAGCACCTCGATCAGGGCGGCTTTGACCCGGCGGCGCCCGAAGGCGGTGACGGCCGGCTCGATGAACTGACGGTTAGAACTTGGATCGGGATCGTAGACGCCTGCCATGACGAGCGGGTCGAACAGCTCCTCCGGCAGCTGATCGGGCTCCGTGAGCTCTTGCCGGATCGCCCTGAACGCTGCCGACCGCGAGGTCGCCGTCCCGTTGTCAGGTGCCGCGTCCACGCCGATCAGCTCCAGGAGGCCCGTCAGGCAGCGGTCAAAGCTGGCCATGTGATCCTCTGGCCTGCCAGGCAGCGCCATAAACGTCTGCGGACGTGCCGACGGTCCGTCGCCGGCATGGCCGTCAGTCATTGCCAGGCTCCTTCTCGCGGGCCTCTCTGTACCAGGGCCGCCATCGCCGCCACGCCGGGTGCGGCGCAGCGAAGTAGCGATTGGCCCGGCGGCCAGCTTACGCTGAAGCGCGGTCGCCGTGTCCTGACCTGCGACGAATGGACCGTAGTGTCCAATTTTGTTTAACCGGGCGCCGTGTTGTTATGAAAAAGACGCATACGCGGCCGACCAATATTTGTATACCGCGCCTTCGAGTCGGATACGGTTCGAGAACTGAAAAATGGTTAACCCGGACACAATTTGCCAGGTTCGTTATTTCTTCAGCTTCCGGGCTTACCCAGAGTCTTCTTCCCCTTTCAAAAAGAGCACTACCGGTCAGGTCAACCGTTCTTGCCCTGCCCAGGCCACTGTGGCCCGGTCCGGATTCGCCCGGATCGGAGGGGTTCCAGCCCATCGCTGCGGAGGTCAGCTCGGACAGTCGTGCGCAGGGCACGGCTGCGGTTTTACGAAGGGACCATCTCATGTCCATAAAGAGCAAGCTGCTCGCTGGTGCGGCGACGCTGGCCCTCATCGGCGGCGTCGGGACTGTTGGCGCGATGTCGGCGTCGGCGGCTACCCCGTCGTGTGGCCGGGGTCTTGACTGCATCGACCTGTTCAGCCGGGCGTTCGGG
>JAICWX010000579.1 GCA_025934635.1 Streptosporangiaceae bacterium | reverse complement strand
GGTCCTGCTGCCGCTCACCGCGCTGATCATCGGCACCAGCGTGCTCGGCGCCGAAGTCGACGACGGCAGCATCATCCACCTGCTGGCCACGCCGGTCCGCCGGTCCTCGGTGGTGGCCACCAAGTTCCTCGTCGCGACCGGGCTCACTATCGTCTTCGCCGCGGTCCCCGAGCTCATCGCCGCCCTGATCGCGGGCGGCGGCAGTGCAAAGCCCCTGACCGACCAGGCTGGCGGCCTGGTCACAGTCGACTCGGGCAAGTTCGCCACCGGCCTGTTCGTCGGGGCGCTGGCCTGCTCGGTGATCTACAACGCGGTCTTCGTCATGGTCTCGGTGGCGACCACCCGGGCGATCGCCGTCGGCCTGCTCTACGTGCTGGTCTGGGAGGTGCTGCTGGCCAACTTCGTGAGCGGGGCCCGGCTGCTGTCGGTAAGTCACTACGGCCTGGGCATCGCCGGCGGTTTCGTCACCGACCCGGACCTGCAGGCGGGCCTGGGCGTACTAACATCCGTGGTGATGGGAATCATCGTCACGGCCGTAGCCCTGCTCCTGGCGGTCAGCCTGCTGTCCTCCTTCACCCTTAAGGGAGAGCCCGCCTGAGCAGGGCAGGGAATCAGGGTTCCGGGCCGGTACACCCGCCGGCCCGGCTGGGCGTCATGCATACATGCCGGTAGCGGACCAGGACCTGCCGCCGGGACACGCCGCGGGCATCGCTCGCGGCGCTGCCGTGATCGCCGGCCTGACGGTCCTGTCCCGGATCCTCGGCCTGGCCCGCACGCTGGTGTTCTCGCAGCGCGTCGGCGCGAGCTGCCTGGGCACCGCCTACGTCACCGCGAACCAGGTGCCCAACCTGGTCTACGAGCTGGTCCTGGGCGGCGCGCTGACCAGCGCCATGGTCCCGGTACTGGCGCGGTCGGCCGAACGGTCCGCCCGCGATCCGCGTGAGAAGTCCCGCGTCAGCGAGGTTTCCTCGGCACTGCTGACCTGGTCCGTCATCATCTTGCTGCCGCTGACCATCGGTATCGCGGCGGCCGCCGGCCCGATCGCGGGACTGCTCAACCCCGCCAACGCGCAGGCGCACTGCGTCCGGTCCGACGTGATCGCGGTGACCAGCAACATGCTCGTGGTCTTCGCCCCGCAGATCATCTTGTCCGGAATCTCGGTCGTCCTCTACGGGCTGCTGCAGGCACACCGCCGCTTCTCCGGCCCGGCCGTGGGGCCGGCCATCTCCAGCCTGGTGGTCATCTCCGCCTACCTGGCCTTCGCGCCCCTGGACAAGGACCTCCCGCTGTCCCGGCTGCCGCTGACGGCCGAGCTCATCTTGTCGGTCGGCACCACGCTGGGCGTCGCCGCGCTGGTCGCGGTGGCCGCCCTGCCGACCTGGCGGCTGCACCTGACGTTCCGTCCCCGGCTGCGGTTCCCGCCGGGGGTAGCCCGCCAGGCCGGGGGACTGGCCCTGGTCGGGGTCATCGAGATCATCGCCTACGACCTGTCCATCGTGGTGGCCCTGGTGCTGGCCAACGGCCGCGGCGAGACCGGCGCGGTGGTCCTGCTGAACTACGGCTGGCAGGTGTTCAACTCGGTGAACGGCGTGCTGGCCCTGTCCGTCGCGGTCAGCGCGTTCCCGGTGCTCGCCGCGCGCGAGGGGCACGTCTTCGACCGGACCTGCGCCGGCTCCACCCGGGCGGTGCTGCTGGCCAGCTGGCTCGGGGCGGCCGTCACCGCGGCCATCGCCGGCCCCGCCGCCCACGTCCTGGCCCACGAGCCGGACCAGGTCCCCGAGCTGATCACCGGGCTGGCCCTGTTCGCCCCCGGGCTGGTCGGGTTCGGCGTCATCGCGAACATGTCGCGGGTGATGATGGTCCTCGGCCGGCTCAAGATCGCGGCCGTGGCGGTGGCCGGCAGCTGGCTCGTGGTGATCGTGGCGGACGCGGTGCTGGCCGAGCTCGTGCCCGCCCGCCTGGTGGTGGCCGCGCTGGCGCTGGGCAACACCATCGGCCAGACGGTCGTGGCCGTCCCGCTGGTGCTCGCGGCCCGCCGGATCCGGGGGCCCGAGGCGGTCCGGGGCACCGGCCGCGCGACGCTGGCCGGGGGAGCGGCCGGGATCGCCGGGGCAGCGGCCGGCGCGGGCCTCACGCTGGCCCTGCCGGTGAGCCACAAGCTGCTGGCCGCCGCGGCGGCCGCCCTCGCGGCCGTCGGTGCCACCGTCGTGTTCGGCCTGGTCACCTACCTCCTAAACGACGGTGACCTGCGCGCAGCCATGACATGGCTGCGGCAGGTCACCTCGAAGCGGCCCGTGATAAAAAGCTAGCGCCGCGTCCGGGAGCTAACCGGACCCGGTCAGCCGCCTTCGGGAGCCTCTTCCTCCGCCGCGTCGCCGGCGGGCAGCTGCCCGCGGCCGCCCGCTGAGGTCGACCCGACGGCCACGTGCTCCTCACCGGATTCCAGCGCGTGCCCGTTCCCGTGCCCGTTGCTCTCGAGCGGGACGGTCTCGGCGAAGGCCCGGTTGGCGACGCCGCGGGCCCAGCCGAGGGCCCCGCGCGAGCCCGGCGAGGGCACGCCGTTGGCGTCCTCGGAGCCGCGGGCCGGTAGCAGCGCGGGTAGCGGCTTGGCCTCGAGCACCGCCCGCTTCTCCTCGTTCACCGGCCGGTGCACCTCGATGAACTCGCCGTTCGGCAGCTGCCTGATGATGCCCGACTCGTAGCCGTGCAGCAGTTCCTCGGCGTCCTTGCGCTGCAAGCCGAGGCAGATCCGCTTGGTGATCAGGTAGCCGAACAGCGGCCCGAGGAAGACCGCGAAGCGCGCGATCCAGGTGATCGTGTACAGCGGGATCTGCAGCTTGTCGGCGATGACGTCGTTCGCGCCCTCGGCCCACAGCACGCCGTAGAACGTCATCGCGGCCACCCCGGTCGCCGTCCGCGCCGCGGCGTTCCGGGGCCGGTCGTTGATGTTGTGGATCGACTTGTCGCCGGTGGCCCACTGCTCGAAGAACGGCCACAGCGCCGCTCCGCCCAGCACGATGCCGAGCGGCAGCGCGAACGGGATCAGGACGCTCAGCGTCAGGGTATGCCCGAGGAAGCTGATCTCCCAGGCGGGCATGATGCGCAGCGACCCCTCCAGGATGCCCATGTAGAAGTCAGGCTGCGAGGCCGACGAGATGGCCACCGGGGAGTACGGCCCGTACAGCTGGATCGGGTTGATCGTGGCGAACGTCGCCAGCAGGACCAGCGCGCCGAAAATGAAGAAGAACCAGGCGCCGCCCTTGGCCATGAAGTACGGGAAGAACGGCTGGCCGTTCACGTTCTTCTCGGTGTTCCCCTTGGCCGGCATCTGCGTGTGCTTCTGGTGGAACATGATGAACAGGTGGGCGCTGATCAGCGCCAGCAGGATGCCCGGGATCAGCAGCACGTGCAGGATGTACATCCGCGGCACGATGTCGTG
>JAICWX010000234.1 GCA_025934635.1 Streptosporangiaceae bacterium | reverse complement strand
GGCTGGCCCACCGCAGGTGCCCAGCGTCAGGGGAGGAGATGTTCACGCTCTGCCCGTAGCGCCACTCGGCCCGTACCGCACTGATCACGGGACGAGGCCCCCTGAACAGGTAGGGCGGGGAGTAGATCTCGATCCTCATTTCCTCGTTAGGATCGTCGTCCCACCCGACGTGCGTGCCTTGCTTCGGGTTGCCCCCGGCCGTGACTACTCGGCCATCGGGCAGCAGCAGGGCGACCGAGTGGTACATGCGTGTCACCGAGGCCGTCGCCAGCGTCCGCCAGGTATCTGTCTCGGGGTCGTACACCTCGGCTTCATTGGTCGCCAGCGGCGCGGCCTCGTTCCTCCCGGAGCCGCCAGTGACGAGCACGGTCCGGTCTGGGAGCAGGGTTGCATTCAGGTGCTTGCGCCCCTTAGCCAGCGCGGCAGCAGGCCGGTACGCCGGATGCGGCTGGGAGAAATCCGCGATGTCGGCGTTGTTGATCGCATTGCCGCCGCCCGGCGCACCTCCCATGATCATGACCCGTTGCGCCTGAGCAGGCGGGAGCAGCACGCTGGCGCACTGGTCGCGAGCGCCGACCTGGCTCAGACCGGGTAGCGGCGTGACAACTATCGGGTCATGGGTCAGATCGAGGCGCAGCGCGTCGGCCGGCCCGTCATCCATGTGACCGCCGGCATAGCAGATGGAACCGTCCGCGAGCAGATACAGATGCGCGTACAGCGGCAATCCGCCGAACTGCTGCGGCGTCCTGCTGGCTTGCCAGGAACCCGACCCGGGAAAGAAGGTCTCGATGCTGGTGTTACGCCGCCCTGTCTCCGACAGCCCGGCCGTGACCAGTACCCGGCCGTCGCCCAGGCTGACCAGGCTGGGATACCAGCGCCCGTGCTGCATCGGGCCACGCCGCACCCACTGTTCGGTGGCGGGATCAAACATCACCGTGTCCGTCCGGCCAGCGAAACCCGCGCCCGGGTGAGCGAACACGAGGGTCCTCCGGCTGACAGCAGCCCGCCATTAGGCAGAAACGTCTCTCCGCCGCAGAAGAAGTCGAGCACCTTTCCGGCACCATCATGAGGGGTAGCAGGGTGAAAGAAGTTGGTGTCGTGGCCCGGCGGCGGGCTGATCGTCGGGTCCCAGGCCACACTCACCCAGATCCTCTTGGCTATATCGCCGAAATCCGGCGACTGGAAACGGGTCAGGCTATTACCCGAGCCAGCGGCGAACAGCACGTCGCCGCTGGGCAGCAGCGCGGCGTGCACCGCAAGGACCTCCGAATGGAACGGCAGCACCTGCCACGCCCCCACATCCGCAGGACTCAGCGCGGCGCCGTCGGCGTCCAACCGGACGTTCGCGGAATCAGCAGCATCAGCCATGATGGACCCCGGTAAGCATGGCGATCCTGGCCACCGACAGGGTGCCAGCCGCCAGGGAAACAGCAAGTACCCGGCGGTGGCTGGCAGGCCACTCGCCACCACAGCCCCTGTCATATTCAGTGTGACTCGTCCGGTGGCGGGAGCGCCTGAAAACCATCGGGTTCCGCTGCGATCCGCCGGGGCCGAGGCTGGTCGGCCGGCCCGGGGAAACCGCGCTAGCAGCTGTCATGGAGACCTCCTGCACCGGGAAGCCCGTTCCTGCGCAGGTCTCATAAGAGAAGACGCGGCACGCATTCCGGTGATACAGCAGCCGACGCTAATGCTCTGAGCGCGGCCACCGCAGCCCCTGACTCATACTCGCTCATCGGCTATCGAATGTCGATTCTGTCTGACCTCATGTATTGCTCGGCGTGATGCCGGGGCGGGGATACCGGCGCCCCCGGGCAGCTACATCATCTGGCGGCCCGGCGACCGGGACAGTGCCGGCCTGACCGGGAGGCAGATCAGCGGCAACGACGGCATCCGGGCATCGTGGACGAGGTTCCCCGCCGCTTATCCTCTGCGCCATGACCCCGTGATCAGCTTCGCCGCCGGGGTGATGGACCCCGTGCGCTATGCAGGGCGGACGCGTGCCGCCGCCAGCGCAATCCAGGGTGACCCTGTCCGCGGCGGATGACGGCCGCTCAGCAGTGTCAGAAGCGGAAGCGCGTCAGGCCGCCCGGCTCCGCCGCCAAGGTCACGATCGCCGAGCGCGGCTCGATGCGGTACACGTTCCACGGCGGTGGTCCTTGCGCCGGGGCGTTGAACGGGGCAGTGATGCCAGCCCCGCTGCCGTCGGGTTCAGCTGGCCAGCCCTGGTCCGCCCACGCCTTCGCGATGCGCGCCAGTGCGCCCGGCTCGGTCACCCGCGCAGCGTCACCCTCGATGACGACGTCCGCGTCGCGGACCGACACCGCGATCGAGCACCGCGGATCGCGCGCGACATTGCGCCCCTTGCGTGTGCCTGAGCCCGTCTGGAACCAGAACGCGCCGTCTGCCCACAGGGCACCGACCGCGGTCACATGCGGGCTGCCGTCCTCGTTGATGGTAGACAGCCACGTCGTGCGGGAGTTCGCCGCGTCCGGAGCCGGCGCCGACCCGGCATCGAGCTTTTCAGCAACTGCGGCCCAGTCCACCGGCGGCAGCCCGTCCGCCATACCCAGATTGGTGATCTCCATCAGGTACCCCTTCATCGTCTAGCGGACATCCTGGCTAACAGCGTCTGGCAGATAAGACGCGCGACGACCGCGGAAGTCATTGGCGTACGCCGGATGAACGCCAGGGTGGCGGAGACCACGCCGAACGGCGGTTCACGTTCAGGCTGTGGTTGCGGAGCGTGGTCGCTGGCGGTCAGTTACGCTCGGCATGTTCTCCTGGAGCGTGCCGGTCCAGGCTGCCGCGGGCACGGTCATACCGCATCGTCGTGCGCGGATCGGCATGCGAGGCGGCCTCTTGCACATCCCGCAGCAGCACCCCGGCGTCCAGCGCCAGCGGGACGGTCACCACCTTGCCGCCCATACGGGTAACCGTCAGGGTCCGGTGGCCGTGCTCGAGGCCCAGATGCTCAACGTCGGCGCCGGTAGCCTCCGAGACCCGCAGCCCGTTCAGCGCGAGCAGCGAATGCACCGATGGTGAGCCGAGCCCGGCAGCGACAAGGAGCGCGCCGAGCTCGTTGCGGTCCAGCGCAACCGCGTGAGGCTCATAGTCGACCCTCGGACGGCGAACAGAGCCACCGAACGGCTGCGGCACCAGCTGGTGAACTGGCGCAGGTCCAGCGCGTAGGCCTCGCGGGTCAGGCCGCGGTACCCGGCCGGGAGCCCGGCGAGGGCGACCCGCTCGGCATCGGTGAAGACGGGCTGGACCGCGGCGACGCAAACCCACCGTAGGCCGTCCGGCCCGATCACGCGACACCACCGAGAAACCAGCGACCGGGCGTGCCGAGCCACCCAAGAAATGCTCCGGATCGCCGACTCGGTCGCGACTGGCGGTCCTGTCGACGGGCTGTGCGCCTCGTGCAGAACATGCAGTTCTGGACCACACTGCTAAGCCGCGGCGTCCTTCATCGCGGCCATTGAGTGTGACGTCGCCAGCCTGCTCTCAATGGCGCGTCAGGCCGGATCCATCCGGTAATGCAGGCGCAGCACGAGCCTGCGGTAGAGCCGCAGCTCATGGTCGGTGCGCAGGACGCCGCGGTGATCCCGGTAGACGTGGAAGCGCTCGTGGATGGGGACACGCGCAGCGTAGGCATCCCGGCCGTCCCGGACCACGACATAGGCACCGTCGCCCCCGAAGACCCCAGGGGGCGAGGACAGCACCAGCGAACCGTCGGCCTGCACGCTGGGACGCAGGAAGACCTGCACGTTGCCGGACTCCAGCGGGAACGCCACGTGCACCGAGGGCTGGCCTGACCCGGGCAGCAGCCTGGCTGAGTAGCAGCCGCTGTAGACGAACTCACCGGTGGCCGATAGCGTCCGCAGCCAGCCGGCGGCATACTGCTCGCCGCTGGCATCCATCAGGTGGACGACACGCGAGTCCATGCCGCGGGCGACGTCGAGCGGGCGGGCAGGCAGGGCGAGCTGCTGGACGCGGCGGCCGAAGAGCCGGCTTACCAGTTCGCCACCCGGCCAGAACAGGACCGACCACTGCGCCCAGACCTCCATCCGCCAGCATGCGGTGTGCTCGTAGAAGTGACGGACCGCCTGGTCCAGGCCGGCGGCGCGGAACCCCGCGCCGTCTAGAACCGACATGGACGACAGCAGCCCGCCGCCCGAGACGTCCTCGCGCACGGAGCCACCGAGCCGCCCGGCCTCGGCTTTGAGCCAGGTGGCCCCGACCGGTCCCGGACCGCACACAGGCGCGTCCAGCCACCGATGGTCGCCGTCGAGGTCCACCCGGCGGCCGACCAGACGCCACCAGCCGCGCGAGGCCAGGTCAAGTCTCCTGCCGAGCCGCCCGCTGGTCACTGCGGCATCCTCTCCCGGCAGTAGTCGCGTCGACAACCCTCGCGCTGGCGCCAGATCGACCGGATCTGCGTGCCTTATTTGATGAGCGCTGCAGGAGCTGCATTTACACCTATCGAAGGTGCGCGCGTTCTCCTGAACTACGCCTGTCACCCGGTGTCACTGTGCGGTGGGTGAATAGCGGCGGGCGCAGCGGTCGTCCGTGGTGATTCATCAGCCAGGCGGGAGAGTGCCGGGGTGCGGCCGGCAGCGCATGGAGGGGGCAGCCGGGCCGGCGGGGCGGGGCGCCGCCGGTGGCGGCCTGGTCGCCGGTGACGGCAGGGCGATGGGTCAGGCCTGGCCAGGTGAGCGGCTCTCCTGGCGGCTGGCCGGCGCATCGCCAGGTGCGCACAGGCCGGGCGGGGTCACGCGGTCCCGGCCCTGGCGATCATGCCGCCCGGCCCGCGACAATGAGCTCGCCCGCCGGGTAAGCGGATCCCGGCCGCCACGCGTAGCAGGAACATGGACGCCGAAACAGCCGACTTCGCGCGGTTCTACGCCGAGTCACGAGACGACTGTCTGCGCACGGTGCTGGCCAGCGTCGGTGACTGGACCGGGCCAGGGAACTGGTGGATGAGGCCTTCGCCCGCGCGTGGGCCTCCTGGCGGAAGGTCGGCCGGCATCCGGCGCCGCGGGCGTGGATCGTCCGCACCGCGCTGAACGCCGGGGTGTCGGCCTGGCGCCGACGGCGGCGTGAGGTCCCGCTCGGCGCGGCCGCCTGCCCGGCCGACGCGACCGCCGGGAGCCTGGTCGACCGCGACATCATGGCCGCGCTGCGGCGGCTGCCCGAACGGCAGCGGCAGGTCATCGCGCTGCGGCTGTTCCTCGATCTGGACACCGCGGGCACGGCGGAGGTGCTCGGCATAGCACCAGGCACCGTGACCGCCCACCTGGCCCGGGCGATCGCGACGCTGCGCGGGGAACTGACAGCCACGCCAGAAGAACCGACGACTCGGAGGTACTGACATGAATGACACCGAACTGCTCACGGCAGTGAAGGACTCCTTCGCCGGAGTCCGCGCGGACACGCCGCTGACCGCCATCGAGCGCCGCGGCCGCGCAGTCCGCGCCCGGCGGCGGCGCGGCCTGGCCGGGACGGCCGCCGCCGCGGCGGCGGCAGTGGTGCTGGTGCTGGTGCTGGCCCAGCATCCGGGGACCGGCACCCGCCCCGGCCCGGCTCCCAGCACGTACCTGGCCGCCTGGACCGTTACCGAAAAGCCGCCGGGCATCATCGAGATCAAGCTCCGTGAGCTGAAAGACCCGGCCGGCCTGCAGCGCAAGCTCCGCCGCGACGGCGTTCCCGCCTTCGTCCGCTTCCAGAACCAGGATCCGCCCGGCTGCCTGAACTATCCCCTGTCACCCGCAAAGGACCAGCAGCTCTCGCAGAAGATCTTCCCCGAGCCGGACAACGCCCAGATGGCGGACAGCGTGGCCATGGTCATCGACGCCGCCGCGATCCCTGCCGGGGTCGGCTTGTGGATCGAATTCACCCCGCCGCTGACCCAGAATCAGGGCAACGGCCACTCGGTCGTCACGTTCGGGACGGCCTCCATGCTGGTGTACGCGAGCGGACACTGCCCGCCGGGGAGCTGAGGCTGTTCACCAGGCGGTCCTTCCATCGGGCAGGTTCCCCCGCTGCACGCTCTTGTGCCCAAGGCTCACATCCGCCGGATCGGCCAGGTCACGATCGAGTCACGCGAGCACATTGACGGGCCAGAGCACCCTCCGGATAAGCAGGCGATGCGCCGGCGGCCCGCGACCGGTTCGCTGCCCTGGTACCGATCAGGCAGCGAGTATCCGGACCAGAACAATGAGAAAATGCCGGGCTTCGGCCATTCGTGTACCGGAGCGGCGACCCGCGCGCCGTAGTGCTGCTCGGCTTGGTCCGCCGCACCGAAGTCCGGGCAACTTGCGGTCGCCGAGGCCGTGCTCACCGCAGTCAGGCGAAAGTCGCTGCCCGAGCCGGGCATCGATTTCGCCGTCGCGACCCTGGGCCGGGTGGCGGGCATGGTTCCCGGGGCCGGGGAGGCGGTATTCGCGGTCGCCTGCACGGCCGGCTGGATCGCCCACGCCCTCGAGGCCTACGCAGGCGGCGGTCCGCTACGTCCCCGCGCTGTCTACACCGGCCCGCCTGTGATCATCGACCATGATGCCGTGGCCGCCTGTTACCGATTCGTGACCTAGCATCGCAGCGTGAGGCGTGATCTGAACGTCTCCCAGATATGGAAGCCGATCCGTCGGATGTCATCCGCAGCCCTGGGTCCTGGCCTGAGCCGGCCGGCTATGACCCGGCGGCCCAGTTGACGGTCAACCCTGCTGAGTACGTGACCGAGTTGTTCCGGACGCACCACCTGGAACTGGTCCGGCTGGCCGTGCTGATCGTGGGTGATCTGGCCACCGCCGAAGACGTGGTGCAGGACGCCTTCGAGCAGCTTCACCGGCGGTGGCGGACCCTGCGCAAGCAGTCGAGTGCGTTGGACTACGCGCGGTCCGCCGTGCTGAACGGCAGCCGGTCCGTGCTGCGCCGGCGGTCAGTCGCCCGCAGGCACGCGGCCCGGATCTCCGCGTCCCGTCATCAGGACGCCGACGCCGCCGTCGGTTTCGAGCAGCGCAGCGAGCTCATCGAGGCGTTCCGCAGACTGCCCGCCAGGCAGCGCGAGGTGCTGGCCCTGCGCTACTACGTGGACATGAGCGTGGCCGACGCAGCGGCCACGCTGCACATCAGCGAAGGTGCCGTCCGCTCGACCGCCTCCCGTGGCCTCGATGCGCTGGCCCGGATCCTTCCGTCCCGTTCCTCGAAGGAGGCGTGAGGCATGCCTGACCTCGAGAACCTGCTCCGCGAGGAGCTGCAGCACGAGGCCCTGAAGGTCCAGCCCGAACTGCTCACGCCGCTCCAGGTCCCCACCCGGCGGCCCGGTCGGCGTCCGCGCCTGCTCCCGTTCACGGCCGCGGCTGCGGTGATCGCCGTCATCACGGCGGGCGTGCTTGCCGCGGGCCTGACCGCGGCCCACAAGCCCGCCGCCCACAAGCCCGCCGTCTCCGGATCAGCCCCGGCCAGCCTGCCGCGCTTCTACGTCACGACCAGCTCCAGCCCCGGCGGCCGCGGGATACAGGCGGTGGTCCGCGCGTCCGTCAGCGGGAAGGTCACCGGTACCGTGCCTGTGCCGTCGGCCCTCCCGGTGGAGTGGGCCGACTCTGGCGGTACCTTCGTCACCGCCGCCGCCGATGACCGCAGCTTCATCATCGGAGTCCAAGGAGGCCAGGCACCAACCAAAGCCGGCTTGGACCTCCGCCTGTTCCGGTTCGCTATCTCCGCTGCGGGTAAGCCCGGCCACCTGACCGAGCTGGCACCCGCGCCGATGCGCAACGAGACCACGGAGGGCATCGCGCTGTCTCCCGACGGCAAGCTGCTCGCGGTCTCGCTGATGCGCGACTCCCCGGCGGACGCCGGGGGCGCCATTCAGGTTCTCGACCTGGCCACCGGGGCCACCCGGACCTGGACCGCGCCGGCCCACAGCGTGTATATTCCCGGGCCGCCCTCCTGGGCGGACGGCAGCCGGGTAATCGCGTTCACCTGGCTGCGCTCCACCCAATCTGGCCTCATGTCCGCGCCGCGGGGAATCCGGCTGCTCGACACCGCCGCGCCTGGCGACAACCTGGTGGCGGGGACAGTGATCGTCCCGAGCGGCATGGTCGCCGCCGGCTCCATCGTGAGCGCGCTGATCACGCCCGGCGGGCGCGATGTCATCGTGGTCACCTGGCGTGATCTGACTCCGCAGGCCAGTACCCACACTGTCATCGTGCAGTTCGCCGAGCTCCGGGCCGCCACCGGCAGGCTGGTCCGGCTGCTCTACACCCGGACGGAGCGGTACGGCGAGGTCCCCTTCACCACCTTGCAGGACAGCCTCGGTGTGCTGTCGCTGGGGTCGCAGGGACGGTACGCCCTGGTCCAGGGCATCCAGTTCGGCTGGCTTGACGTCGGCGGCCCCGACCCGGGCCGGTTCACGCCGCTGCCCGCGGTCCCGGCCGGCCAGTACGTCAACTTTGCCGCCTGGTAACCGGGAGGTCGTTCGCCGGCCGCCTATTGGCCTTCCTGCTGCCCGGGGAAGTCGCTGTGACCGGGAGCGCGCATACCGCTGAGCCGTGGCCGTGCGTTGCCTGGCATCGTTGAGCAGGCCGCCCCGGCTGCACCGGCCGGGGCAGACGGCGGCGAACAGCCAGACCGGCGCCAGCGGCGGCCGGCGGCACGGCAGGAGGCAGCAAGCATGAGCGATAGCCCGGCGCCTGAGATCCGCGACCTCGGGCAGGTCACGTACTGCATCGAAGGTCCCCTCGGGATCGTCACCCTCAACCGGCCACAAGTGCTCAACGCCCAGGGCTACGAACTGCTGGCCCAGGTCGACCAGGCGTTCGACCTGGCGCGGGCCGACCAGGGGATCCGCGTGGTCATCGTGCGCGGCGCGGGCGGCGTGTTCTCGGCCGGCCACGACCTGAGTCCGGGCCAGCAGCGGGCCGGCGACCCGCTGGAACGGTACGACGAGTTCAAGAAATACAACCTGGACCTGCTGCTCAGGTGGCGCGACTTCCCCAAGCCCACCATCGCGATGGTCGACGGCTACTGCATCTACGCCGGGTGGATGCTGGCGGCCGTCATGGACCTGGTGTTCGCCTCCGACCGGGCGCAGTTCCTGGGCGGGTTCGTGGAATACAACTCCATCCCCTGGGACCTGGGCTTCCGCAAGGCCAAGGAGATCTGCTTCGAGAGCCGCTTCATGACCGCTGCGGAGTGCCAGGCCGCCGGCTTCGTCTCCCGCGTCTTCCCCGCAGAAAACCTCGAGCGCGAGACCCGTGCCTTCGCCCGCCGCGTCGCCGAGAACCACCCGTTCACCCTCCGGATGACCAAGCTGCAGATCAACAAAGCCCAGGACGCCCAGGGCTTCCGGTCACTGCTGGAAGACAGCCTGGGCGACTACATCGCCATGATGTTCATGCCCGGCTTCAGCACGATCGGAGAAGACAGCAAGCGCCTGCGCGCCGTCGACCTCGCCGTCCGCGGCCGGCGAGGCGAGCGCTACGGCCAGGACGGCACCCACCGCGAGACCTGACCGACGGCCCTAAGCCGGCCGGCCCGCCGACCGCCCCGATCACCGGAACAGCGGCGATGACGCCATAGGGGTCAGCGTCGGCAGGTAGTTGCCGATGCCGGCGAAGAGGCCGACGGTGGACTCGCCGGTCAGACGGGCGAGCTTGATGAGCTGCTCGATGTGGCCGGCGCAACGATTCGCGGCGATGTCCCGCCGAAAAGCGCGATACAACCTGCCTTTTTGAGGTTCGACCGGCCGGATGACCGGAGGCTTGTGTCTACCGGTCCGAGATTCAGGTCGAGGACACCGGTGACGTGTGGATCGTCTCGGCCGGGTTCCGCCGCTGGTCCTGTGGTTGGTAGCGGCGGTCAGCTTCGCTGTCAGCGCTTACGTATTAACCTTCGTGTGCCAGTAAAGCGGAGATTCTTGAAGAGCCCCTGGCGGCAACGACAAAATCCCATTATCAACCACCTGATTTTGGCTGAGCGCTCGCAAGCCGTCGCCATCCACGCTTATCGCCAAAAACTGAGCTTTGGTTCCGAATGGCTCGTTCAACACAAAATTCTGAGAGCTTTTTTGTCCGGCATCCAAATGTGGAATGGTGGCCTTTATGTAGTAGACAGGGTGCGGATTTTTCGGATCGACGTTCGGTATCTTCTCTATGACGAGATATGTCATGCCCGCTGGTGTCGCACATACGGCCTTGACGGTGACGCTGACGTTAGCTCCGGTCTCTGGCGGTATCTGCAGGACGAGTGGATAGGGCGCAGAGCACCGAACGACGGCATGTTGCGTCGTGGTGCTCTGCGGAGACTTCGCCACCGAAATGGGCTGCCCGGCCTGAGGATCTTGAGACGAACCTGAGGAGTGGCCTATCAAGGCGACGATGACAGCAAAGATGCCAGCGACGACGGCGCCGGCTATTGCTGCCATGGTCTGCTCTGAGCGCGACATGCGTGACCACCAGCCGCCGTTGTGTCCAGAAGGCGGGGAGCTGCCGCTGTTGCTCATACGCGATCCTCGAGCTTTCCGAGTTTAATCTTGTCGTGCTGATGATGAACGAGTCTTTTAGGATCAAGGCCCGTGCACTAGCTCAGTCTTACACCGTTTCGGGCGACAGCCAGGACGATTACACGGCAGCTCGCCTCGGCGCCAAGGGCGCTGCACTCAGTTGTAACGTAACCAAAGCGACTAAAACAACTCGGCACAGTATAGGGCGACTTGCTGCTACACGAGCTGCAATCGCTAGATAAAATAATCATTCGCACATTCGATCCTCCGGACCATCTCACAAGCAGGCCCGCCAAAATTTACTAAGGGCACTCGCTCATCGGCATGTAGAGCGTCTCCCGGAGCTTGAGCCGAGGAGACTCGGGCTGGATCAGGTGCCGAAGCCATGAAGGCGGCGAGGATGTAGCTGGGGTGGCGGTCCAGGTTCTGGCGGGCTCTGTCGTAGCGCATTGTGGTGCGGGGGTCGGCATGCCGGGCGGCGATCTGTACGCCCCGGAGGTCGACCCCGGCATCGAGCATGGTCGTGACGAAGGTATGTCGGAGCATGCGGGTGGGTCCTGGTGACCTGGATCCCGGCGGTTTCGGCGAGCTGGTGCAGGCGGCGGGTGGCGGCGTGCCGGTCCATCCGGGTGCCGCGGCGGTTGAGCAGGACCGGTCCGCGCATCCGGGATCCGGTCGCCTGGTCGATGGCCCGCCCGACGGCGGGCGGCAGCGGGACCAGGACGACCTTGGTGCCCTTGCCGCACACGCGCAGGACCCGGTGGCCGTGCTCCCCGCCCAGGTCGGCGATGTTCGCGCCGGTGGCCTCGAAGATCCGCAAGCCCAGCAGGCCGGGCATAGCCACCAGCGCGAAGTCATACCGGTTCGGCGACTGGCGGGCGGCGGTGAGCAGAGCCTCGAACTGCAGGTGGGTGAACCCGAGGGTCGGTGATTCGGCAGGGACGGAGGGGCGGCGGACGTACTCGGCGGGTGAGTACTGAAGGATGCCGTCTGGGATGCAGGTCCGGTAGAACCCGGCCGTGACGGAGAACCGACGAGAGACGGTGGAGGGCTTGAACCGGCGGATCTCTTGCATCCACCGGATGTACAGCTCCAGGTGCGGGCGCCGGACGGCGAGCCGGTCCAGGCCCTGCCCCGCGCACCAGGACAGGTAGCAGCGCAGGTCCGATTCGGTGTGCTCACGGGAGGTGCCCTTGAACCGGGCGAGGTAGGCGGCCACTGCTAGTCGCAGCTGGTCAGTGAACGGCTCGGGCGGATCGGAGGACGGAAAGGTCAGCTGGGTGAAGGTCGTCATGTCTTTACGTTGCACGGGTCCTTCCCTCACGATGCCGGCATGGGACGTGGACGGGAGAGGCAGTTCCGCGCCGATATCGCCAAATGCTGCGACGAGACGCTGGGATGGCTGCCCTGCCTCGGCGCGTCGTCGGTCAGCACCAGGAATCCGGGTGGTCAGGGCTCGAACGAGATGTCGGGGAAGCGCGGCGACGGGCCGTCGAGCAGGTGGTTATCGTGGTGGCGCAGGTACTTGCCGAAGAACGCCTCGATGTAGGCGCGCTCGTCGGTGACGGCGGTCTTCGGGCTGATGGTCCCGAGGTCCGCTGCAACCTGGCCGGGCGTCAGGCCGAGGGCCGGCGCGACCTCCGGTTCCAGTTCCTCGATGTCACTGAATGTCGCGTGCTGGGAGTTGGCCAGGGCCAGGTGCAGCTTCGGGCCCGTGCTGGCCGTGAGGAACGAGGCCAGGGTCGGGTCGTTCTGCTCGGTGTGCTCGCTCCCGGTCAGCAGCAGGAACGGCCGGTTCACGCCTTCGTGGGCCAGCGGCCCCCAGAACCTGCCGTCCATGTTGATGGCCGCCTTGATCCTGTGGTCGTCGAGCATGGCCTGCGCGCTGGCGGCCCCGCCGAGTGACCAGCCGAACATGCCGGCCTCGGATCGGTTAAGGCTGCCGGCCAGCCCGGCCGGCAGCGGGGCGTGCTCGGCGTCGGGGTTGCCGCCGTGGTTGAGCACGGCCAGCTCGTTGAGCACGAAGCTGGCGTCAGCCGCGCGGATCTGCTGCGCCTCCAGGGACTTCGCGGCTGTGTCCGGCATGAAGGTGC
Organism: Streptosporangiaceae bacterium; assembly: GCA_025934635.1. The sequence goes on along the minus strand of JAICWX010000234.1, from coordinate 1,278 downwards.
CGGTCACTAGCCGGCCATCCGGGAACTCCACCTCCGGGGACTCGTTCGTGTCGTCCATCGTGACCACGACGTAGCCGTGGCCGACCAGGTCTTCCACCAGCCCGGTGTCGAAAGCGCCGTCGGTTCCCCCGCCGGGGGAGTAGAGCACGACCGGGTACGGGCCATCCCGGCGATCCACCGGCGCGCCGACATGCCCGGTGGTCTGCGGCAGCTCGGTGCCGGGCGGCAAGTTGTTTGACGCCAGGAAGTGCGCGGCGGCCAGCGGCGTCAGGTAAGGCGCCGGCGGGAAGCCGCGGGTGCCGGTCGCGGGGTACCAGACCTGCACCTCGAGCTCGCGAGGCCCATGGGTGGGCGACGTCGGGTCGATGCGGGCGGGGTCGACCAGGTGCAGCCGGACGGTGCCCGCCCGGTGGTGTCCGGTGGGTGCCACCAGGCTCGTTACCGGCCCGGGTGGGGTGATCGGGATGGCCGGTGCGGTGGCACCCAGCGCGGGGCCGGCCGTCACGCCGGCGGCGAACAGCACCGCCATGCCGACCGGAATCGCCGTACGCAACCACCAGCGCCGATTCGATCCGGACATCGGGTCCGTCATTGCTCTGCCTCCAAGAAGGCTGGTCGCTGACAAGAATCAAACCTCGGGTTCCGGTCGCCGCGCGGCACCCGGGTCACCTTGATGTCTCTCGGCCGGCCGCCGCCACGCCAATCCGTATCCGATGGGCTGATCCTGGCAGCGGCGCTGCGAGCGCCACAATGGTGCCGCCCCTACGAAAATAGGTGGGGCTACCTATACCCATAGGGCCAGACAGTTAAGGCGCGCCGCCTGGCGTCAAGTTGAGGACGGCGATGTCAATGGCGGGTTTGCAGATGGTGCGATTGATCTTGCCTCTGGCGTTGTACCTGGACATGGTGCGCTTGACGGCGCGGGGATTGATGCGGGGGCCGCCTGCTGGGCATGAGGCTGGCGAGGACCAGCCTGCCGATCTTTCCGGGTCGGCGACTGCAAGCCGACTACGCCGAGCCGGCCCAAGCAAGATCACGCACCGTCAGCAAAACCCGGTCATCACACCGGAAGGTGATTGTTTACTCTGAAAGCTCATGACAATCTGGCTATACGGATACGGCAAGACTTACTCATCTCGGCATTATGCCTGTGATCGTTGTCAAGTGGTTCATGGCTTTCCGCGGTGGCGGCGTGCGGCGGTGGCAGCGGTGGTGCCGAGCAGCTCGCCGATCTGGGTCCAGGTGAGTTCCTGGTCGCGGGCGTCGTGGACGGCCTGG
>JAICWX010000293.1 GCA_025934635.1 Streptosporangiaceae bacterium | reverse complement strand
CGAGCCCGCTGCGCATCCCGTCGGGCTGCCGGTTCCGGACCCGCTGCCCGATGGCGCAGCCGGTCTGCGAGACGGAGGATCCGGCCCTGACCGCGTCCGGAGATGATCCGGGGCACGTCACGGCCTGCCACTTCGCGTTCGCCCCGGTGGCTGGCACCCCGGTGGCCGGCCCCTCGGTGGCTGGCCCCTCGGTGGCTGGCCCCTCGGTGGCTGGCCCCCCGGTGGCTGGCAGGGTGCCCGACGACAGGGCCGGGGCCTGAAGACCGATCAAGGCGGGGAGTTGCCGGAGGGGACCGGAGGGACGCCTGAGGTGTCCCCGGCGAAGCCCAGGGGACCGCGCCTGATCGACATCGCCGAGGCGGTCGGCGTGCACGTGTCCACCGTGTCCCGGGTGCTCAACGGCGACCCGGCGCAGTCGGTGCGGCCCGAGGTCTACCGCCGGATCCTCAGCACGGCACGGCAGCAGGGCTACCGGCCGAACGCGCTGGCCCGGGCGCTGAAGCGGCGCCACACCGGCGCCATCGCGTTCGTCATCCCGCTGCTGCGCAACCCGATCTGGGTGCGGCTGCAGCGGGGCACGCTGCAGCGGGCCGCGGATCGCGGCTACGTGGTCATGATCATGGAGGAGCCCGGGGATGACGCCAAGCCGCCCGGTTCCTACCGCTACCTGATCGAGGAGAGCCGCGCGGACGGCCTGCTGCTGGCGACCACGCTGCGGAACGCCGAGCACGCCCCGGGGGTATCCGGGATCCCGCACGTCTACGTGAACCGGCGCGGGCCGGATCACGGGCACGACGTGGTCATGGACGAGCCGGGCGCGATCCGGCTGTTCGTCGAGCACGTGGCCGGGTTCGGCCACCGTAGCGTGGCGCTCATCGACGGGGCGCCCGACGTGGATACCGTCCACCGCCGGGTGAGCGCGACCCGCCGGCTCTGCGCGGCCAGCGGGATCGCGCTGACGGTCCGGCACGCCGCGATGACCGAGGAGGGCGGCTGGGACGCGATGACGCGGATCCTGCGCCGGGGCCCGGCCGGGACGCGGCCCACGGCGTGCGGCGTGGGCAGCCTCAACCAGCTGTTCGGGGTGATGGCGGCGCTGCGGGCGGCCGGGGTCGAGGTGCCCGGGCAGATGTCGGTGGTGAGCTTCGACGAGGACGAGTGCCTGGCATTCCTCGAGGTGCCGGTGACCAGCGTGGCCATGCCGCTGGCCGAGCTCGGCGGGGCGGCCGTGGACCAGCTGATCGCCCGGATCGAGGGGCAGCCGGCCCGGGACCTGATGATCCGGGAGCCGATGGGGCTGGTGCCGCGCCGGTCGGTGGCGCCCCCTGGCTAGTCCGGCTGGGCCGCGGTCCGGACGGCGCGGACGACGCGGCCGTGCTCGCGCATGGTCTCGGTCGGGTCGGTGCCCGGCTGGCGGCCGAACCCGCAGTACATCGCCACCCCGAAGTTACTGAGGTAGCGGGCGGCGGTGTCCTGCCGGCGGCGCAGCCCGGGCTCCCCGTCGATCGGCAGGACGATGCCGAGGAAGACCCGCGCATCGCCCGGTTCCAGGTCGGCCAGTGGCCGGAAGAAGCTCCGGTCCTCGCTGCGCAGGTAGCGCGGGCCGGCCAGGTGCAGCCAGTCCACGGTGCGGCCGGAGCTGGCGACGGCGAAGTTCGCCATGCGCACCAGCAGGCCCATGTCCCTGGCCTCGTACATCGGCCACTCGGGGAAGGTGCCGTAGCACAGGTGGTAGCCGACCAGGATCTCGTCCGGGATCAGCCGGGTGAGCCGGGTGACCGGGCCCGCGAAGCGCTCCCAGGCGCCTTCCGGGGTCCAGGCCAGCACCCGCTCGATGTCCTGCGTCTCGTACGCCAGGTCCCACTGGATGGCCAGGTCGGCGGGCGGGATAGCCGCGGTCAGCCGGGGCAGCTCGCGCGCCACCAGGTCTTCGAACGCCCGCGCCGCGACCGGGTAGTCGGCGGCGAAGTCGGCCTTGAAGCCGTTCAGCGCGCTGGCCGGGAACGGGAGCCCGACCTGGAACCTGGTTCCGGCCGGGATCACTCCCTCGGCGCGCAGCGTCTTGAACACCTGATAGCCCGCGATCGCGTCGTCGATGCGCGGCCAGGAGTCCCAGTGCAGCTCGGTGACGCCGGGCTTGAGGCCGAACACCGGGGTCTCGTACGCGTGCCGCGGGATCCCGGTCGGCGACGCGGTCTCCTCGGTCACGACCACGCCCGGGTTCGGCCGGACCAGCCGCTCCCGTTCATACCCGACCCAGGCCGAACGAGGGCCGGTTTCCCCGTCGGGCAACGCGAACACGAGTCCTTGGTAGAACGCGGCGGCGGAGCGCAGCGCCGTGTCCGCCGAGTCGGCCGGCAGGCTTCCCACCAGCAGCAGCTCACTGTCCACGCGCGGCGCCATCGCCGCCTCCTTTGCCGGTCTTGCGTTCCGGGGCCTAGCCGTCGTCCCAGCCTAAACGGAGCGTGCGGTCGGCCCAGGACAAGATGTAGTCGCGCAGGCCCTGGTCGCTGGCCAGGTCGGCGGCCTGCCGCCCGGCACCGTCCGGCCGCCGCGGGTCGGCGCCGCCGCGGAGCATCACGCGCACCGCCGCGGTCTGGCCGAGCCGGGCCGCCTCGTGCAGCGGCCGGGTGCCGTCCGGCGCCGGGGCGTTGTAGTCCGGCGGTTCCAGGCCGAGCCGCCGTCCCGCCATGAAGACACGGTTCCCGCCACGCTCTCCCCAGGTCCGCGGCGCGTCCTCGCGGACCATGGCCACCAGCTGAGCGGCCGAGGGCCAGCCGCGCAGGAACGCCCGGACCTCAGCGGCCAGGGCTCCGGGCACGTAGGTGATCGCCAGCTCGCCTTCGCCGGGGTTGCGGATGATGAACTCGCCGGGCAGGAAGTTCCGCCCGAACTCCTCGACGCAGGCCAGGTAGCTCTGGGTCAGCCCGTCTTGCGGGGCCTGGTACAGCTCCCAGTGATGAGGCTGGCCCGCGTGCCCGAATTCGACGTGCACCCGGCTGCCGCGCCCGCCGGGCTGGGTCGTATGGCTCGTCCGCAGCCCGGCCGGCTGCCAGTCGCCGCCGGTCACCCGGACGAACGGGATCACCAGGCGGACGAAGTCCGCGCCCTGCTGCGGCCGGTCGGAGCCGTCGTCGTACACGATGACGGCCCGGGCGCCGGCGCCGACCGCGACCGCGCCGGCGAATACCTCCGGGCCCCAGTCCTGGAGCCGCTCATGCCCGCCGGCGGCGGCGAACCGGACCTGGGCGGCGGGATCGAGCATGCCGTGCCGGGCCAGGATGGCGAAGATGCCGTCCCTTATCCCCGCCGGGCTGGGCGCCCCCCAGCGCCGCTCCCATTCCGGCTGCTCGCTGCGCCACTGGTCATGATCGGCCCCCGCCGAGGCCGCCTGCTCCCGCAGGACGTAAGCCCGCACTCGGTCCCGGAGTGAATCCACTGCAATAGCATCCCGCACCACGGTCATCGCTCGTGGCACGTCACGGAAACCGATTGCGCCATTCTCCGCACGGCCGTCGCCTGATCAGTTCTCCACACGGTCGTTCTCCACACGGTCACCACACGATCGCCAGACGGCCTGCACAGCGGCCCGGTGTTCTGTAGGTAGCTGTTGCGGCGCGACGGACGTGAACGCGTCCGGTCCGCCACGGCTCCGGTCACCCTCGGACGGCCTCCGCCGTGCCGCTTCGGGGGTGGCCGGCATTTTTTGGCTGTGCGTCCCGGCCGGAGGGGCATCCCGGCCGGGACGCACAGCGACAAGCGGCCAGCCCTTGCTCTCCGGAAGTTTCGTCCAGCCCAGTGACACATGAGGGTTCAGTGGCCCCTGTGGCGCAATCTCTGCCCCCTCTCAGCAGTGGGTCGGCGTTAACGCGGTGGATCCGCATTACGCGGTGGATCCGATGCCCAATAGGGGTACGGATCCTCCGGATAATGCGGATCCACCGCACTATTTGCGGGGCGCTGGGATCAGGGATGGCAGGTGGGGGTTAGGTGGCGGATGCGGAGGGCTAGCTGGAGCTCGAAGCGGCAGTCGGGGTCGCGGAGCTGGTTGCCGAACAGTTCGGTGATCTGGCGCAGTCGGTAGCGGACCGTCTGGGGGTGGACGTGGAGCTGCTGCGCTACTTCGGCGGCGTTCTCGCCAAGTTGCAGCCAGGCCAGGAGGGTCTCGGCGATCCGGTCCCGCTGGGCCGGGCGCAGCCGGGCCAGCGGGGCAAGGCGGCGATCGCGCAGCGCGGCGGCCAGGTCCCCGTCGGCCAGGATCAGCAGGGTGGACAGGTGCTGGTCGCAGCGGACCGGGGCGGCCCCGTGCGACTCCGGGAGGGCGCCGGCCTGGGCGAGGGTGCGGGCTTGCCGGGCCCAGCGCAGGGACTGGGCGGCGCGGGCCAGCGGTACGGACGGGCCGATCACGGCGGGGTGGCCGTGCAGCGCCCGGTCCAGTGCTGCCTGCCGACCCGGCCCGTCGGGATCCGGCACGAGCAGGCACGGGTCGGCAGCAGTCCAGTCGGCGAGCACGCCGGGCGGCAGCAGGAGCGTCCCCGGCGCGGGAGCGGATGGGGCGGGGGGGCTGGGGTGGTGGCCGGTGAGGAGGACGGCGGCGACTTGGACGGGGAGGAGCCAGCCGGCTTCGCGGGCCAGGGTGGCGACCTGGGCGGGCGGGGGCGGGGGGTCGGACAGGATCAGGGCGAGGAGATGGCGGTGCTGGTCGCCGGCGGCCTGGAGGCGGGTCTCGGCGTGGCCGCGGGCGCAGGCGGCGGCCAGGTCGTCCAGGTAGCAGAAGACGGCCTCGCCGACCCGGCTGAGCTCGCGGCGGTCGAGGGCGGCGCCGGCCTCGCACAGCCAGCGCCAGGCCACCCGGGCGCCGAGGCGCAGCGCGTCCTGGAGGCCGTCGAGGGTGCGGCCCTCGCGGGCCGCGGCAGCCCCGAGGGCCTGGAATTCCGCCAGGACGGGCTGCATCGAGCGGTCCGGCTGGGCGACGTGGGCGATGAAGCTGGCCACGGCGCCGGTCACCGCGTCGGCCAGGCGCTGCCGGTCACCCGGCCGGGCCGGGCCGGCGTACTCGGGGACGCCGCGGCCGATCACCTCGATCATCTCCGGGATGGCACCGCCCAGCCGGGCCCGGACGACGGCCGCGGTCGCGGCGGAAAACGCCGGACCCGGCTCCGGCCTCGTCCCCGAGAGTTCTAGCACCATCGTTCACCGCCCGGACGCTGGTTCCGCCCCCGCGCTATGGGCCGTACGTTACCAGTAGGTAACTTCCGGTGTCACGGGTGCTTTCTGGCGCGCGGGGCGAGCAGGGCCTGGGTGGCCTGGACGGCGACCTCGGTGATGCCGCCGATGTCGCCGCCGTCCTCGCCGGTGGTGGCGATCAGCTCGCGCAGGCCGCCGAGCAGCAAGATCATGAGCTGGCGGGACGGCGGGGTGACGCCGGCCGCGCGCAGTTCCGGGCCGGCCGACAGGTCCTCGATCAGCACGATGAACGCCTCGAGCCACTCGCGCTGCAGGTGGCGGGCGTCCGCGCCGAGCGCCGGGAGGTCCCTGATCCAGCTCAGCGTGAGCGCGAGGTCCGCCTGGGCCACCGTGATCCACGCCTCGACGGCCTGCCGGATCTGCGCGTCCCAGGGCGCGCGCCGGTCGACCGCGGCGGCGATCTGCCGGACCATGGCCGCGTTGGCCTCCTGCAGCAGCGCGATGAAGCAGGCCTGCTTGTCCGGGAAGCACGCGTAGAAGGTACGGCGCGAGGTCCGGGCGTGCCGGACCACGTCGGCGACGGTCGAGTCGCGGAAGCCCCGCTCGCGGACGGCCGCGGCCATGCCCTCGAGCAGCCGCCGCCGGTACCCGGCGGCCGGCTCCTGGCTCACCTGCGAGGTGACCGCGACTTTCAAGCCGTCCCTCCTCTTGCCGATTGATGTTACTCCCGCGTACTTTTATCTGGTACGCAAGCGTACCGCCCAGGGTTTTCGAGGCCCAGGTTTTCGAGGCCCAGGGTTTCCAGGACAGCGCCCGCAGGAGGACAGATGGCCAGGAAGCGCAGGACCATCGCCGGCCAGCCCGCCATGATCACCGGGGCCGCCTCGGGCATCGGCCGGAGCCTGGCCCGGCTGCTGTCGCGGACGGGCGCGCCGGTGGCCATCGCCGACATCGACGAGGCCGGCCTGAAGGACACCGCGCAGTCGCTGACCGGGCCCGTCCTGAGCCGGGTGCTCGATGTGCGGGACGCCGAGGACCAGCGCCGGTTCGCGGCCGAGGTGCGCGAGTGGCTGCCCACCCTGCCGGGGGCGCCGCCGCTGGCCGCGGTGTTCAACAACGCGGGGGTGGCGGTCGCCTCGTCGGTGCTCGACGCCGACCCCGATGACGACGAGTGGCTGCGGCAGATCAACTTCGACGGGGTGGTCAACGGCACCCGCGCCTTCCTGCCGATCCTGGTCGAGCAGGACGAGGGGGTCATCGTCAACACCTCGAGCGTGTTCGGCCTGTGCGGGATGCCGTACCAGAGTGCCTACTGCGCGTCGAAGTTCGCGGTGCGCGGCTTCACCGACTCGCTGCGGCAGGAGCTGCGCGGCACCGGCGTCCGCGCGGTGACGGTCCACCCGGGCGGCATCAAGACCAGCATCGCCCGCAGCGCGCGGGTCCGGAAGGACCCGACCGGCGCCGGGCGCACCCCCGATCAGATGGCGACCGAGTTCGAGGCGCTGCTGCGGACCACCCCGGCCCAGGCGGCCGCGATCATCTGCCGCGGCGTCGACCAGGGCAAGGCCCGCATCCTGGTCGGTCCCGACGCCTACGTCTTCGACACCCTGGCCCGGGTCACCCCCACCCACTACTACGACATCATGGTGCGCCTGGAGCAGCGGATGCGGCGAGGATCGGCATGAGCGAGCCCGGGTTGACCGAGCACCGTGACGTCCTGATCGTGGGGGCGGGGCTTTCCGGCATCGGGGCCGCCCACCACCTGCAGGACGCCTTCCCGGGCAGGACCTACGCCATCCTCGAGGGCCGGGACGCCATCGGCGGCACCTGGGACCTGTTCCGGTACCCGGGCGTGCGGTCCGACTCGGACATGTACACGCTGGGCTACCGGTTCCGGCCGTGGACCGAGGCCAAGGCGATCGCGGACGGCCCGTCCATCCTCAGTTACGTCCGCGCCACCGCGGCCGAGGCCGGGATCACCCAGCACATCCGCTTCGGCCACCGGGTGACGCGGGCTTCCTGGTCGGCAGCGGACGCCCGCTGGACCGTCGAGGCCACCGGCCCGGATGGCCAGGCGGTGACGCTGACCGGCAGCTTCCTGCTGCTGTGCAGCGGCTACTACAACTACGACCACGGCTACCAGGCGCCGTTGCCCGGGATCGGGAACTTCGGCGGGCGGGTCGTGCATCCCCAGTTCTGGCCGCCGGACCTGGACTACGCGGGCAAGAAGGTCGTGGTGATCGGCAGCGGGGCGACCGCGGTGACGCTGGTCCCGGCCATGGCGCCGACGGCGGCGCACGTCACCATGCTGCAGCGCTCCCCCACCTACGTCCTGGCCATGCCGTCCGAGGACGGCCTGGCTAACGGGCTGCGCAAGCTGCTCGGTACCCGCCGCGGCTACACCGCCACCCGGTGGAAGAACGTCGCGCTGACCACGCTGATCTACCGGCTCAGCCGGCGCAAGCCGGACATGATCCGCGGCTGGATCCGCAAGCTGGCGATCCAGCAGCTGCCGGCCGGGTACGACGTGGACACTCACTTCAAGCCCACCTACAACCCGTGGGACCAGCGGCTGTGCCTGGTGCCGGACGGCGACCTGTTCAAGGCGATCAAGGACGGGAGCGCGTCGGTGGCCACCGGCCGGATCGCCACCTTCACCGAGCACGGGCTGAAGCTGGAATCCGGCGCCGAGCTCGAGGCCGACGTGGTGGTGACCGCGACCGGCCTGCAGCTGCTGGCCCTGGGCGGCATCGAGCTCATCGTGGACGGCAAGCCGGTGCGGCTGCCCGAGCACATGGCCTACAAGGGCATGATGCTCAGCGGCGTGCCGAACTTCGCGTTCACCATCGGCTACACCAACGCGTCCTGGACGCTGAAGGCGGACCTGGTGAGCGAGTTCGTCTGCCGGCTGCTGAGGCACATGGACGCCCGCGGGTACGACACCTGCGTCCCGGTCAACGACGACCCGGCCGTCACCGAGCAGCCGCTGCTCGACTTCGCGGCCGGCTACGTGCTGCGGTCCATCGACGAGTTCCCGAAGGCCGGGTCGCGGGCCCCGTGGCGGCTGGCCCAGAACTACGCCCGCGACGTGGTGACACTGCGGCACGGCAAGATCGACGACGGATCGATGCGCTTCGCGGCCAGCAGGCGGCGGGTGGCGGGGCGGGAACGCGAACCCGTTCGGGACTAAGGGTTTTGTCGGCGGGTGACAAACGGCGGCGGTTAATCGTTGCCCGGGACGCTAGCCGGCTACGGCGGGCCGGCGTTTAATCCGGGTATGCCCTCCTTCAGGTTCCGCGCGGCGGCCGTCCTGCTGGCGGCCGGGGCCGCGCTCGCGGCGGCCGCGCTGCCCGCCCAGGCCCGGGCGCTGCCGGTCAACTACGACTTCGCGCTGGGCGCGCTGGCCGGCTTCGCCCATCCGCAGACGCCGCCGCCGGGGGCGGACAACGGCTGCCAGCCGCCGGCCGCGCACCCGGAGCCGGTGATCCTGGTGAACGGGACGTTCGCGAACCAGGACGACAACTGGCAGGCCGCCGCGCCGCTGCTGGCCAACCACGGCTACTGTGTCTTCACCTTCAACTACGGCGGGCCGTCGGCGTCCTCGGTCGTGCAGGGCACCGGTGACATCGCTGCCTCGGCGGGACAGCTGGGGGCGTTCGTGACCCGGGTGCTGGCGGCGACCGGCGCGGCCAGGGCCGACCTGGTGGGGCACTCGCAGGGCGGCATGATGCCGCGGTACTACCTGAAATTCGGTGGCGGCGCCGCCCGGGTGGACAAGCTGGTCGCGCTGGCGCCGAGCAACCACGGCACCACCCTGGGCGGGCTGACCGCGCTGGTCACCGCGCTCGGCCAGGCCGGGCTGGTGAACGGCGCGATCAGCGCGCTGTGCACCGCGTGCGGGCAGCAGGAGGCGGGCTCGCCGTTCCTGGCGAACCTGAACGCGGGCGGCGAGACCGTGGCCGGGGTGAGCTACACGGTCATCGAGTCCCGCTACGACGAGGTGGTGACGCCGTACACGTCGGCGTTCCTGTCCGGCCCCGGGGTCACCAACATCGTGCTGCAGAACCAGTGCCCGCTCGACCTGACCGACCACCTGGAGATCGCGGCCGACCCGGTCGCGCTGGCCGACGTGCTGAACGCGCTCGACCCGGCCCACCCGGTGCACGTGCCCTGCCTGGCCGTGCTGCCGATCACCGGTCCGGTGGGGCCGGTGCCGTCATTCTGAGCGGCGGGTTAGGTCCTCGACCGGCTTGACGCCGGCGGTGCCCTTCCTGAGCCGCCGCAGCAGGCCGCCGAAGTACCACAGGGCGGCCAGGACCACGCCGTAGCCGACCACCTTGTCGGCCCCGTGGAACGGCGCCGGCAGCGACAGCACGAGGATGATGAGCAGCGAGTAGGCGAGCACGAAGATGATCACCGGCCAGGCCCAGCGGCCGAGGTTGAACGCGCCGGGGAGACTGTCGGTGGTGCGCCGCTTGACCGCGTAGGCCACCGTGATCAGGAAGTAGATGATGTAGGGGATGATCGCGGTCGCGCCGACCAGGGTGCCGAACGCGCTGGGCTGGTTGTACCCGTACAGCATCACGCCCAGATCGATGGCGCCGAAGACCAGCAGCGCCACGATCGGGGTCTGGCTGCGCAGGTTGATCTTCTTCAGCCAGCCGGAGAACGGCAGCATGTTGTCCCGCGCCATCGAGTAGACCAGCCGGGCCTGCGCGCCCGAGCCGACGACCAAGATCGCGAACATCGAGAAGACCACGAAGGCCACGAACGCCTTGACCAGCCAGGACGGCAGCCAGTAGCCCGCGATGGTGAGCAATGGCAGCGGCGACGCCTCGACCGTCTTGAGGTCGGGGATGGCGAGGGTGAAGCCGATCAGCGCGATCATGCCCAGCACGGCGGAGGCGCCGACCGCCCACAGCACGCCGCGCGGCACGCTGCGGACCGGGTTGACCGCGTCCTCGGACATGTCGGCGGCCAGTTCGAAGCCGACCAGGGTGAACGCGCCGAGCAGGCCGGCCAGGGCGAAGGCGTACCAGGTCGGGTTGTGGTTGACCGACTGGGTGCTGACCAGGATGCCGGCGCCGGTGCTGGTGGGCTTGGCGTGCACGCCCCACAGGATGAACAGCAGCACGCCGAACAGGACCGTCCCGATGATCTCGGTGAACACCGCGACGTTGTTGACCCGCGCCGCGACCTGGATGCTGATGATGTTGATCACCACCGGCAGCAGCATCAGCAGGAACGCCACACCGAGCACCAGGCGGGGGCTGGGGGTGTTCACGTTGAACTCGCTGAGCAGCAGCGGGGACGCCACCTCGAGCATGATCGCGCCGCCGCCGACGGCCATGTAGAGCAGCCCGGCGAAGCCGACGAACCAGCCGTAGGTGGGGTTCACCAGCCGGGCGCTCCACTGGTAGGCGTAGCCGGCCAGCGGGATGCGGGTGCCGAGCTCGG
>JAICWX010000037.1 GCA_025934635.1 Streptosporangiaceae bacterium | reverse complement strand
TGTCCGGTGCGCTCATGGCGCGGCTGAAGAACCGGCGTCCGCGGACCGGGGGATTCCGCTCCCGGCTCGAGGAAGGCGCCCGCGTCGAGGACGCGGACTAAGCCGAGATCGCGGACTAAGCCGAAGGCCAGGACTAAGCCGGGGACGGGATCCGAACCGTCTTACAGCTTGCGGACCGAAGGCCCGATCCGGAGCATCGCCCCCGAAGCCCGGGGTGCGCCGCCGGCGGCCGGCTCGGCCGGCTCGTCGGGTCCGGCCAGCCAGCCGCCCGTGATCAGCAGCTTCAGCACGGCGTCCACGGCCTCCGGGCGGGTCATGGTCGAGGTGTCGAGCACCAGGTCCGCGTCCCGCGGTTCCTCATACGGATCGGTCACCCCGGTGAAGCCGCTGATCAGCCCGGCCCGGGCCTTGGCGTACAGGCCCTTGCGGTCGCGGGCCGCGCAGACGTCCACTGGAGTGGACACGTAGATGAGCAGGAAATCGCCGACCGCGGTGACCATCTGGCGGGCGGTCGCGCGGGCCTGCGCGTAGGGCGCGATCGGCGCGCAGATCGCGATGCCGCCGTGCCGGGCAACCTCGGCCGCCACGTAGCCGATGCGCGCGATGTTGAGGTCGCGGTCGGCCCGGGAGAAGCTGAGCCCGGCCGACAGCAGCTGCCGGACGTGGTCGCCGTCGAGCAGCGAGACGGTCCGGTCACCGCGCTCGGTCAGCGCCTCGGCCAGTCCGCGGGCGATGGTCGACTTCCCCGAGCCGGACAGGCCGGTGAAGAAGACCGCCAGCCCGCGCTCGGCCCGCGGCGGGCGGGCCCGGCGCAGCTCGCGGGCCACGCTCGGCGGAGCGAACCAGGCCGGCACCTCGGCCCCGGAATCGAGCAGCGCGCCGAGCTCGGACGCGGTCAGCTCGCCCCGCTCGGCCCCCGGCTCGATCAGCGCCAGCGGACGCCACACTTCCGAGCGCGGGTCGTAGGCCCACTCGCCCGCGCTGATGACCGGGACCGGCACTCCCGGCAGGGTCAGCGTGCCGCGCGGACCGGACGGCAGGCCGGTGACATCGGGGGAGTCGGCCAGCAGGTGGGTGGCGCCGTAGGCCGCGGCGACGATGCCCTGGGCAGGCACGTCGGCGGCGTCCCCGTGGGGACGTCCCGCCCGCGGCGCGAGCGGGAGGGGGACCACCAGGGTGCCCGCCGGGAGATGCGGCCGGGCGGCCAGGATCGTCCGGACCAGGGCCTCTGGCCCGGGCACGACCTCGGCGGGCCCGCTGACCAGCGGCAGCACCAGCAGGCGGGCGTTCAGCTGGCTGGCGTAGTAGCGCAGCTGGCCGAGGTGCCGCCGGTTGAGGGGGCGCCTGGTCGCGTAGGCGAGGACGTTGCCGCCGGACGGGCTTCCTGGCTCACCGGGGCCTTCGCCGGCCGCACCGGCCGGGCCGGCCAGCTCGGCCCGGACGTCCTCCGGGCGCCGGCGCAGCTTGCGGAACGGGCCGTGCTCGGGCTCGCGCAGCGCCGTCACCGGGCCGGCCAGCCGGACCAGCCCGGGATCGCCGCCGGGCATGGCCTGCCGCTCGGTGATGGCGAGCACGGCCAGCGGCGAGCCCTCCTGGTCCTGCAGGACCAGGTGATCGGCGTCGGCCGGGACGGCCTCGGCGGCCAGGTCGAGAGTGACCGGTAGCGGCCATGGGGTGCCGTCGGGCAGCGTGCCGTACTCGGTCACGGTGGCTACCTCGCCCGCGCTCAGGTAACCGCGCAGCGGCGCGAACGCCCCCGACGTGAGCAGCTCGAGGTCACCCAGCTGGGTCTCGCTGAGCGGGCAGGACGGCCAGCCGGACAGCTCCGCGGGCAGCGCGGACTGGGCCGCCCCGGGTGGCGGGGAAGCCGGTGAGCAAGGTTGTGCGGTCAGCTGTGCCTCCGAACGTGACTCCTGACACGGTACGCGGGGGGCGCCACGGCCGTTAACCACGTGCCGTTAACGATACGAAACCTCGGTCATGCCCGGAGCGGGAAGGCGGACATACGCGGACCGGCGCGTCACACTACCCGCGCGAAGTGATCCTCGGGTTTTCTCATCACGTAAAGCACCTCGTCGTGCGCATCGGTCAGGCGGCCGCGGGTCAGCCGGCCGATGAGGCGGCAGGCCGCGGTCACGGTCCGGGCCAGCCGGTCGGGACCGTCGGGCCAGGTCCGCGCGGTCTCACGCTGCGTGATGACCAGGCCGCGCATCCGCGCGTACTCCTGGATCCCGTGATCCGAGCAGGCCTGCTCGTACACGGCGGGAAACAGCGGCCGGAACAGCGGCCGGAGCGCAGGCCGGCCCGCGGCCGGAGCATCGCCGGCGTCCAGCCGGGCCTGCAGCAGGCGCCGGGCCGGCCGCGGGAGCCGCCGGTCGAGCAGGCCGATGGCGCAGTCCCGGTCGCGGATGCGCAGCATCAGGAACCCGCCCGGCCGCAGCGCCGCGATGAGACGATCGAGCACCAGCTCGACGTGCCGGATGCGGTCGAGCAGCAGCGCGCAGTGCACGATGTCGAACGAGCGCGGCAGGAGCGGCACCGCCCGCAGGTCGCCGATCCTGATGTCCCCGGCCAGGGCCGATGCTGGCCCACCCGGGCTGGCCTGGTCCACGGTCACCACGGTGATCTCGTAGCCCCGGTCCCGCAGCTGGCTCAGGCCGAGCTCGTCCAGCGACGCTCCGAAGCCGGCCCGCAGCACGCGCACCGGCCGCCCCGCGTTCCGGTGGGCATAGTCGCGCACGGGCCGCGCGAACATCTCCCGCGCCCGGGTTTCGCGCAGCCGGTCGCGCTGCGCCCGGACGTCCGCCGCCCGCCGGGCCTGGCTCGCGGCCTGCCGGGCCCGCTGCACCGACCGCTGCACATCAGAGCCCTGTACTTCAGAGCCCTGTACTTCAGAGCCCTGTACTTCGGGGCCCTGCCCGTCAGGTCCCCGTACCTCAGGTCCGGCTACCTCTGACCCCCGTACCTCCGGTCCCCGCACCTCGGGCCGCCCGCTCGTGCCCATGCGTCCCCCATCCCGCGCCCCGTCTCAGTAATTACCCCGCCACGCTGATTACCCCGCCACGCTGATTACTGAGAGTAGTAGAATGATTACTAAATGAGCTGAAGGCGCGCGGTATCCCTGATCCAGGTTTAGTTGTTAGAACATGTGCGGGATCCGGTGCGGGGGTCCATCCCCGCGCCACAATCCGCGCTGTCCGGCTTCGCCCGCCCGCGCGCGCGTGAGGGCGAGCGCGTAAACTTAGGGGAGTTCCGCAAAGAGCCGGGTCAGCCTGATCCCGGCCGGTTCATGCTGCCCGGACCCACCTCGCACGCGGCGGGCTATCCCGGGACGGTCCCGCCCGGGTCACGGGGCAGCGCAGGACGAGGGACGAAAACGATCACAAGGACATCATGAGCCTCGCAGGACTGCTCACCATTCTCGACGACGATCCGCAACTGAGCGGCGCGGTCGCGCGCGCCCAGGACGGCCAGGACGAGGGGCCAGCGGACGTCGACCTCGTCGCGCCGCCGACCCTGCGCCCGATACTGGCCGCCGCGCTGGCCCACCCGGGCCCGGGCGGGAATGGGGGGGCGGGCAGCCCTCCCATGCGGGGGGTCACCGGGGGGGCATCCCCCGGGGAAGAAGCGGCCCCCGGGGGGAAATTCGTGCTGGCCGTGACGGCCACCGCCAGGGAGGCCAATGACCTGGTGGCCGGGCTCGGCTCGTTCCTGCCGCCGGACACCGTGGCGGGCTTCCCCGGCTGGGAGACCCTGCCGCACGAGCGGCTGTCGCCGCGCTCGGACACGGTGGGACAGCGGATCGCGGTGCTGCGGCGGCTCGCCCACCCGGCCGCGGCCGGCCAGCCCAACGGCCCGCTGTCGGTGGTGGTGACGCCGGTCAGGAGCCTGCTCCAGCCGATCGTGGCCGGCCTCGGCGACCTCGAGCCGGTCGAACTCCACCCCGGCCAGGCCTGCGAGCTCGACGACCTGCTGGTCCGGCTGGTCGAGGTCGGCTACTCGCGGGCCGACATGGTCGGCAACCGCGGCGAGATCGCCGTGCGCGGCGGCATCGTCGACGTGTTCCCGCCCACCGAGGAGCACCCGCTGCGGGTGGAGTTCTTCGGCGACACGATCGAGGAGATCCGCTACTTCAAGGTCGCCGACCAGCGCAGCATCGGCCCGGCGGAGAACGGCCTGTGGGCGCCCCCGTGCCGTGAGCTGCTGCTCACCCCCGCGGTGCGGGAACGGGCCAAGATCCTGGCCGACACCCACCCGGCCCTGGCCGACATCCTGGGCAAGCTGGCCGAGGGGATCACGGTCGAGGGCATGGAGGCGTTCGCGCCCGTGCTGGCCGACCGGATGGAGCTTCTGGTCGACTATGTCCCGGCGGGCGGCCTGGTGCTCACCTGCGACCCGGAGCGGGTCCGGGCGCGGGCCGAGGAACTATTCCGGACCAGCCAGGAGTTCCTCGAGGCGTCCTGGGCCAATGCCGCCATGCGGGGCGAGGGCGAGGCGGAGGCACCGGTCGATCTCGGCGCCGCGGCGTTCCAGCCGATCACGGCGGTCCGCGAAGCGGCGGCCGCCCTCGGCCTGCCGTGGTGGACGATCGCGCCGTTCGGGGTGACCGACGCGGACGAGCCGGGCGCCGGCGCCGCCACCACAATTGAGCCGAACGAGTCAGGTGAACCCACTCCGTTCCGCATCAATGCCTCACTCCCGCCGGCCTATCGCGGCGAGACCACCCGCATGCTTTCTGACGTGCGCGCCTGGCTGGCCGAGGGCTGGCGGGTCGTCCTGGTCACCGAGGGCCACGGGCCGGCCCACCGGCTGGCCGAGATGCTCCGCGGCGAGGACATCGGCGCCCGGCTGACCGACGACGTGGCCGAACCGCCCGAACCCGGCGTCCCCTACGTGACGACGGCGCGGCTGGGCAACGGCTTCGTCTGGCCGGACGTGCGGCTGGCCCTGCTGACCGAGAGCGACCTGGCCGGGACCCCGGCCGGGCTGCCGACGACCAGGGACATGCGGCGGATGCCGAGCCGGCGGCGCGGCGGCGTGGACCCGCTGCAGCTCAAGTCCGGTGACTACGTGGTGCACGAGCAGCACGGCGTGGGCCGGTACGTCGAGATGACCTCGCGGACCACGGCCGGCGCCACCCGGGAATACCTGGTGATCGAGTACGCGCCGGGCCGCAAGGGGCAGCCGGCTGACCGGCTCTACGTGCCCACCGACCAGCTGGACGAGGTGACCAGGTACTCGGGCGGCGAGGCGCCCGCCCTGCACCGCCTGGGCGGGGCGGACTGGGCCAAGGCCAAGGGCCGGGCCCGCAAGGCCGTCCGGCAGATCGCGTCCGAGCTGATCCGGCTGTACTCGGCCCGGATGGCCTCGCCCGGGTTCGCCTTCGGGCCGGACACGCCCTGGCAGCGCGAGCTCGAGGACGCCTTCCCCTACGTGGAGACCCCGGACCAGCTCGGCGCCATCGACGAGGTCAAGCGCGACATGGAGCGCCCGGTGCCGATGGACCGGCTGATCTGCGGTGACGTCGGCTACGGCAAGACCGAGATCGCGGTCCGGGCCGCGTTCAAGGCGGTGCAGGACGGCAAGCAGGTGGCCGTGCTGGTGCCGACCACGCTGCTGGTCCAGCAGCACTTCTCGACCTTCTCCGAGCGCTACGCCCCGTTCCCGGTCAAGGTCAGGCCGCTGTCGCGGTTCCAGACCAAGGCCGAGACCGACGAGACCCTGCGCGGGCTGGCCGACGGCACCGTGGACGTGGTCATCGGCACCCACAAGCTGCTGTCCCCGGAGACCAGGTTCACCCGGCTCGGCCTGGTCATCATCGACGAGGAACAGCGGTTCGGGGTGGAACACAAGGAGTACCTCAAGCGGCTGCGCACCGAGGTGGACGTGCTCGGCATGTCCGCTACGCCCATCCCGCGGACGCTGGAGATGGGGGTAGCCGGGATCAGGGAGATGTCCACTATCCTGACCCCGCCCGAGGAGCGGCACCCGGTGCTCACCTTCGTCGGCGGCTACGACCCCAAGCAGGTGGCCGCGGCCGTCCGGCGCGAGCTGCTCCGCGACGGCCAGGTCTTCTTCGTGCACAACCGGGTCACCTCCATCCGCAAGGTCGCCGCCGACCTGGCCGCGCTGGTGCCCGAGGCGCGGATCGGCATCGCGCACGGGCAGATGAACGAGCACGAGCTGGAAAAGATCATGGTCGACTTCTGGGAGCGGAACTACGACGTGCTGGTGGCGACCACCATCGTGGAATCCGGCCTGGACATCCCCAACGCCAACACCCTCATCATCGACCGGGCCGACATGTACGGCCTGTCCCAGCTGCACCAGCTGCGCGGCCGGGTAGGCCGGGGTAGCGAGCGCGCGTACGCGTACTTCCTGTACCCGCCCGAGCGCTCCCTGACCGAGGTCGCGCACGAGCGGCTGGCCACCGTGGCCCAGCACACCGAGATCGGCGCGGGCATGTACGTGGCCATGAAGGACCTGGAGATCCGCGGCGCCGGGAACCTGCTGGGCGGCGAGCAGTCCGGGCACATCGCCGGGGTCGGGTTCGACCTGTACGTGCGGATGATCGGCGAGGCGGTCAACGAGCTGAAGGGCGACGGCCCGGCGGAGAAGCCTGAGGTCCGGGTGGAGCTGCCGGTCAACGCGCACATCCCGCACGACTACGTACCGGGTGAGCGGCTGCGGCTGGAGGCGTACACGCGGATCGCCGCGATCGACTCCGAGGCCGATGTCAGCGCGGTGCGGGACGAGCTGACCGACCGGTTCGGCGAGCTGCCCGAGCCGGTGCTCAACCTGCTCGAGGTGGCGCGGCTGCGCACCGCGGCCCGGCGGGCCGGGCTCACCGACATCACCGCGGCGGGCCAGCACATCCGGTTCGCGCCGGTCCAGCTGCCCGACTCGCGGCAGGTCAGGGTGCAGCGCCTGTACCCGAAGACACTGCTGAAACCGGCGGTGCGCACGATGCTCGTACCGGTGCCGAAGACCGCTGCTTTCGGCGGGCAGCCGCTGCGGGATACCGAGCTGCTGACCTGGTGCGGCGAGATCATCCGGTCGGTGCTGGCTGACCTTCCGGCCGTGGCGGCGGCCGGGTCGTTACCGGGGAACGGGCCGGCGGGTCACGAGAACCGCCGGCCGGCTAGCCGGTCCCAGACGGAGTAGACGTACCCGTGAGCGTAGACGTGGTCCAGGTATTTGACCCGGTCCGCGAGGACGTGCCGGCGCCCGGGCTCGTCGGCGACGGCGTTGTCCATGCTGATCGCGATGGCTCGCTGCAGTTCGGGCGCGCGGCCCTGGTCCACCAGGGCCCGCAGGTTCTCGCCGTGGAATATCCCGCCGTGCGGTCCACTGATCGTAGGTACCGACGCCACCAGCGCGGGATCGATCTGGTGCGGAAAGGTTCCTGACTGTTCGAGCACCCCCGCGACGTACAGGTTCACCATCGTCCGCAGGCACTTGTCGCATCGTCCGCAGTTGTAGGCACCTGGCTCGTTCTCGAAACACACCCGCAGGTGCGCCAGGGCGAGGGGGGACCGGGCGATCTGCCAGGTGACCTTCTCCAGCCTGGTCGCTTCCGTCCCGTCGTGGACGAAGGCGGTGCTCTCGGTGCTCCAGTGGCCGTCGAGTGCGAGATTGGAGCCCCACGGGATCTGTTCCGCGGCGGAGTGGGTCGAGGGTATGTAGATCTGGCCGAACCCGCCCCGCACGAAGAGCCCGACCGCCGCCAGGCAGCCTCCGTGGGCGTAGTCCCACAGCAGTATCGGCTCGATCAGGCCCTGGATGTTGCTGCGGACCACGGTCAGGCCGACACCGTCCGCGGCCGCGATGGACCTGATGTTCTCCAGGGTCAGGTCCCACAGCCTGGTGTTGTGCCGGCTGATATCGAATCCGTTGACCAGGATGAAACTGCTGATACGGTCTGCTTCGGCGGGGTCCGCCTGGTGCTTGAGGTAGGTGTAGAAGGAATCGACGCCGCCAGAAAAGAACGCCGCCGACCGGGGCGGCCGCGGCGGGTCGGGGGCGAGTTCGTCGGCCTGGATCTTAATCGGCCGCAGGCCGATATCCCAGGTCAGTACCTCTTGCATGATCTTGTGCATGCCCTGGTAGAGCTGCCGGGAAATGCTGCCCTTGATGATCAGGTCCTCGCCCTGCTTCATCGACGGCAGCAGCAGCGCCGCGGCGAACGCACTGGCGTCGGCGGACGCGTAGCGGCCCTCGGCCGCGCCGCTGAGGCTGAAATAGACCCGGTCCCAGCCGATCTTGCGCACTTTGCAGCTGGCGGACAGGACAGTCGCCTGGCCGGTGCGTTCTAGCTGCGCGTTCTTAATGATCATCGCAGGTCCTCATTACGCCATTTTGTTATCAACAGATGCTTGATGTCACGGTAATCACATTCGTTACAACCTGCACTCAAGTCACAACATGATGTCGCGTGCGCAGGGTCGCATACTTGCTCTTCCGCCGGGTATGTGCACTGGTCAAAGCACCGAAAAGCTGGATGTTCAGGCACGATCGGTCCTGTGAAGTGCGATAGCGGCATACACTACCTGAAAGATATCGAACATGATGAAACAGGTGTGAACCTCCCAGGCGGACTAGGCGTCTACTAGGGAGAGAGGGCAGCGCAGCGCCCGTGCCACGGTGAGGAGGAGAGCTCAAGCGGGTTACATCTGAAGTAATTGAAATCGCCACACGAGAAGTGATTGAAATAGGTCCCTGTCACCAGGTAGCGCGTGACGAGGACTAGAGATGTCCGAACCTCAATTAGGGGCTGGATTCCTAGTTAGGTTGATATTTAATGGCACGTCCGAGCTTTCCGGTATTTTCCGGCGGCGGTCAGCTTCTTCCGCGGCAAGACTCGGAGAACACGATCGTCCATCCCATAGCGCCATACCGGCCTGTGTCAGAAGGCCTCGCGATCGCGCCCACCGTGAGCGTGGTCATTCCGGCGCGGAACGAGGCCGCGAACCTCCCGCACGTTTTCGGGACGCTGCCGCCCTGGGTCAACGAGATCATCTTGGTCGACGGCCACTCCGTCGACGACACCGTGGCCGTGGCCCGCCGGCTCTGCCCCGCGGTCAAGGTGGTGAGGCAGTCCGGCCGCGGCAAGGGGGATGCGCTGTATGCCGGTTTCGCGGCCGCGACCGGCGACATCCTCGTCATGATCGACGCCGATGGGTCCACCGACGGGGCCGAGATGATCAGGTTCGTCGGCGCCCTGCTGGCCGGCGCCGACTTCGCCAAGGGCTCGCGCTTCTCGAGCAGCGGCGGCAGCGACGACATCACCGGCATCCGGCGCTACGGGAACCGGGTGCTGAGTTTCATGGTCAACTCGATGTTCGGCACCCACTTCACCGATCTGTGCTACGGCTACAACGCGTTCTGGGCTCGCCACCTGGACGCGATCGAGATCAGCCAGTGTCCCGGCTTCGAGGTCGAGACGCTGATGAACATACGGGCGGCGAAGGCCGGCCTGACGATCTACGAGGTGCCGAGCCACGAGTGCCCGCGCATTTTCGGGGCCAGCAACCTGCACGCGGTGCGGGACGGGTGGCGGATCCTCAAGATCATCCTGCGCGAGCGCGTGAGCGGGCGGACGCGGCGTGACCAGCCTCAGCAGGCGGCTCCGCCGCCTGCTGGCTCGCCCGTCCTGCTGGCCCCGCACGCCACCGGGCCGTTCCGCCTGCCCGGGCCCGATCACGAGCCATCGGTACGCGACCGCGACATCGTCGCCGCGATCGCGGAAGGTGACGATCTAGGCATAGCCGCGGCCTTCGGCCGTTACGCCCAGGGCCTCTACGCCTACTGCCGGTCGCAGCTGGCCGAGCCTGCCGCCGCGGCTAGCGCCGTTCAGGACACCTTCGTCCTCGCGTCGGCCGGAGTCCGGGCGCTGAAGCGGCCCGACCGGCTGCGAGCCTGGCTGTTCGCGCTGGCCCGTAACGAGTGCCAGCGGCGGCTGCAGGCGGCCGGCCCGTCCGCGCGGCTCTACGAGGGTGCCCACGCGATGCAGGACACCGGGACGTTCGGGCTCATCACGCCGGGGGGCGAGACCCGGGCCCTGGTCCGCGCCGCGATCGCCGGCCTTGACCCAGTGGACGGAGAGATCGGCGAACTGCACCTGCGGCACGGGTTCTACGGCACCGACCTCGCCGACATCCTCGGCCTATCCCGCGGTCAGGCGCACACGCTGGCCGCCCGGGCCCGCTCGCGGTTCGAGAAGTCGATGGGCGTCCTGCTGCTGGCCCGATCGCAACGAGAGCACTGCCCGGAACTGTCCGCCCTCCTCGACGAGGAAAGCAGTTCACTACGCTGGCGGGTCAAGCGGCACATCGGGCGCTGCGAGGTATGCGGCGTGCGCAAGCGCAACGGCCTCAACCCGGCGATCCTGCTCGGCCTGCTGCCGGCCGCCGCGCCGCCGGCCGACCTGAGACGGCAGACGCTCCGCCTCGTCGGTGACCGGTCGCCGGTCTCGATGGCGCGCCGGGCCGAGGTCAAGGACCGCGCCGCGCCGTCACGGGCCGATGGCTTCCCGGTCCAGATCACGCCGCTGACGGCACCAGGGCTGCGGGCCGTCGCGGTCATCGCGATCGTCGTGGCCGCCGCGGCGCTGGCCCTGCTGGGCGCCGCCATGTACTACGCGGGCCATCCCTCCGGCGCCCATGCCGCGGCAGCGGCGGCCGCCGGGCGGAGCCTGCCGCTCGCCAAATCGGCTCGATCCGGCGACCCGGCGCGCGGATCCGCCGGCGCGCCCTCCGCCGCGGCCAGCCCGGCCGCGCCCGGGTCCGGACTCACGGGCGGGCCGGGGCCGGGAGCGTCCGTTCCCATCCCGGTGCTCGGGATCGCGGGAGCGAAGGCCATCGGTCCGTCGTCCATCGAGCCGTCGCGCGCGTCCTCGTCACCAGCCAAGACACCGTCGCCCAGCAGGCCGGCCCCGTCGTCTTCGGCGCCGCGGTCGTCTCCGGCGCCATCCCAGGCACCTCCCTCCTCAGCGCCGCCGTCCTCTCCGGCCCCGTCCTCTCCGGCCCCGTCCTCGCTACCTCCGTCGTCGCCGGATCCACCGTCGTCAGTCCCGCCTTCGGTACCGCCCACCGACGCCCTGCCGTCTGCCTCCTCACCTTCCGCGACCGGAGGGACCCCGGGCTGACCAGCCGATCACCGTCGCATACAGGAGCGCTAGTTGAGCAAGGACCACGCGGACCTGGCGGACTCGCCCTCGATCTCCGTGATCACCGCGGCGTTCGCGATGGAGCGCTGGGACGACCTCTGCCAGGCGGTGTCGTCGATCGCGGCCCAGACGGCCAGCGTGCTGGAAACGATCGTGGTGATCGACCACAATCCCGGCCTGCTCGAGCGGGCCAGGCGCGAGCTTCCGGGTGCGATCGTGGTGCCTAACATCCGCCGCCAGGGAGCATCGGGTGCCCGCAACAGCGGCGTCGCCGCCTCCCGCGGGGACGTGGTGGCGTTCCTGGATGACGACGCGTTCGCCGCACCCTCCTGGCTGGAGGTCATGCTGCCGCACTTCGCGCGGCCGGGCGTCGTGGGGGTCGGCTGCCGGGTAGTCCCGGTCTGGGCGGGTTCCCGGCCGCGCTGGCTGCCCGCTGAGTTCGACTGGGCCGTCGGCGCGTCGTACCGCGGCATGCCTGAGGAAACGGCGGCGGTGCGGAACGTGTGGACCTGCGGAATGGCCGTTTCCCGCGAGGTGTTCGCCGCGATCGGCGGTTTCCGGGACGACTTCGGGAAGGTCGGCCGCCGGTCGCGACCGGAAGACACCGATTTGAGCCTGCGGGCCGCCGCGGCGCGTCCGGACGGCACCTGGATTTACGAGCCGGCCGCCGTCATCAGCCATCTCGTGCCGGCCGAGCGCGCGACACCCGCCTTCTTCCTGCGCCGCTGCCTCAACGAAGGTGCGGGCAAGGCCGAACTCGCCGCGCTCAACGGCGGGAGCAGCAGCACGTCGGCCGAACGGCTGTACGCCCGCCGCGTGCTCCCGCTCGGCGTGGCCCGCGGGCTGCGGGACACCATCAGGGGAGACCTGTCGGGAGGCATGCGGAGCATCGCCATCATGGCCGGGCTCGGTTCCGCCGTGACCGGCTTCGCCGCGGGCCGGGTCCGCTCGGCCGCCGATCGGGCGGCCGCGATCGTCCGCCGCCCCGCGGCCCGCCCGGCCCGGTCCGGGCCCCGGATCCTCATCGACCAGTCCGGATACGACCTGCTGAACCTCGGGGACGTCGCGATGCTGCAGTCGTGCGTGCTCCGGCTGCGGCAGCTATGGCCCGGCGCCGAGATCATGGTGATCTGTCACGCGCCCGGGCGGCTAGCGGACTACTGCCCCGGCACCGTCGCCATCGGGCGGACGCTCGCCGACCAGCGGCTCATCCGGCTCCTCCTCCCGCGGCGTCCCCGGCTGGCCGCCGAACAGGCCTGGAAAATCGCCGCGCCCTACCTGGCGGGCCGTTCCCTCCGTCGCCGGGGCCGGCCGGGCCGGCCGCGGACGGCGGTCCAGGCCGTGCTCGCGGCGGACCTGGTGGTGGCCAGCGGCGGCGGCTACCTGACCGATACCTGGTGGTGGCACGCGGCTGGCGTGCTGAGCCTGCTGTCCCTGGCCCAGCGCCTGGGCAAGCCGACGGCCATGTTCGGCCAGGGAATCGGGCCGATGGATCAGCCGGCCCTGCGCGCGCAGGCCCGCTCCGTCCTGCCCGGGCTGGCCCGCCTCGGCCTGCGGGAGAGCGTGGCCAGCCGGGATCTGTCCGTGGCCCTGGGGGCCCGGCCCGGCGCGCTGGCCGTCACCGGAGATGACGCGCTGGAGCTGGTCTCCAGCGGGGGCGCTCCTGACGGCGGGGTACCCGTCGGTGACGCGCTGGGCGTCAGCATGCGGGTCTCGGCCTACGCCGGCCTGGACCTGGCGGCGGCGAGAACGACGGGCGATGTGGTAGCCGAGGCGGCGAAGGCCCTTCAGGCACCTGTCATCGCGCTGCCGGTGTCGCGCTATCCGGTCGACAGCGACCTGGCGGCGCTGCGCGCCCTGCTCGATCCGGAGCGGGCCGGAGCCGGGGTCACGCTCGACGACATGGCCACCCCCGAGGCGCTGATTGCCGCGGCCGGGCGCTGCCGGGTCATCGTGACCGGCAGCTACCATGCGGCGGTGTTCGGCCTGGCCCAGGGCGTGCCGGCCGTGTGCCTGACCAGGTCGCGGTACTACGACGCCAAATTCACCGGGCTGCGGGCGCTGTTCCCCGGAGCCTGCTTCGTCGTCTCGCTGGACGAGTCAGGATCCGGCGGCCGGCTGCGCGCGGCCATAGACCGGGCGTGGCAGCTGCCCGCGGCCGCCCGCGTCGCCGCCAGGGACGCGGCCGCCCAGCAGTGCGCCGCCGGGCGCGAGGCCTACGCCCGATTCGGCGAGACGGTCCGGTCCCGGACCGGACGAGTGACCGCTGGCCACCTGGAGCAGGTCCGATGAGCGCTACGGCGCCCGCGGCGCGACGGGATGAGCCCGGCGCGGCCGGCGGCTTCGCCCCGGCCCTGATGCTGGACGTGGAACTGACCGGGCCGCTGCCCCCGGTGCCCTGCGACGGGCATCACCGCCGAGCCTGGGTCCTGGCCCGGCTGCACGGCGAACCGGTCGGCTCGTGCCTGCTCCCGCTCGACCCGGCCGGGCTGACACCCGGGCAGTTCGCCGCGATGCTCTGGCCGGACCTGCGCGCGCCGGTGACCGCCCGGTTCGGCGCGGCCGGCCTGCCCGCGCCCGGCCGGCTGACCGGTGCGGGCCTGACGGCCGACCCCGCGGCGTGGCCGTTTCTGCGCGATCGCCGCGAGGCGCTGGCCACGGCCCCCTTCATCAGCGTGGTCGTCTGCACCCGCGACCGGGCGGACCGCCTCGAGGCGTGCCTGCGCTCCCTCGAGCGGCAGGAGTATCCCCGGTTCGAGATCGTCGTCGTGGACAACGCTCCGGCCAGCGACGCGGTGCGGGTTCTGCTGGAAACCCGGCCAGGCCAGGTGCCGTGCCGCTACGCCCTGGAACGGCGCGGCGGCCTGTCCTGGGCGCGCAACGCGGGCGTGGCCGCGGCGGCCGGGGAGATCGTGGCCTTCCTCGACGACGACGAGGAGCCGGACGGTCACTGGCTGGCCGGCCTGGCTGGCGGGTTCGCCCGCGGCGCGGACATCGGCTGCGTCACGGGCATGATCGCGCCCGCCCGGCTGGAGACCCCGATCCAGGAATGGTTCGAGTGGTTCGGCGGTCACAGCAAGGGCCGCGGCTTCACCCCGGCGGTCTTCTCCCGGCGCGGCCCGCAGAGCCCGCTGTTCCCGCTGCCGCCGTTCGGGGCGGGCGGCAACATGGCCTTCCGGCGCGAGGCGCTGAGCCGCATCGGCGGCTTCGACGTCGCTATGGGCGCCGGAACCCCGGCCCGGGCGTCGGAGGACACCCTCGCCTTCACGCTGGTACTGCTGGCTGGCTACCGCCTCGCCTACGAGCCCGCCGCGCTGGTGCGGCACAACCACTACGCGGAACCCGACGGCCTGCGCCGTCAGCTGCGCGGATACGGCACCGGCCTGACGGCCTACTACACCGCGCTGCTGCGGCACCGGCCGGGCGTGCTGCCGGAACTGCTGAGACTGCTGCCCGCGGCGGCCGGTTACCTGCGCGGCGCGGACGTGGCCGGAGTCGCGGCGGCGCCCGGCCTGCCGGCCGAGTTCACCCGCGGGCAGCGGCGGGCCATGCTGCGCGGCCCGGCCGCTTACATCAGGAGCGTGCGCAGGCAGGCCCGGGCGGAGGCGGGACGGTGAGCACGCGCCCGGACGGCCCCGCGGGCGAGGTGCCCGTGCTGATGTACCACAGCATCGCCACCGACGCCACCCGCAAGTTCCGGCGCTTTGCCGTCGACCCGGCCGAGTTCACCGCCCAGATGGAGTACCTCGCGGCCGCGGGCTACCGGACGGTGACCGCCGCCGAGCTGGCCGGCCGCGAGTCCCGCGCCCCGGTGCCGTCGCGGGCGGTCGTGCTGACGTTCGACGACGCGTACACCGACTTCTACAGCACGGCGCTGCCGGTGCTACGCGAGCATGGCTTCCGCGCGACCCTGTACGTCCCGACCGGGTACGTGGGCGCGACGACCCGCTTCAACGTGAGCGTCGGCGAGGAAGACCGCCCGGTGCTGTCCTGGCGGGCGCTCGCCGACATCGCCGCCGAGGGAATCGAGGTAGCGGCGCACAGCCACTCCCACCCGCAGCTGGACCGGGTACCCGCCGCGGTGGTCAGCGAGGAGGTCCGGCGCTGCCGGAGCCTGCTCGAGGACAAGCTCGGGATCGCGGTGGACGGGTTCGCCTACCCGTTCGGCTTCTGGAATCGCGCCGCCCGCGAGACCGTCGCCGCGGCCGGATACCGGTACGCCTGCGCGGTGGCCGAGCTGATGACGGCGCCCGGCGACGACGTGCTCACGCTGCCCCGGCTGACCGTCAATGCCGGTATCGGCGTCGCCGGGCTCACCCGGCTGCTCGACGTCCGCCCGACTCCGGCGCGGCGGCGCGCGGCCGCGGCCAAGCGAGTCGCCTGGCAGGCCGTACGCCGCCTCGTACCCCCGGTGGGCCGGGACCCCCAGGAGGGGGGGCCGGTCACGTGACGGCGGCCGGGGAGTCGACGGGCCGGGAACTGGCCGCGCACCGGGACCGCGAGAGGCAGGCTGACGTCACGGCCAGACGCTCCCGCCTGCCGGTCAGCGTGGTGGCGCTCAGCGCCGCGACCGGCGTCCTCGTCGTGGCCGCCGCCTACACGGCGGGCCGCCTCGGCCACGCCGGCACGTCCTGGGCCGACCGGACGTACTGGGCCGGGCAACTGCTCATCCTGGCCCCGGTGGCGGCCCGCATGCTGAGCCGCCGGTCCCTGTCCGGGAGCGAGACCGTGACCCTCGCCGTCGTCCTGACGGTAGCGGAATACCTGGTCAAGGTCTGTTACAGCCCCGCGGCGTTCACCTACGCCGACGAGCTCATGCACTGGCGCACGGCGACGGACATCATTCAGACCGGGCACCTGTTCACCCCGAACAACCTGCTGCCGATCAGCCCCTACTACCCCGGCCTGGAGGAGGTCACCACCGCCCTGGCCTCGGTCACCGGGCTCTCCGTCTACGTCAGCGGGCTGATCGTGGCGGGCATCGCGCACCTGCTCTTCGTCGGCACCCTGTTCGTGCTCTTCCGCTACGTCAGCGGCTCACACCGGGTGGCCGGCGTCGCCCTGCTGCTGTACGCCAGCGAGTCGCTGTTCTCCTCATTCGACTCCATGTTCGTCTACCAGACGCTGGCGCTGCCCTTCTTCGGGCTCACCGTGCTGGCCACCTACCGGCTCGCCGCACCGCGCGCCGCCGGGCACCGGACGGGCTGGTTCACGGTGGCGGTGCTGTCGGCCGGTGCCACCGTGGTGACCCACCACGTGACCAGCTACCTGCTGGTGGCCACGCTGGAACTCATCACGCTAGGTGCCCTGCTGGCCCGCGATCGCAGGCTGGCGGCCTGGGCCTCGTTGCTGGCCCTGGTGTCCGCGGCGGCGTTCGGCGCCTGGATCGTGTTCGTCGCCCCGTCGACCGTGAGTTACCTGGAGCCGGTGGTCCAGGGGGCGCTGCAGGCCTTCCGGGGCCTGCTGCCGGGCGGACACCACCCCGCACCGTCGCCGGCGTCGGCGGCGAACGGGCCGCTGGAGAACCAGGCGCTGGCGGTGACGGCCGTCCTGATCATGTCGGTGCTCGTGCCCGTGGGCTGGTGGCAGGCCTGGCGCCGGTACCGCCACCAGCCGTGGGTGGTGGCCTTCGCGATAGGCGCTGTGAGCTGGTACGTCATCGTCGCGGTGCGGCTGTTCGTCACCAACGGCAGCGAGCTGGCCGGGCGGGCGTCCACGTTCGTGTTCCTGCCCGCCGGGTTCATCGCCGCGCTGGCCGTGATCCGGCTGACCGACAACAGCTTGCGCTGGCTGGTGATCCGGGCCGGACTAAGGCGCGCCCCCTTGGTCATCGCCGGCGCGGTGGCGGCGGCGCTGGCGCTGGTGCTCAACGGGATGGTCAACGGCTGGCCGCCGTACTGGGAGCGGCTGCCCGGGCCGTACCAGGTCGCCGGGGCCGAACGGTCGGTCGGCCCGGAGCAGATCGCCTCGGCCGACTGGGCCCTGGCGGTGCTCGGCCCCGGCCAGCGGTTCGCCACCGACGAAGGCGACCTGCCGGTGCTGGGCAGCTACGGGGACCAGGACACGGTGGGTGATGACGGCCCGCTGTACACCTCGCCGGGGCTGACGCCGGCCGCCGCCCAGCTGATCCAGGCCCAGTCCATCGGGTTCGTGCTGGTCGACCTGCGGCTCAGCGAGATGCTGCCCGCCTCCGGCCAGTACTTTCCCGTCGACCCCGGTCTCGGCACCTACAAGCACCCGCTGCCCCGGGCCGGTCTTGCCAAGTTCAACCGGCTGCCCGGCGTCGCGCGCATCTACGACTCCGGGAACATCGTCGTCTACGACCTGAGGGGATCTGCCTCCTATGGGTCGTAGCCAGGCGGATGTGGCCGCCACCGCGCTGGTGGCCGTCCTGGCCTGCCTGGCCGCCGCGGCCGGGGCCCCGGCCGCGGTGACGATCGTGCTCGGGATCGCGCTGTTCGCCGCGCCTGGCTACCTGCTCGGCCAGTTGCTGCTCGGTTCACTGACCGCGGGCCTGGAGCGCGTCGCCGTGATGACCGCGCTGGCCCTGGTCGTGCCCATCCTGGGCGGGCTGCTGCTGAACGTCGCCGGGGTACCGCTGCACCGGCCGGGGTGGCTCGGCTTGCTCGCCGGGATGACCCTCGCCGCCGACACGGCGCTCTTCGCCCGCCGTCGGGCGGCCGGGGCCGGGCGGGCCGACCGGACCGCGACGAGGGCGCTGCCCGCGACCGGGATCCAGGCGGTGCCGGCCGGTTCCGCCGGGCCCGGCCTGCCGGCAGCTGGCCTGACCGCGCCCGGCGGCCCGCGGCCGGGCCGGCCTACGGCCCGCTGGCACCTGGCGGTTTTCGCCGTTGCCATCGTGGTTGCCGCGGCCGCGATCGGCCTGGCCGCGACCGGTGCGGCCAGGCAGTCGCAGCCTCGTTTCACCCAGCTGTGGCTGGCGCAGCGGCCGGGCGCACCCACGCTGAGCATGGGCGTGACCAACGACGAGGGGACTGCCACGAGGTACCGGCTCGTCCTCCAGCGCGGCGGCCAGGTGATCGGCACCTGGAACCTCGCCCTCGGCGATGGCCGGACCTGGCAGCGGCAGGTGCCGTACACCGGTAAGCAGGTCGTGGCGGCCGGGCTGTATCGCCAGCCCGACCTCACGCACCCCTACCGGTACGTGTCGGTCGGCCCCGGCGGCGGGGCGGGCGGGTTATGACGGACGACATGGCGCGTGCCTCCCCCCGGACGGCGCTGTGGAGGGCGCTGCCAGGAACTCCACGGGCCGCCATCCAGGTGGCCTGGCGCCAGCACCGTGACCTGCTCAGCAACGCGGGCAGCCTGGTGATGTCCACCGGGGTGGCGTCCCTGCTCGGAGTGATCTACTGGATCGTCGCCACCCGGCTGTTCAGCCAGCGGGCGGTCGGCTACGCCTCGGCGGCGGTGTCGGCCATGACGCTGCTCGGCACGATCGGCATGCTGGGCCTGGGCACCCTGCTGATCGGCGAGCTTCCCCGCCGTCGCGACCGGGCCGGGCTGGTGGCGGCGGCGCTGCTCACCTGCGGCCTGGGAGCGCTGCTGCTCGGACTCGGGTTCGCCGTGGTGGCCCCGCGAGTCAGCGTCAACTTCGCCACCATGATCGGCACCCCGGCCCGGGGACTGCTGTTCGCGGCCGGGGTGGCGGTGACCGCGGTGACGCTGGTGTTCGACCAGGCCACCATCGGCCTGATGCGGGGTGGCCTCCAGCTCGGACGCAACATCGCGTTCGCCGTGATCAAGGTGGCGGTCCTGCCGGTCACCGCGGTCGTCCTGCACGACCAGTTCGGCGTCGGCATCACCGTGTCCTGGGTGGCGGGCCTGGCGCTGTCGCTGGCGCTGATCGCGATCCGGCTGAGGGCGGGCGGCGAACCGGTCCTGCCCCGGCCCGACTGGGGCGGGCTGCGCGGGCTGGGCCGCAGCGCGATGGCCCACAACTGGCTGAACCTGGCCATGACCACGCCGTTCTACCTGCTGCCGGTGCTGGTGACGGTGATCGTGTCGCCGACGGCGAACGCCGCGTTCTACATCGCCGTCATGCTGACCACCTTCCTGTTCATCGTCCCGGCGCACCTGGCGACGGTGCTATTCGCGGTGGTGGCCGCCGATCCCGGCGTGGTCGCGGCGAAGCTGCGCTTCGCCTTGCGGGTGTCGTTCCTCATCGGGCTGCCGGGCATGGCCGCGCTGATCGGAGGGGCGCACCTGGCGCTGAGCCTGTTCGGGAAGGGCTACCCGGTGGCCACGGTACCGATGTGGCTAGTCACCCTGGGCTATCCGGCCGCCGTCCCGAAATCCCTCTACATCGCCGTCTGCCGGGCTTCCGGCCAGATCTCCCGGGCGGCCGTCGTGCTCAGCGCCTGTTCCGGCCTGGAGATGGCCGCCGCGGCGGCGGGCGGGGTCGCCGGCGGCCTGTACGGGCTGTCGCTGGCACTGCTGGCCGTGCGGTACGCCGAGGCGCTCGTGACGGCTCCGCCGGTGCTGCGGGCGGCGTTCGGCGGCCGGCCGGTCAGGGCTCGACGCTGAGGGCGAAGGAGTCGGTGGACAGGCCGCGGCCGCCCGTCCAGATCTCGAAGCCGGCCTGGATGTTCAGCAGGAAAGACGCAGCGGAGAGGTAGCCGCGGCGGGCGGCGTCGGCGGCGACGGCGCTGACATCGAAGTCGCGGACCGACCGGACGGAATGATCCATGACGTAGGCGATCCGCCGCTGGCCTGCCCGACCTGACCACACCCAGATGGTGAAGGCGTAGCCGCCGATGCCGGCGTGCGCGACCGGAGCGCCGGCCGGGGCGATCTGGCTGCCGCCGCGGTGGGCGAGCCAGATCATCAGCTCGCCGCCGTCAGGCGCGCCGGACGTGACGGGCGTGCGGTTGAACCAGATGTCGTAGGCGACGTCATAGGCGCCACCCGGCGGCTGGCTCGTGACCCAGCTGCTGGTGATCATGCCGGGCTTCAGCCGGCCGACCCGGATGGGCAGCTTGTTACCCGCGGTGCAGACACCGGCACTGCACCCGCTGTAGATCGACGGGTAGCCGCCGGGATCACCGCTGGCCGGCTTGCTGATCGCCGAGCTCGCGACGGTGAACTGGGCATGTCCGTCGGTGGTGATGCATTCGGCGGCGGTGGAGTTCCACTCGTCGTTCTGGACGACGTAGGCGCCGCCGTCAACCATCGTTTCCGGCCACCCGGCCTGGCCGCACAACCTGGCCGCGATGGTCGTGGACGAAGGCTGCGCCAGGCGGGGAGGATCGGCCGGACGGGTGGCGGCGGCCCGCGGCGGCCCGCCGCATGCGGCGACACTGCCGAGCAGGATGACGAGGGTGATCGCGGCGGCCCGCGGCCCGCGGCGCGGCAGGCCCGGGCGGCCGGGCAGAGGTTTACCGGCCGCCTGAAAGTGCCCGGCGCCCACCGGGTACTCTTTTCCCGGTGGCCGGGGTGTTTCTCCCGGTGGCCGGAGCATTCGCGGAGCCAAACCCATCTCGGCAAATATAACGTTCGGCACGTCAAGAGAGTTCGGACTCGAGAGGCAGAATTCGGTGTTTCGGAGGCTTGTCACGATGTCCGCGGTTGTCGCCGGCGCCGCGCTCGTGGCGACCGGGTGCAGCCCGGTCAAGCTGGGCGCAGCGGCAGTCGTCGGCGACCAGCGGATCACGGTCGCGACCCTCAATACCGAGGTCACCAACCTCAGCCGGAACGCCAAGCTCTATCCGGGCACCGTGCAGCTGACCCCGGCGCAGGAGACGCAGCAGACGCTCACCTGGCTGGTCCGGTTCAAGATCAACGATGCGCTGGCCAGGCAGGCCGGCATCACGGTCTCCACCACCCAGGCGCAGAACGCGCTGAACGAGATCTACACCGCGGCCAAGGCCAGCGCGCAGGCCCAGGGGATCACCAAGGTCACCTTGGGCCTCATCCTGGCCGCCAACGGGATCCCGCCGAACCTGCAGTCCGAAGTCGGCCGCTACCAGGCCATCGACGACCAGTTCCTGAAGCAGGCCAACGGGGGCACAGCGCCCGCGACCCAGGCGGAGGAAACGGCCGTCACGGACAAGCTCAACAAGGCCAGGTGCGTCGCCGCCAAGCAGCTGAAGATCCAGGTCAACCCGCAGTACGGCCGGCTGGACTACACCCAGTACTCGATTGTCGCGCCCACCTCGAAGGTGACCCGGTCCGCGGGGCCGGCGCCGACGGCATCGCCGACCGGCGTGGCGCCGGCTTGCTGATCGTCCTCGCGACCAGCCCGCGGGTGGCGCCCGGGCTGCTCAGCTGGGACGCCTGGCAGGCCCTGAGGTCCGCCGCCGCGGTGCTCGCCCCGGCCGGCCATCCGCAGCTGCCCGCGCTGGACGAGGCCGGGATCGGTTACCGGCTGACCGCGGGCGAGCCGGACGGCGCCGCGCTGGATGGCGGGACGGTGGTATGGCTGCCTGAGCCGGGCGACGACCCGCCGGTCCCGCCGGGAGCCCGGCTGCTGCGCGGGTCGGCCGACCTGCCCGGGGCGCACCTGCTCGACCTGGTCGCGACCATGGACCGGCTGCGGAGGAACTGTCCCTGGGATGCCCGCCAGACCCACGAGTCGCTGGCCCCCTACCTGCTCGAGGAGCCCTACGAGGCCCTCGACGCGCTCGAGTCGGGGGACCAGGAGGCCTTCCGCGAGGAACTCGGCGACGTGCTGCTGCAGGTCGCGTTCCACGCCCGGCTCGCGGCCGAGCGCGAGGACGGTACCGGGTACACGATCGACGACGTGGCCGACGGGATCGTGGCCAAGCTGGTCCGGCGGCATCCGCACGTGTTCGCGGACCTGGCCGTCTCCGGCGCCGACGAGGTCACGCGCAACTGGGACGAGATCAAGAAGGAAGAGAAGAAGCACAAGGCCGAACGGGCCGGGCTGAACGCCGTCCCCGAGGCTCCCTCCGCTCTCGACGGAGTGCCGTTCGGGCAGCCCGCCCTGTCGCTCGCCGCGCAGCTGCAGCGCCGGGCCGGACGGGCCGGGGTGCCCGACGCGCTCACGGACCTGCCGGGCGAGGAGATCGGCGCGGAGCTATTCCGCCTGGTCGCCAAGGCTCGTGCGGCCGGCCTGGAGCCGGAGACGGAGTTGCGGGCCGCGGCCCGCCGCTACCGTGACCGCGTGCGGGCCTGGGAGCGTTCCTAACGCCTAATCGTTACCGGGACGGACGGGTGACCGTCCACCCGCCGGCTCAGGTCGGAGACTTCCCTGACTCCACGCCGACCACGCCGATGAGGACGTCCGCGGCCCGGCTCGTGGTCGCCGGGCCGGAGGAGAAGGCCGCCGTGGTGCCGGCCGCGCCCGCGGTGCTATCGATTGCGGTGAAGCCGTATTGCCGCCGTTATAAGAGTTGGGCGGGAAGTCCGACCCGTCGAAGTTTTCCGAGTTCTTCGAGCTGCCGGTCTCGGTGAGCACCAGCATCCCGCCCGCCTTCACGATCAGGCTGGAGCCCCAGAGATCATAGGTCTTGGTGCCGATGACGACGGCGTGGACACCGGTGACATCCGTGCTGCCTGGATTGTCCAGCCGGATCGCACTGGCGTCCCAGCACGTCGTGTCGTTCGGATAACTAGGACACGGGGTTCCGGCGAAACTCGACGGGTCCTTTAGGGCCATGGATTCGGCTGGTTCGAGCTGAACGGGACCGTATGGGTGTCGAAGTACCCGGCGAATACGTTCAACGGCGACGCGGCCAAGGCAGTGCTGGTCAGCGCAGGTATGAGCGGAGCGAGCGATAGCCCGAGCGCTATCGCGAGAATCGCCCGTATACGCCACAGGATATGGCCTCCATAACTTTGGGTTACGTGGGCCCGGGCGGTTCTGGACATGATTCTGGCCAGTGCCGGATGTTTCTTCGTGATTACCGGACGACGCATTTCGCAACCCCCAAGCCAGGGTGGAACGTCACCATTCCTAGAACCGTAGTAGCACCCTGGAGGTTTTGTTCAATAGGCCTGGATGGCTTGCCTGATACCGTTCACAGCACCTGCCGGATTCGCTAGGCGGCATCTTTCCGGCGCGGGATCAACGTTTCGCCTAGCCAGGTGCTTGCGCACGCCGATATCGCGCTACCGAGCCGTCACAGGCGCGCAGCCGTGTTTACTTGAAATGGTAAAGATTAATCGGGCCGCAGTATCATCGAAATGATCTTCGCCACGGCGGGTTATCCGGCCATGACGTTGCGATAGCCGCGGGCGGGCCGCGTTCCGTGTCGGCCGACGGATCGCCGGCGGCCGGCCGAGCGGGGCCCTGACGCGGGCGGCTCCACCCGGCCCGGAAAAGGTGTTGGCTATTGTCGGGAATGCTTGTCGTAGGTGACGTTTGAGTAATACAATCGTTAGCAATGGGTGGATAGTCTGGGCCTGAGCCTGTCCACTACGTCCCCGGGAAACCCGCTGCCCGGTAAGACCTTCATGTGTAGGTTCTGCCCGACTTGGGGGGAGAGTTCCCGTGTCCTGTATTCAATTCTCTGCTGGGCTGTTCCATGCCCGGTAACCGACTGCGGGCCGTCAGCCTGGCCGGCCTGTCCGGCGCGATTCTCGTCGCCGGCCTGCTGGCCGGCGGTACCGCCGCCTACGCGTCCACGATTTACCTCGTCGACAACACGAATGCTGCCTGTAATGACACCGGCCCGAACGCGGGCACGTCGGGGCAGCCATTCTGCACGATCGCGGCCGCCGCGAAAGTAGCCCAGCCTGGCGACACCGTGCAGGTCAGCGCCGGAACATACGCCGGGACGGCGGTCAACCCGACCAACTCAGGTACGGCCGGCAACCCGATCACCTTCGCCGCTAACCCCGGCGTCACTATAAACGGCGGGACGCGGTCCTTCGCGCTCTCGAACCGGAACTACATTACGATCCGCGGTTTCACCATCACCGGGACGTCGTCCTACGGCATCTACGTCTCCGGCGGCAGCAACGTGACCATCACCGGTAACACCGAGTCTTTCGCCGGGACGCCGATCTCGGCCCCCGCTATGGGTATTTACCTGAGCAATCTCAACGGCGGGCTCGTCCAGGGCAACGTCACGCACGACAACTCGGCCCACGGCATCTACCTGACCGGCACGACGACCGGCGTGACCGTGACGGGCAATACCTCGTACCACAACGCCTACCAGTACCAGCGCAATGCCAACGGTATCGATGACATAGCTCCGGGTAACTCCATCATCGGCAACGTGACGTACGGCAATGAGGACACCGGGATTAACATCTACACCGGCGGTAACAACGCTCTCGTAGCAAACAATGTCACCTACGGCAACGGCGACCACGGTATCGACGACTTCAATGTCACCGGCGGCCGCATCATCGGCAACACCGTCTACGCCAACTGCACGGACGGTATCAACGTCGAGGGCACGAGCGGCAACTACGACATCGAGAACAATGTCTCGATGAACAACGCGACCGGGGCCGTCATCAACCCGACCCCGATTCCGGTCAACCCGAGCACCGGCCAGCCGTACTACACCAATACGTGCAACCGCCGGATCGGGAACATCGGCGTCTACGACTCGGCGCCGGCCAGTACCACGGCCAATTACAACCTCGTGTACCAGAGCGGTGCCGGGGCCTGGTACACGTGGGCCGGGACCACGTATAACACCCTGGCGGCGCTGCACACGGCGACCGGCCAGGAATCGGCCGGCAAGTTCGCGAACCCGGGGTTCGTCAGCGCCTCAGGGGGGAACTTCAAGCTGAGCGCGGGATCCCCGGCTATCGACTCGGCGAATTCTCTCGCCTCGGGCGAGCAGGCGACCGACATCCTGGGCAATACCCGTGCCGACGACCCGAGCACGCCCAACACCGGCAACCCCGCGGGATCGTTCTACGATCGCGGCGCGTACGAGTACCAGCCTCTCGGCGGAGGCGGGGGCACACAGACCCCGCCGACGGCGGCCCTGACCGTGTCGCCATCGTCGGGCAACGCTCCGCTCGCGGTGACCGCCGATGCCTCGGGCTCGACCGCGGGCAGCTCCCCGATCAGCAGCTACAGCTTCGACTTCGGCGACGGCACCACCGCCGGCCCGCAGGCGGGCCCGACCGCTCACCACACTTACCCGAGTGCGGGGACGTACAAGGTCACGGTAACCGTCACCGACGGCAACAACATGACCTCGACGGCCAGCCAGACCGTTAGCGCCACCACGGCTGCCTCCAGCAACGCGAAGTACGTCAACCAGATAGCCACGAACACCTCGACGAGCTCGCACACCTCGGGCTCGGTGACCGTGTGGCGCACCGGGGGAGTGACGGCCGGCGACCTGATGGTCGTGACGGTCCAGCTCACCGGTACCTCCGCGACCGGAGCGGTCTCCGGCACCGACAGCAAGGGTGACACGCTGCACGTGGCGAGCGACGTCTCGGATGCGTCCGGTGACCGGCTGGTGACGCTCTACGGGGTCGCCGCCAGCGGCCTTGCCGTCAACGACCTGATCACGGTCAGCTTCCCGACCGCTTCCAGCTACCGGATCATGTCCGATGAGGTGTCCGGCGTCAGCAGCCTGGATGTGCAGTCCGCCGCCAGCGGAACCGCCAGTGCGTTCTCGTCCGGCGCGACCGCCATGACCGCCGGGTCCGGCGAGTTCGTGTTCGGGACGGTCGCGACGTTCGGCGGGACGTCCGTCACCTGGAATACGGGCTGGACCGCCCTGGCCAACTACACGCTGGGTTCCAACGCCCTCGGGCGGGCCTATCAGATCCCCGGCGGCACCGGGTCTTTCACCGCCAGCGGAACCGCTAGCGGCGGCTGGCTCGCCGAGGTGGTCGCGTTCAAGTAATCAGGCCGGCTGGCTGAGAGGGCGCCGCGCCCGCGGAGATGATCTCGATGCGGGCGCGGCGCCCGGCCGGTAAAGCCACGGACCCAGGTCCGGCTGACTCGAGATCCTGCAACTGCCCGCCCGCGTCCAGCGGGCGGGCAGTTTGCGACGGGCCCGGACCTGGACGGACGGGCGACGCCCGGGGCCAGTCGGGGGCATCGCCCGGCTGCAGTCAGGACAAAGGGCGGGGCGGGCCGCCGCAGCGGTCGCGCCCCGCCCTTCGGCCGGGGAAGTGTCAGTCGTCAGTCGGCGTGACCAGCGCTCCCGCCCCGGCCAGCTCGGGCTGAGCCGCGCCGAGGGCCGGCTTCGCCGTGTGGAGCAGGTAAAGGAAGGTGATGATCAGCCACCAGACGGTGCGGGCGAAGGTCGGATCCTTCAGGTAGTCCAGATCCTTGTCCACCCGGTGCGGCAGCAGCTTGGTCAGGTAGTACGTCTCGACGTCGGCCGCCCATCCCAGGACCTTCTCGTCGCGCACCAGGACCTGGCACGGGCCGGTGACGCCAGGCCGGTACCGGAAGATGAACTGGAGTTCCTCGGGGTAGCGCCGGGCTAGCGTGACGGACTCGGGCCGCGGGCCGACCAGCGTCATGTGGCCGAGCAGCACGTTCAGCATCTGCGGCAGTTCATCAATGCTCGTCTTGCGCATGAGCGCCCCGAGCCAGGTCACCCGGTCGTCCCCGGGCGCGGTCACCTCGGGTCCTTCCATCCGGGCCCGCATGGTGCGGAACTTGTAGAGCGTGAACGGGATACCACCCTGGCCCACCCGCCGATGACGGTAGATCGCGGTCCCGCCCGTGCTCAGCCGGGTCGCCACCGCCAGCATCAGGAAGAATGGCCAGGCCAGGCTGAGGATCGTGACGGCGACGGCGATGTCCAGGAGCCGGCGCGTCCAGTTCGGGCTTACCCCCTGGCCGGCGGCTACCACCGGGTCGCGGGCAGGTGCCCGGCTGCGCCCCGCTCTGCTGGCCGTCCTCGTTGTGCCGGGGAACCGGGAAACCCCCGTTCGGTGAGGAATGCGCTCATCCATCAGAACCCCTCCATCTCTGGTGAATCGATCGCTCCGCTGGGGACTCGCATGAGGCTGCGGGTGGCCAGCGGATCACAGCGGGCATTGAGGCAGGTGCCGGTAGCCAGGTCGAACTCGAGGTTGTGGCCGAGGCAGCGGATGGCGCCGCCGGTGACGATGCTTCCGATCGAGAGATCCTCGCCCGCATGCGGGCAGTACCGGCTGATCTCGTACCGGCCAGCCGGGGCGTCGACCACGATCGTCTCGTTGGTCGACCGTCCCCGTTCGTAGGCCTCAACGGCGTGCAGGGCCTGCGGCTCTGCGTGCTTGAGGAGGCCGATGAGGTAGTCGTTGTAAATGTCCGGGTGACGCCAGGCCGAGAACCGCAGCGACAGGAACAGGTCCTCCCAGGCGATCCGGCCGGTGACCACGGCGGCGAGCCAGCGCGAGTCGAGCCGGAAGCCGTACTCGGCGGCCCGGCGAGCGCGGCCGGTCAGGTCGATCCGGACGCCTTCGGGGCGCAGGTCCACGTCCCAGCGGCCCTCGACCGCTCCCGACAGCTCGAAGCGCACTGTCATGTCGATTCGTTCCAGGAAGTACGGGCTGATCTCGCCCAGTCGCCGGAAATGCTCGGTGAACCTTTCGCCCAGGTCCGCGCCCGCCTCCGGATAAGTCGCGCAGACCTCCGCTATGTAGGGCTCCCGGGCGCTCGCGTAGGCGTCCAGATACTCATCGGTGTCACCGAAGTCGAAGTCGCGCCAGATGCTGTCGGCGGCATGCCTTCTGGACAGCGGTTCGTACTTGTCTCCGGGCAGCCACAAACCCACGCGCTGGCCGGGCAGCCGGGCGGCGAGGAACTCGGCCGCCTGCTTCTGGTCGGGGAACAGGCCAGGGGGTTTCAGCCAGCGGTTATGGTGCCGCAGTTCCGGGTCGAGAAAGCACATGGGGCCTGCGAAGGGCACCGCGAGTTCCGGCTTCACCAGCTTCAGCAGCCGCCCGACCACCCTGAACTTCCCGGTCCGTTTCGCGGCGGCGATCTCCGCTAGCTGCTCGGGCGGGTACTCGTAGCAGATGGGATGCCAGGTGGCGCTGGCCATCTGAGCGGCGAGTATGTCCAGGCGCCCCCCGCACTCCAGGGCGGCCCGGCGCGCCTGGCCCGCGGTCAGCCGGGCATCATTGCAGTGCAGCAGGGAGGCGCCTCCGGCGTAGACCAGGACGGCCGAGTCGTTGCACATGGGCGATTGCTCGGTGATGAAGGTGAGCCAGTCGCCCTGGTCATTCAGCCGGAACTTTCGCCAGGGCGGCACCTCGATGACATTGGCCACTCCGGCCGCCTTGAGGCGGTCGCGGAAATTCGGCGACGGGTACTCGGGAATGAGCACGGTCGCGGTGTCCGGCAGCCGGGCCAGGACGGCGGTGTCCATGTGGTCGAGATGCTCGTGCGAAACGGTGACGTAGTCGCATTGCAGCAGGCTGGCCTGGTCCAGATGAGCGTTGGCGGGAAACTGGAACCAGGCGGCCTGGAACGCGCCGGTCCTGGACAGCCACGGGTCCATCAGCAGTCGCAGGTCCGCCCCGTCCACGCGCAGGCCGGCGTGACCGAGGTAGGTGACCCGCATCGAGTCGCCGCTCATCCGGTACCGGCCGGCAGGAAGATATCGGTGAACACGGTCGCGATCTCAGCGAGGTCGCTATGCAGACTGGAAATGACCGAATGCGGGCTGAAGTGCGTAAACAGCACGTCGCCGGCTTGCCGCAGCCGCTCAAGCTGGCGCCACAGGGCGTTTGGCCGCATCCCTGGGTTCATGAGGTGGTACTCCTGGCCTTGGTAGAGCTGGTTCCAGGTCCAGATGTCGACGGCATGGGCGTCGTGCGCGAGGGGAATGTCGACATAGGTCTGGGTGTCGGCCGAGGACGCGGCCGAGCCCCCTTGGTAGGCACCCGGATGCGCGAGTGCCTTGCGTGCCTGCAGGCGCACCAGGCTGGCCCAGCCACGCTTGTCGACCTCTTGCCAGGCCGCGGTCTGGGCGGAATCGGCGTTAGTGCCCCACGCCTTGTAGGTATCGTCCTCCAGCAGGTAGGTGCTCAGGTCCAGCACGTCAATCGCGTGCGAGCGCAGATAGCGGTCGATCTCGGGCAGTGCGAGCTGCGGATATGCGGCTTTCTCCCGGCTGGCGCAAGCGGCGGCCGGCGAGCCGGCCAGCTGATGCCCTGGCAGGCAGCCGAGCTGCGGCACCACCATGTCGACCAGGATCAGTTTGCCGGGCGCGGCGGCGTGCAGCGCCCGGGCCGCGTCGGACAGGAACTTGCTGATCTTGCTGGCGCTGTTCATGCCGTCGTTGTAGCCGAGCTCATCCGCGATCTTGATGCCGACGACTCCCGGCCGGCTGGCCAGGTCGGCCACCCGGCTGACCGCGGATTGGAACCAGGTCGGACCTTCCTCCCAGCGCTTCACCAGGTCGGTCTCGATCCATACCTTGAGGTGGACGGCCGCCGCTGCCTGCACCGCGGCCTGGTAGTCGGGCAGCGGGGACAGCGCCTCCGGTCGCGGTGGCGTCCAGCCGTGCAGCGGCCCGGAGATCTCGGGCTTGGGTCCGCTCGAATGAGTCGCGGTACCACCGCAGGCGGCGGGCAGGATGGCCACCGCCACCCCGGCGGCCACGGCGAGCACGGGCCGGGATACACGCCGCCCGAGCCGGCCCAGGCCGGTCATGATGCACCCTCCGGTGCTGCGGTGCGCTTCGGCCGGGGGGCCAGCTTGCGCACGACGAAGTAGCAGCCCACCAGGGCGGCGCTACTGACCAGGTAGGCGACCGCCGAGGCGGCGGCGGCGCCCACCGCGTGATAGTGCGGGATCAGCGTTACGTCAAGCACGATTGTCACCACCACAGAGACCCCAAGGGCGAGGGAGTTGGCCCCTGGCCGGCCCACGGCGTACAGGTAGGCGCTGACCAGGCCGGCCGCCCCTTCGCCGACGAGCCCGAACAGGAGGATGTACGCGGGGAGCATGGCGCTGGCGAACGCGTGCCCGTAGACGTAGGGCAGGAGCGGAACCGCCGCCGCCAGGGGCAGCGCGGCCAGCGCGGTCAGGACCAGGGCGCGTGGCAGCAGCGCGGCCACGGCCTTGGCGGCGTCCGCGCGGTCACGCGTGGCCAGGCGCGGGTAGAGGACATAGGTCACGGCCAGCCCGGGTAGCCGGAGCATCTCCGCGTACTTGGATGCGACGGCGTAGACGCCCAGCGTGCCCGGACCCACCAGCGCGCCGAGGATCGCCACGTCCAGCCGCAGGTTGATCAGCGAGAGCATGCCGCCCACCTGGCCGCGAATGCCGTAGCCGCAGATTTCCCTGGCCAGCGGGAGATCCGGCCGGCCCCAGCCATGCCGGTAGCCGCGCCGCGCGAGCCGGACCGCGATGCCCAGGACGACCAGGACGTCGGCTCCGACCAGCGAGGTCATCAGCAGGCTGGTCCCGTGCATGATCGGCAGCAATCCCAGGTACACCGGCAGGAAGACGGCCTCCTCGGCGGCGATCGCCCAGTTGGCGCCGCGCATGTCGTCTTCGCCTTGCAGGAAGGATTTGCCGGTCGCCACCCAGAGCTGGGAGAACACCGGAACCGCGGCGGCGAGCACGACGCCTATGTGCCACGAGCTGAAGAAAGCCCGGTGGATGAGCGGACTCAGCCCCAGCCAGCAGATGCTCGCAGCCAGCGACCCGGCCAGCGTGAGGAGGATGACGGTGGTGCGGAGCCTGGCCTTATCCCGGTCCCCGCCCGCCAGGAAGAAAGGAGCGGCGCTGGGCAGGCCGCAGCCCACCAGTACCCCCATCAGCCCGGGCAGGACCCGGAGCAGCGTGAGCTCGCCGAGCAGCTTGGGGCCTCCGGCGTGAGCGACCAGGACCGTCGCGGCCGACAGCGAGGCCAGCGCGACAATCCGGGCGGCGACGTTGGCCGTCAGGACAGCCGGAACGAGAGCCGTGATGCGGCCAGAGATCCGCTTCCGCAAGCCACCGCGGTCAGGCCGGGAGCGGCTGTCCGGTATCCGGATGGCCGGGAGTTCCAGGGTGGGGTAGTCATCGCTATTGGCGGTGATCTGGCGGTGCTCGTAGACCGGCGGCAGCGACCCGGGGCTGAGCGAGGCGGGGGCCAGCGGCGTTCGCTGCAGTGACGGGCGACGAAGCGGGGCCCGGCGGGGCGGCGGCGCCGGGTGCGGCGGGGGGTGCGGCGGGCGGGCCGTGGTCTTGGGGACGCGCTCTTCGGCGGGAGCGCCCCAGGAAATCCGCCCGCGGCCCCGTGCCGTCAGGCCATGGCCGGATAGCGGCTCCATCGGCAAGCGGTCGGCCGCGGGTTCATCCGCCGGGGTTCCCTGGCTGTCCCGCCGTCCCCACAGGTCTACCGCCGCGACCAGCCCGAGCAGGGTCCACAGCTGACGGAAATGCAGGACCTGGTAGAACATCGCGGAGATGAACATGCCGATGACGGCGGCGCCCAGCAGTTCGGCCCGCGGGAAGATGCTGGCGTAACCAGGCCGCAGGCTCCGGGTCGCGATCCGGCGGCACCGGGCGAGCACGATGACGAACAGGCAGACGAGCGCGAGTGCCCCGAGCACCCCGCGTTCGACTAGTGACGCGGCATAGTCGTCGTGCGCCATCTTGACGTAGGAGAACTGGTGGGCCTGGAAGGCGGACTTGGTCCCGCCCGGGCCGATGCCGAGGGGGTTGTCAAAGGTGAGGTACAGCTGCTCGGTCTGGGAGAGGATCATGCTGCGAGAGCCGCTGCTCTCCGCCTGACGGCCGATCGAGTCGTTCAGGAACTGCGAGCTGCCCTGGGCCCGCGCGACGATGGACTGCACGGGCACGCGCGGGACGACGAGTATGACGGCCAGCGCCAGCACGGACGCGGTGATGATCGCGGGCGCGGCACCCCGGCGCCGTGCCATCAGGAAGATAGCGCCGATCACCGTGGTGACGACCAGCACCAGTGCGCCGCCGTTGGAGCCGGTAAGGACGATGGCCGTGATGATCAGCGCACAGCAGGCCCAGCGGATCACGCGGCGCCGCGGAAACTGCGTGGACCGGAGCACCAGCAGTGAGCAGATGAAGTAGTTGGCCGCCAGGTTGGGGTCGCCGAGGGTGAATGCGGCCCGCACACCATTTCTCAGGTCCTGCCCGGACAGGGCGCTGACGTGGCCGAACACTCCGAAGATCATGAGTGCGGCCCAGCAGGTGGCGCTGATGGCCCACGCGCGGCTGATGCTGCGCAGCAACGCGGGATCACGGCCTACATTGGCGATCCCGATACACCAGGCCAGCAGGAACGCGTCTTGGATCAGGGAGATCAGGCCGCCGCCGACGCTGACATAGGCATGCGAGTACGCGACCGTGCTCGCCAGCGCTCCGGCCAGGATCGAC
Source organism: Streptosporangiaceae bacterium (assembly GCA_025934635.1). The sequence goes on along the minus strand of JAICWX010000037.1, from coordinate 10,165 downwards.
AGGCCGACCGGGAACATGTAGGGGAATCGCATGACGTGACTGCGGCTCGCGAACCACAGGGCCGTGACCAGGACGGCCAGGCCGAGGAACAGGTCGGCGGGTGCGGTATTGCCCGGGCCAGCCGGCCGGAGCATGGGCATCGCCCAGATGGCCAGGCCCATGACCACCTTGACCATGTTGGCCCGGCCGCTCGCCTGAGGCCGTGACGGCGTGTCCCGGTTGCGCCGTTGCGGCTTCGAGGGCGGGGAAGCCGGCGGCTGCTCTTTCGCCGCGCGGTCGGGCGTCTCCTCTTGGTCGAGCACGGCCTGCGTCATTGCGGAGCCTCGCTGATCAGCTGGAGGAGCAGGTCGCGGTGCCGGGTGGCGAAGTCCGCGTGATCGGCGGTGGCGGCGATTTCGCCGAGCCCGGCGAGAAGCGCGGCGTGCCACAGGCCGGCCGGGGCGCCCAGGCGGGCCAGCGCGCTCTCCACGAAGCCGCGGACCAGCTGGCCGTACCAGCCCTGGCTGGACAGGGCGTAGCGGATCCCGGCGCCCCAGCCGTCGGCTCGCAGGCCCGGGTGGCCGCGCACCGGCCGGCCGGGGCGGGTGTGCCGGTCGAGATAGAGCGAGTAGCTGAGGGCGAACCTGACGACATCCCGGAGCGGTTCACCGGAAAGCTCGGCGGCGGCCCAGTCGACCACCCCGGTGACGGTGTCGTGGCTGATGAGCAGGTTGCCTGCCCAGAAGTCGCCGTGTACCACGGTGCGCTTGGTGCCGGCCGAGGACAGGCGCGCGGCCAGCAGTTCGAGCCGGCCCGCCAAGTCCGGCGTCCGCGGGTCGTCGGGCCAGCGCGCGGCGATCTGCCCGGCTATGCCGTCGAGCAGTGCGATCGGTGCCGTCTCGCTCATGGTGTCGGCGTGCAGGGCTGTCAGCCAGTCCTGCGCCACGGCGAAGTCACCGCGCACCGAGTCGGGCTGGGCCAGGTGCCGGAACTCGTGGTAGCGGGTGCGCATCGGCACTCCGGGCACTACCGATGAGACGCTGGCCAGCATCCCGTCCGCGTCGAAGGTGCCCAGGTGGCGCGGCAGCGTCGGGCCGACCTGGGGCAGCGGCTGACGGCGCAGCTCCACCAGCAGGCGGGCCTCCCGCGCGACCACCTCCGCCGCGGCGGAGGTGGTCGCGATCTTCACGGCCAGCTGCGGCTCGGCCGAGCCGGGCTCGGTCACCAGCAAGGTCACGCCGGAGTTCGGGTCGCGTGATCCGTCGAGCAGGATCACGTGGCTTCCCGGCGTGCTCAGCAGCGTTCTCAGATCCGGATCGCCCGGCCGGGCACCCGTGCCCGCCGGGCTCAGCCTGCCCGGGGCGGCCGCCGGGGACGTCATGCTGTCCTCCCCACGACGACCCGTCCCGCGCCAACCCAGCTGACCACCCCGGGACGCCGGCGCAATAGCTTGACGGCGGTGTCCAGCAGTGCGTGCGCCCAGGTGATGCCGGGCGGCGGGGTGACCAGGGAGCGGCAGGCCCAGCGCAGTGAATCACTGCTGTCGTCGGCTACCACGATGGCCCGCTTTAGTGAGGGGAGCGCGACGTACTGGCGGTCGACGACCATCGCGCCGGCCGCGGCGATGCGGCGGGCCCGGAGGCGGCCGCCCGGCCGGCGGTCGAGCAGGACGACGGGCGTGCCGCCGGGCAGCGCCCGCAGTTCGCCGATAGCGCGGCGGACGGCTCGCGGCCCGGCGCCCACGTCGACGGCGACAGCTCCCTCAGGTGCCAGCAGCCGCCACCGCTGTCCCGGACTGACCCACAGTGCAGTCAACGGTTTCCCCTTAGTGCAGCACCGCGAACGGGCGCATCCTGGCCACCGGCCGGACGAGGCCGCCCCGGACCAGGACGCCGAGGACTTCGTCGATGCCCTTGTCATCCAGGTGCGTGGCCTCGGCCGGAGCCGCGTCGTTGTAGCGGAACCGCAGCGTGCTGCGCTGCTGGCCGTCATCCCCGGAGATCCCCCGCTTGGCGAAGTCGGAGACGACGGTGCCCGCGCCGTGGCAGGCGGAGTAGAGCGCGTCGGGTGCTCCGCCCGCCACGCACAGGTAGGACGAGGTCCGGTGGGTTCCGGGCACCAGCACGGCCTGGCCGGTCTCGGCGAAGGTCGTGCCGGCCGGCATCAGCTCCGCTGGGTAGGCGCGGCACGAGTTGTGGCGGTGCACCACGGCCGGCTTGCCGTCCACCTGTTCCTCGTAGATCGAGTTGTGCGGGGAGTCGACCACCAGCTGCCCGGGCGTGCCGCCGAAGACGCCGGCCGCGATCTGGCGCAGTGCCGCGTAGTTGGCGATGCGGAAGGCGAATCCGTAGTTCATCGCCGCGGCGTTGGCGAGCATCAGCCGGCGCCCCTCATCGCTGTCGAGCGGCACCGGCGGGCAGCCGCCGGCGAAATACAGCTGGTACCGCTGCCGCAGCTGATCCAGGGAGCGGGCCGTCATGCCGTGGTAGAGCGGCTTGACCACCGACATCGCCGCGCGGATCTGCTTCGGATAGTGCTTCCGGCGGCCGAACATCGCGCCGATCGCCCCGGGCAGCACGCCGCCGCCCGAGTGGTACTGCAGGGTCAGCTGCCCCTCGGCCACGCCGAGTTTCGCCGCGGTCTGCGGGTCGAAGACCTCCTCGACCTCTTGCAGCTCGATGAAATGGTTCGTCGGGCCGACCGTGCCGAACCTCAGCCGCGCGAGATGCAGCACGAGCCGGGGTAGCTCGCGGCGCAGCCGCTCGGCGCCGCCCCAGCGGTCGAGCTCGATGGTCCCCGACTCCTCGACCCGTTCGAGGATCGACTCCTCGGCGCCGAACCGGTCGACGGCGAAGGACCCGCCCTCGATCGCGCAGCGCAGCACGTCGCGGGCCGACAGTTCCGGGCGGCGGGGCGGCGGGTACGGGTAGCGCTCGCGGACGCGCCGGTAGAACTCCTCGAGCCCGGCCCGCCCCGGGCGTTCCGCGTCCAGCGCGATGAGGGCCATGCCGCAGTTCACGGACGCGCTCGTCAGGGTGGGCCGGATGGAGTTGCGGGTCGCCACCGCCACCGACGAAGGCAGTTCCATGTTGGACTTGTGATGAAAGTCGGGCAGGACGACGGGCGGCGCCGCCAGGTCGGCCCCGCCCACCGTGGCGCGCAGGTCCGCCAGCGCAGACGGTGACGCGGGCATCTCCGCGTTGTCGAACACCCGGGGACCCGGCAGGCCGGCCCCGTGCGCATCCCGGGCGATAAGCGTGACATCCATGTAAAACCTCCGGGATCGGTTAAGCGGGCTGGGTGACCGCGACGGGCTTGCGGGCCCTGCGCCCCGGGCCGCTGTCGTAGGCCGCCTCGAGGATGGTGGCGAGTGAGGAAGGGGCGAACTTGTCGGCGATCAGCAGCCGGCCCGCTACGGCCATCCGAGCCGCCTCGGCGGGCTCGTTGAGCAGGTAGCGGATCGCCGCCGTGAGCTGACGCGGCCGTTCCGGGCTCACCAGCAGCCCGGTTTCTCCGGGGATCACGACGTCGGGCACGGCGTTCACCGCGGTGGCCACCACCGGCAGGCCGGCCGCCATGGCCTCGGCGACCGCACATGGCAGGCCCTCGTACCGGCTGGCCATCGCGAAGACATCCAGCCCGGGCAGGAGTTCCGGCACGTCATCGCGGTGCCCGGTGCACAGGAAGCGGCCCTGCAATCCGCGGCGGACGGACCGCGCCTCGATCTCCCTGCGCATGGGCCCATCCCCGATCCAGATCGCGAACACGTCGTCGCGGTCGAGTCCGGCAATGGCGTCGATGAAGCTCTCCGGGGCCTTCTGGTAATCAACCCGGCCCACGGTCCCGACTACCTTGCACCCGATGGGCACCCCCAGCCTGCTCCGGGCCGCGGCCCGCCCGGCCGGGCCGGCCGGGCCGGCCGCCAGCTCGATCGCCGGATTGATGACCCGGATCCGTTCCGGCACCGCGATGCCACGGCGGACGGCCTCGGCCGCCACCGCCCCGCCGACCGCCAGGAAGATGTCGGTCCGCCTAGCCAGGTAGCGCTCGATGCCGACGTAGGCCGCGCGCCGCGGCCTGGACTGGAACTCGTGGAACGGGAAGCCGTGGAACGTGTGCACCACCCGGGGCGTTCCGGCGCGCTCCGCCGCGAGGCGGCCCAGCGCGCCCGCCTTCGCGCTGTGGGTGTGCACCACCTCGTAGCCACCCCGGGTCATGAGCTCAGTGAGCCGGCCCAGGGCGCGGCGGTCGTTGCCCGGCGATATGGGGGAGACCAGCTCGGGCACGCTGAGCACGGTCAGCCCGGCGGCCGTGGCCTGTGCGAGCATGCTGTCGCCGCTGCCGTCGGAGTCCGCGCCGGCGCCGCAACCGCCGGTCACGATGGTCACCTCGTGGCGCTCCGGATCCAGCGCCAGTGCCCCGCGCAGCGCCACCCCGCCGGCCCCGGCCTGCAGGCGCGTGATCACGACGGCGACCAGTCGCCGGCTCACCGGGCACCGGCCAGGCTGAGCAGGTCTCCGATCGACGCCGGCGAACCGCGCGCCATCCGTACCTCGAAGCAGGGCAGCCGGTCAGCGAGCGCGACGGCGATGCCGTGCACGTCCGGGTGGGCGGGGCCCATTCCCGTCGCCAGCGCGAGAGTCCCGGCGAAGGCCCAGAACCGCCGCAGCTCACCGGCCATATAGGTGCCCGCCACCAGCTCGCGGGCCGCTTCGGCGGGCGACAGCGGTCCGGCGGACGCCGTCGGCCCGGCCGCCCGGCGGAGCACGACGAGCCGGTCGGGCTCCAGCCTCGGCACCCGGCCCGGCAGTGCGTGCTCGCTGCGGCCGTGCGTTGCGGCGACCCCGCCCCGCCCGCCGTCGACCCTGAGCGGCTCGACGACGCCATAGGCATGGCGCGCATCGCACGCACAGAGGTTGTCCGCGGTCGCCCGCTCGCCCTGTTTCAGCCCGGCCGCCAGCATGGTGGACTTTCCGACCCCGCCGGGGCCGGCGATCATCGTCACACCGCCCGCGCCCGCCGTCACTGACACGTGCAGCGGCACCCGGCCGCGCACCGCCGCCCACCACAGGGCCGGGTAGTGCAGCAGGGTCTGCGCCGTCAGCAGCCTGAACCGCGCGCCGAGCAGCGTGTTGGCGGCTCGGGTGCGCGGCGGGGGACGATAGCGGGCCGTGACGTGCAGCACCGGTCCGCGCGCCTCCACCGCGAGATCGAAACCGGACGAGCAGGCGTCCTCGATGAGGGCACGAGGCGGTGCGGCCCAGGCGCCGCGGCCGATCAGGTCCCATCCGTCCCGGCCGAACGGCCTGCGGTCCGCCTGAACCCGCAGCCGCACGGTCTCGCCGGGCCCGGCCGCCTCGGCGAGCTCGCCCGCGGTGGCCTCCGCGAGCAGTGTCGACAGCCACGCGACATCGCAGTCGACGGCCACATGTTCGCCGGCCGTCGTGACCGCCCGCATCAGAAGCCGTCCGGATAGGGCGCGCCCGCGCTGACCAGCGTTTCCCTGCGGTCCGAGGGAATGTATTCCGGTACGAGCCGCTGGAACAGCTCCTTGGCGAGGACCGAATCGCCGTCGTGAGCCGCGGTGTACAGGCGCTCGAGGAGCAGGGGGAACTCCTGCGGCGGCTCGGTGCGCCGGGTCGCCCAGATCTTCGGATGCGCGCTCGGCACCCGCTCCTCAGCGTCCGAGAACACCTTCTCGGCGAGCTTCTCGCCGGGCCGCAGTCCGGTGTAGCGGATCTCGACGTTCGGCAGCTTCAGCTGCTCGGCGTAGTTGTGGACCAGGTCCACGATCTGCACCGGGTCGCCCATGTCGAGCACGAACGTCTCGGCGTATTCCGCCATGGCTGCCGCCTCGAGCACCAGGCCCACGGCTTCCTCGACCGTCATGAAGAACCGGGAGACATCCGGGTGGGTCACGGTAACCGGCTCGGCCCGGGCAATCTGGTCGGCCAGCACCGACAGGAACGACCCCCGGCTGCCCAGCACGTTGCCGAACCGGACCGAGGCCAGCGTTACCGGGCCGCCGGCCGCCCGCTGGACGACCAGTTCGGCCAGCCGCTTGCTGGCACCGAGCACCGACACCGGATCGGCCGCCTTGTCCGTCGAGATGAGAACGAAGCGGCTGGTACCGTGCCTGATCGCGGCTTCGAGCACGTTCTGGGTACCGTGCACGTTAGATTTCACGGCCTCGCATGGGTGGCGTTCCAGCAGCGGAAGGTGCTTGTGCGCGGCCGCGTGAAAGACGAGTTCGGGCCGCACGGTGGCGAAGATCTGATCGATCCTGCGCTCGTCGCGGATGTCGGCGATGATGATCTCGTCGGCATCGAGCAGGCCGTTTCCGGTGATCTCGAGCTGGAGTCCGTGCAGGTTGGACTCGTCGTGGTCCAGCAGGTAGAGCGCTTCGGGCCCGAAACCGTTGATCTGGCGGCAGAGCTCACTGCCGATCGATCCGCCCGCCCCGGTGACCAGCACTCGTCGGCCGGAGATCAGCGCGGCCGCCTTCTCGCCCACCACGTGCAGCTCGCGGCGCCCGAGCAGGTCCCCCACCCTGATCTGGCGCAGATCGGACAGGCGGGCGTCGCGTTCCACCGCGGCCAGGAACGACGGCAGGAACCTGACGTGCAGGCCGGCTGCCCGCGCGGTCTCGATGATCCCGGCGACCCGGGGGGCCGGCAGGGACGGGATCGCGACGACGCAGGCGTCTGCCTTCCTGGAGCGCGCTATCTCAGCCAGCGCCGAGATGGGCCCGAACACCGGCAGTCCGACAGCACGGACGAGGCCGTCGGCGTCGTCGAGAAAGCCGATCGGAACGAGCCCGTAGCTGGGACTGCGCCGCAGTGCGCGGACCAGCGTCCGGCCCGCCTCGCCCGCTCCGATCACGAGCGTGTTCAGGCCACCTCTACGGTTGTGCGACCGCAAGCCCGGCAAACTCAGCATTTTCCCCTCCTTTGTTCAAGATGCTCCTGCGGGCTGAGGCATCAGGACTGACGGCTTCACACAGCGCCTCGGCGACCCGGGTAACGTCCGCGTTGGCGAGCGCTGGGTACATGGGCAAGGACAGAACCTCCTGGGCAATCTGGTCGGTGACCGGCACCGAACGGCACTCCTCCGGGCCGAGGATCCGGCGGTAGGCCGAGAGCTGGTGCACCGGGATGAAGTGCACCGAGGTGCCGATCCCACCGCTGTTCAGCGCGTCGATCACGGCGTCCCGGGAGATGCCGCCCGCGGCGGCCACGCGTACCTGGTAGAGATGCCAGGCGTGCCGGCCGTCGGCCGGCCGGGCTGGCCGGCCCAGTCCCGGGCAGCCAGCCAGCGCCGCGTCGTACTGGGCGGCCAGCTGCGTCCGGCGCTCCTGCCACCGGGGCAGCATGGTGAGCTGGGCCAGGCCGATCGCCGCCTGGATGTCGGTGATATTCGCCTTGAGACCAGGCTCGGCGACGTCATACCGCCAGCTGCCGCCCGGCAGGTAACGTCGCCACGCGTCGCGGCTGAGGCCGTGAAGCCGGGTCGTACGCACATATCCGGCCAGTTCGTCGTCGTCAGTGGCGATCGCGCCGCCCTCGCCGACCGGGAGGTTCTTCGTGGCGTAGAAGCTGAAGCAGGCCGCGCGGGACGCGCTGCCCAGCTTGGTCCCGTGCAGTTCGGCCCCGAGTCCGTGGGCGGCATCCTCGATCACGGCGCTGACGGGCAGGCCGGCGGCGGCCGCTAGCTCCGGCACGTCGGCCGGATGGCCGGCCATGTGCTGGACGACCATGGCGGCGGGCCGGCCCGCACGGCGGACGGCCTGAGCCACCGTGGCCGGGGTGGGCAGGAAGGTATCCGCGTCCACGTCGACCAGGACCGGGCGCAGGCCAGCCTGGACAATCGGGGCGACTGCGCCGCAGAAGGTCAGGCTCGGCGTGAGCACGACGGCACCGGGACTGAGGCGCAGCGCCCGGAGCGCGATCTCGATCGCCGCCGTACAGGACGCCACCGCGATCACATGCCGGGCGCCTAGGTACTTCGCGAGCGCGTCCTCGAACTCGGCGGTCCGCGGGCCCATCGTGATCCAGCCCGAGCGAAGCACCTCCAGCGCGGCTTCCTGCGCCTCGGGGACGATCTCGGCCTTGGCGAACGGCACCGTGCCGGCGGTCGTCGTCACCTGCCCAGCCGCCTCAGCAGGCCGCGCCGTGCGCGCGGGACGCCGACGATACCGAGGATCGGCCAGCCGGACGAAGTGCCGAGGTCATCGAGGGCCATGACCCGCGTCACGCGCGAGACCGGACCGGAGATGACCATCAGGCCGACGCTGCTCATCGTGCCCAGGTACTTGATCTGCGCCATCGGGTAGACGTGCAGCGACTGGTGATCGGAGATCAGCTGGCGGCCCTTGACCATGACCGAACCGAAAACAGATTCGCCGGCCAGGGTGTTCTCGTGGTCGTCGTCGGCGCCGTCGGCGCGGGCCGTCCGGGTTTCCGTCGGCGGCCTGAGGTTCAGCTCGAGGCTGTGGGCCAGATCGGCCAGCTCGTACTGCCCGTTGACGTCGATGAGCGCGATGGTGGAAACGTCAGCGTGGTTCGCCGCCAGCCGGAGCCGTACCGCCAGGTTCTCCAGGTTCGGCGTCTGCTCCCCGTGCATCTCGCCTCTCTTCAGCTGACCGAGCGTCGGCGCGCCGAGGCGGCGGCTGACCCGGCGTGCGCCGGGCACGGTCGGCCGGATGGTCTCCGCGACCGCTGTGATCAGCACCCCGACGACCAGGCCGAGGACCGCGGCGAGGCCGAGCTTCTGCGCCAGTGCCTTGGACTGCGCCTGCTGCGGCACGACCGGCTGGTCGAGGACCGACGCCAGCCCCTGGGTACTCGACTGGATAAGCAGCCGGCTCCGGTCGCCGCTGAAGTTGGCGATGACCTGATTGAGCCCGGCTAGTTTTGACTGGAACTGCTCGTTCTTGGGGTCCGCCGCGGCCTGCGCCGCGGCCGCGCCATGCTGCTCGGAGAGTCGCACGATCTCCTGGTCGATGGCATTGAGCGTGGTGCTCAGCCCGCTCTGCCCCGTCCGGTTGATCGACTGGACGACCTCCTGGGCCAGCTTCTTCGCCACTGTCGCGGCGACCCGCGGGCTCCGGTCGGTCACCGTGAGGTCCACCACCTGGGAGCCGCCCAGTCCGGCCACGCTGACGTGGCTGGTGACGAAGGTGTTCACATTGCGCGTGACGCCTGCCGCCTGCAGCGCGCTCGCCGCCGCGGTCTTGCCGGTGGCGATGCCCTGGATCTGGCTGACGAGGGCTTGCGCCTGGGCGTTGCTGGCGGGGACCGTACTCCCGGCGACGATGCGCGCGGATGCCGCGTACAAGGGGGGCTGTTTCGCGACCATCAGCGTGATGCCGACGATGGGCGCGACCAGGCACAAAAGCACCAATGCCCAGTACTGCCGCAGCAAGCGCGCCGCTATCTCGTCTATTTCCACCGAACCTCCTTTGCGGCCCTGGCCAGGGTGGCCAGCCAGGAGTCATGGCCAGGCTAGAAAGCTCGCCGCTGGCGGCGAATCATTCATTGGCATGAATTTGACTACGTAAATTGGTTACCTGGTGCCTGGCCGCCGAATAGCCGCCGTATCACATGGTGATAAGCAATAGCGCTGCCCGCATGCCCGAAGGCGGCCGTCGGCTCGATAAGGTCACGGCACGGTTCTCGCGGCATCGAATGCACTGCGGACAGGGACATTTCCCTGTCCGCAGGCAGGCCTGTAAGCCTGTCGCCAGGAATGCTCGGATAAACCCGATGGACCCGCTCCATCTTTCCCCACCCTCCAGATGCTCCCAGCAGCGGAAATGCCTAGCGCAGCGCATCCCCATGCGCCGCGCTCTCCTTCCGCTGCCAGGTTCGGCGCGTTGCTTAACGTTGCCTCTGCGTACATAACGCTACCTGTGGGTAATCCTGTCCGGTATACCGATAAAGGAACACCCTCATTCGGCGTAGGAGTTCTACGTCATTCGGCGGTGCCCTCGGGCTGCGCCGTTTCCCGGCCAGCCGGTCGTTTAGCCGGTGTTTTCGCAGCTGGATGGGATGACGATCGCCTGGCCGGCTGGCCTGGCGTCAGTTTTGCCATCCGCCACGATGGTGAGCCCGCTGGATCTGGCAATGCGCGAGCATTCGCGACGCAGGCATTCCCAATGATCAGGGGAAGCGAATCAGTACCCGTC
>JAICWX010000461.1 GCA_025934635.1 Streptosporangiaceae bacterium | reverse complement strand
GCATCGCGCTGGTCCTGATCGCGATGACCGCGGTGCTGATGCCGGTGGTGCTGCTGGCCTCCTGGCACGACGCCGACGGGGTGCTCGGCGCCCCGCCGGCACCGGGTGCCCCCGCGGCCGCTTCCGCCGCCACGCCGCGCCCGCGGCACAGCGTCAAGACGTACTTCGCGCTGATGATGGTGCTCGAGACGATGATGATCGGCGTCTTCGCGGCCACCGACGTCTTCCTGTTCTACGTGTTCTTCGAGGCCATGCTGGTGCCGATGTACTTCATGATCGGCAGCTACGGGACCGGGCGGCGGCAGTACGCGGCGGTCAAGTTTCTCCTCTACAGCCTGCTCGGCGGGCTGCTCATGCTGGTCGCGGTCATCGCGCTGTACGTCTACTCCGCCGAAAGCCCCGCCACCGGGCACCACGGAACGTTCCTGTTCAGCCAGCTGATCCACGTGGCTCTGAGCCCGACCGTGAGCAAGTGGCTGTTCCTCGGCTTCTTCATCGCGTTTGCGATCAAGGCGCCGTTGTGGCCGTTCCACACCTGGCTGCCGGACGCGGCGGACTCGGCGCAGCCCGGCGCGGCCGTGCTGATGCTCGGCATGATGGACAAGGTCGGGACGTTCGGCATGCTGCGGTACTGCTTCGAGCTGTTCCCGGCCGGAGCGAAGTACTTCACGCCACTGGTCATCACGCTGGCGGTGATCAGCGTCTTGTACGGCGCGATCGTGGCGACCGGCCAGGCCGGCCTGAAGCGGCTGATGGGCTACATGTCCATTTCTCACTTCGGTCTCATCGTCCTCGGCATCTTCGCCATGACCAGCCAGGGCGTGTCGGGTGCGACGTTCCAGATGGTCAACCACGGGTTCGTCACCGGCGCGCTGTTCATCCTGGTCGGGTTCCTGATCATCCGGCGCGGGTCCGACCGGATCGCGGACTTCGGCGGCGTGCAGAAGGTCGCGCCGCTGCTGGCCGGGCTGTTCCTCGTGTCCGCCATGGCCGGGCTCTCGCTGCCGGGGCTGTCCCCCTTCGTCAGCGAGTTCCTGGTGCTGATCGGCACCTTCACCAAGTACAAGGTCGCCGCCGTCTTCGCCACCGTCAACATCATCCTGGCCGCGCTCTACCTGTTGTGGATGTACCAGCGGACCATGAACGGTCCGGTGCAAGACGCGGTCGCCCGGATGAAGGACCTGCGGGCCAGGGAACTGCTGGCGGTCACACCGCTGGTCGTGCTGCTCATCGCGGGGGGCGTCTATCCCCAGCCGGTGCTCGACATCATCAACCCCGCGGTGAAGGTGACGATGGCGCAGGTGCATACCACCGATCCGAAACCCGCCCATCCTGCTCCGGGCACGACGACCGCTAACTTGACCAGCACCGCGCAGAAGGGAATCGCGCCGTGACCGGGGTCCTAGCCGCCGCGCCTGCGGGTAGCATCGCCGCCCCGAGCATCGAGTATGGGCAGCTCGCGCCGATGCTCATCGTCTTCGGCGCGGCGGTCGTCGGCGTCCTGGTCGAGGCGTTCGCGCCGCGTCAGGTACGCCGCGCCGTGCACATGGTGCTCGCGCTCGGCTCGCTGGCCGCCGCGTTCATCCTGACGATCGTGGTGGCCGCCACGGACAGCATCTACGCCAAGGGCAGCCCGGGCCACGTCGCCGCCATGGGCGCCGTCGCGGTCGACCGGCCCACGCTGTTCATCCAGGGCACCGTGGTCGTCCTCGCGTTCGTCAGCGTCCTGCTCATCGGCGACACCAGCAACAGCCCGTTCGCCGCGCAGGCGGCGGCCACGCCGGGCAGCCCGGAAGAGAGCGAGAGCCTGGCGGCCGGGTTCCTGCACACCGAGATCTTCCCGCTGACGCTGTTCGCGGTCGGCGGGATGATGCTCTTCCCGGCCTCCAACGACCTGCTGACCATGTTCGTCGCGCTCGAGGTGCTCTCGCTGCCGCTGTACCTGCTGTGCGGCCTGGCCCGGCGGCGTCGGCTGCTCTCGCACGAGGCGGCCATGAAGTACTTCCTGCTGGGCGCGTTCTCCTCGGCCTTCTTCCTGTTCGGCGTCGCGATGCTGTACGGCTTCTCCGGCTCGGTGCGGCTCTCCGCGATCGCCTCGGCGGCCGGCACCAACACCACCAACGCGACCCTGCTGTTCGCCGGCATCGCGCTGACCGGCATCGGGCTGCTGTTCAAGATCGGCGCGGTGCCCTTCCAGGGCTGGAAGCCCGACGTCTACCAGGGCGCCCCGACGCCGGTGACCGCGCTGATGGCGTCGTGCACGGTGGTGTCGGGCTTCGGCGCGCTGCTGCGCGTCTTCTACGTGGCGTTCGGCAACCTGAGCTGGGACTGGCGCCCGGCCATGTGGGTGGTCGCCATCCTCACCATGGTGGCCGGCGCTGTGATTGCCATCACCCAGACCGACGTGAAGCGGCTGCTGGCCTACTCCTCGATCGCGCACGCCGGGTTCGTGCTGACCGCGGTCATCGCGACCAGCGTCGCGGGGCTGTCGAGCAGCCTGTTCTACCTGGCCTCCTACGGCTTCACCACGGTAGGTGCGTTCGCGGTGATCACCCTGGTCCGGGACCCGGGCGGGGAGGCCGGGCACCTGTCCCGGTGGGCGGGTCTCGGCCGCCGGTCGCCGCTGGTGGCGGGCATCTTCGCGCTGTTCCTGCTGGCCTTCGCGGGCATCCCGCTGACCAGCGGGTTCACCGGGAAGTTCGCCGTCTTCCAGGCGGCGATCGCCTCGGGTGCGACCGCCCTGGTCATCGTCGGCGTGCTGAGCAGCGCGATTGCGGCGTTCTTCTACGTCCGGGTGATCGTGCTGATGTTCTTCAGCGACCCGATCCCCGACGGCCCCGTCGTCGTGGTGCCGAGCGTCTTCACCGGCACCGCGGTCGGGCTCGGCGTGGTGGCGACCCTGGTGCTCGGCATCGTCCCGCAACCGGTTCTGAGTCTGGCCAGCCATGCCGCTAATCAGCTGTTCGTCGGCTAGCTTGCCAGCCCGCGCGCACCGTGCGCCGTACCGGGGATTCCAGGGGGGTCGCCGGCCTCGGCTAGCCTGGTTGGCAGAACGCAGAACGGGCATACTCGAAAATTCGAGGCGTTCGTGCGAGCCGATGACGGTGGAGAGCAATTGATCAGCGCAGTTCCCGTGGATTTCCCGGACGCGGCCCTCGAAGCGGCGGTGCGGGACGGCCTGGCCAGGGTCGAGGAATCGCTGGCCGCGACCGCCCACCCCGACGACGAACTGCTGACCGAGGCGTCCCGGCATCTCATCGTGGCCGGCGGCAAGCGGTTCCGGGCGCTGCTCGTGCTGCTGGGCGCGCAGTTCGGCGACCCGGACGATCCCCGGGTCACCCAGGCCGCGGTCGCGATCGAGCTGACCCACCTGGCCACGCTGTTTCACGACGACGTGATGGACGAGGCCCTGGTGCGCCGGGGTCACCCGTCGGCCAACTCCCGGTGGGACAACTCGGTGGCCATCCTCACCGGCGACTTCCTGTTCGCCCAGGCCTCCCAGATCCTGGCCCGGCTCGGCCCGGAAGCCGTCCGGATCCAGGCCGAGACGTTCAGCCGGCTGGTCACCGGGCAGACGTCCGAGACCATCGGCCCGCGACCCGGCCAGGATCCGCTCGACCACTACATGCACGTGATCACGGAGAAGACCGGCTCGCTGATCGCCACGTCCGGCCAGTTCGGCGCGCTGTTCTCCGGCGCCCCGGAGGGGGTCGCCGACCAGATCGCCGCGGCCTGCGAGAAGCTCGGCGTGGCCTGGCAGCTCTCCGACGACGTGATCGACATCGCCAGCGACACGGCCCAGTCGGGCAAGACCCCCGGCACCGACCTGCGCCAGGGCGTCCGCACGCTGCCGGTGCTCTACGCGCTGCGCTCCCTCAACTCTGAGGCAGCAGCACAGGCCGGGACGGGTCAGTCGGCGGCGGACGCGCGGCTGCGCTGGCTGCTCGAGGACGCGGACCTGGCCGACGAGGCCCTGGTGACCGAGGCGCTGACCCTGCTGCGCGGGCACCACGCCTTGAAGGAGTCCCGGGCGGACGTGCTGAACTGGGTGCACGAGGCCCGGACCTCGATCAAGACGCTCCCGGACGGCCCGGCCCGGGCCGCCTTCCTGGCCATGTGCGACTTCGTGGAGCAGCGTACCGGCTGAGCGCAGCGCACCGGCTGAGCCCGCTAGGGGACCAGGCCGAGCTTGGCGGCCGGGGCGGCAGCGGCGTTGCGGTTCGGCGCGCCGAGCTTGGCGAGCACCGCCGAGACGTCATGCGGACGGTTTTGTGCCACCATGCGACCTGGCCCGATGCGGTACTCGTGCTAGGTTCCATGACGATGACCGAAGTATGGCTGCCAGGAGCCGGGCCGCAGAACCGCAGCGCGATCCTCACCGCTGCCGCCGCGCTGGTCGGCGCCGATGGCCGCAACGGCCCGTCCGCCGGCGCCCTGGCCATGGCCCTCGGCCGGGGCTGGGACGGCCGCACGGGGTCCCGGTCCAGGCAGCAGCTTCAGCTGGCCGTGATGACCGAGGCGGGACGGATCTTCGACGAGGAAGTGGTGCAGCCCGCCCGGGCGGCGCCGTCCGGACTCGGCCAGCTGGCCCTGGTGTGCGAGACGTTCTTCGGGCACCTGGAGCGGCATCGCTGCCCCGGCGGCTGCTTCATGGCTAGCGCCGCGCTGGAGATGGGGGCCCCGGCCGGGCCGGTCAATGACCTGATCGCCGCGCTGCAAGCCCAGTTCGGCGAGCTGATCCGCGGCTTCGCGGCCGCCGCCGTGGCCAGGAACGAGCTGCCGGCGGGCGAGGACCCCGGCCGGCTGGCGTTCGAGCTGAACGGCATCATGCTGGCCACCGACATGAACTTCGTCCAGCACAAGGACCCGGCCGTGCTCGACCTGGCCCGCCAGATCGTGCGCCAGCGGCTCGGCGTCGGCCAGCCCTAGCCAGCAGGGCCCGGCTGACCGGTCCTAGTTGACTTCCCAGGTGTCGTTGCCCGCCAGCAGGGCGGCGAGGTCACCGGGGCCGCTGCGCTGCCGCGCGACCTCGATCTGCTCCGCCATCAGCTGGTCGTAGCTCGGCTGTTCCACCTGCCGGAAGACACCGATCGGGGTGTGCCGGAAGTCCGACGTGTCCAGCCGGGAGAGCGCGAACGCGTAGGACGGGTCGGCGCGGTGCGCATCGTGGGTGATCAGCGTGCCCTCGTCGGCCGCGCTCACCTCGACCGCCTCGAGCTGGCCGAACGGGCCGAACCGCAGGCCGCGGGTGTCGCCCGCGAACCGGATCGGCTCCCCGTGCTCCAGCTTGATCAGCCGCTGGCCGGTCGCGCTGGCCTCCTTGAGCGGGGCGAACGCGTCGTCGTTGAAGATGGGGCAGTTCTGGTAGATCTCGATGAACGCGGAGCCCTGGTGGTCGGCCGCTGCGCGCAGCACCGAGGTCAGGTGCCTGCGGTCGGAGTCGATGGTGCGGGCCACGAAGCTCGCGTCCGCGCCGAGCGCCAGCGACACCGGGTTGAACGGGTGGTCCAGCGAGCCGAACGGGGTCGACTTGGTGACCTTGCCCCGCTCGGAGGTGGGCGAGTACTGGCCCTTGGTCAGCCCGTAGATCCGGTTGTTGAACAGCAGGATCTTGATGTTGACGTT
>JAICWX010000119.1 GCA_025934635.1 Streptosporangiaceae bacterium | reverse complement strand
GCCCGGTCACGCGACCCGCACTCGGCCGAATCGTGCCCGTACCACAACGCGGCAGCAACCCCGGCCCCGGGAACCCGCACTGAGCCGCAATTTCGCGCCCGCGCGGCGCCCGGCCCGGGGATATGTGGCTAAGCGGCATTGAGTCATGACGACGCTACGCGCAAGCTAATGAAAGTTCAGCGAGCGTCTATGAGCACTTCTCGTTCATGATGACGGAAGTGCGCACGATAGACGTTCACAGCCGCAAGGCGAGCGGATCGCCGAGCAGGCGGCGGCCGGACCCGGCCCCTGGGCCGGCCTGACCCTGTTCCTCGAGCGGACCACGGCGGCGCGGAACGGCTGCTGGCCCGGGCCCGCGCGGCCGGGGTGACGTGACCCGGTTCGCATTACGCCGCGAAATGTCCTGGCGGCTCGCTACATTCGCATGAGAAGCCAGGACGGTACCCGCACATCAGGGAGGCCAGGGGCATGTCGACGGCGGCGCGGAAACGGCTGGCCAGAACGCTGCGCGGCGACGAGCAGACCGCGTTCAGCGTCGAGCTGACGGCCGGGGCCGACAAGCTGAAGCTGGAAGTCGAGGGCTTCGGGCCGGTCCGGTTGCCGGTGACCCCGGCGAAGGCCCGTAAGCTCATCGGCCTCGGCCAGCCGGCCAGGTTCGGCCGGGGCGAGGAGACGCTGACCGACCCGGAGGTCCGCGACACCTGGGAAATCCCGACCCGCCTGGTTCGCGCCGGCTGGGACGACGTCGTGCTGAAAGACGTTCTCGCCACCGTGAAGGAAGAGCTCGGGCTGCCGACCCGGGCCGCGCTGACGGCCGAACTCCACTCCTTGCTGGTCTACGAGCCGGACCAGTTCTTTCTCCCGCACCAGGACTCGGAGAAGGACGACTCGATGGTCGGGACCCTGGTGGTGACGCTGCCGTCCGCCTTCACCGGCGGCGAGCTGGTCGTGGGACACAACGAGGAGCGCGAGGCTTACCGGGGGTCGAAGAAGGAACTGTCGCTGGTCGCCTTCTACGCGGACTGCCGGCACGAGGTCCTCAAGGTCACGTCGGGCTACCGGATCACGCTCACGTACAACCTGCTGCTGCACGGGAACGCCAGCCGCCCCGAGGGTGACGACGGGACCGTCGCCGAAGTGGCGGATCTCCTCCGCGAGCATTTCAGCACGCCCGTCTCCCGCTGTTACGGCGTCCCCGCGACCGATCCGCCGAACCGGCTCGTCTACCTCCTCGATCACGAGTACACGCCGCGCGGACTGACCTGGCGGCGGCTGAAGGGCGCGGACGCCCGCCGGGTGGGCCTGCTGCGGACCGCGGCCGGCCAGGCCGGCTGCGAAGCCGTCCTGGCGCTCGCCGACGTCAGGACGACCCACGGCGCCTTCCCGGTCCACGAGCCCCACGACTACTGGGACCTGAAGAGCTGGTACGGCGAAGACGATGACGATGACGAGCCCGCCGGGGGCGAGGACGAGAGCGAATACGACATCCAGGACCTGATCGACTCCGAGGTCACCCTGACGCACTGGACCGGGCCGGACGGCACCCGCCTGGAGGAGACCTCGCTGCCCGTGGACCGCCAGGAGGTGTGCGCGTCCACCCCGACGGGCGCCCTCACGCCGTACTCCTCGGAGTACGAGGGCTACATGGGGAACTACGGCAACACCCTGGACCGGTGGTACCACCGGGCGGCGGTCATCGTGTGGTCCCGCGAGCAGGCCTTCGCGAACCGGGCCGAAGCCTCGCCGTCCTGGGCCCTCGACGAGATCGCCACGCTCGCGTCGGCGGGCGACCGGGCGGGCGCGCGGGCCGCCGCGCTCACGCTCGCCCCCTTCTGGGACACCGTCGTGGCCGGGCGGGCACGGGAGGACCGGGACCAGGCCAGGCTGATCTTCGGCTTGGCGCTGCGGGCAGCGGATGCCGTGGCCGACGCGCCGATCGCGACGGTACTGCTGCAGCCTTTCCGCATCGACGACCTGGATGACGAGCACACGGACTCGTTCGGGAAAATCGCCGGCGCCTACGGTCAGCAGTGGACGGCGGACCGGTTGCGGACGTGGTTCGCCGGAAGGAAGCCGGCCTGGGCTTATGCGGGCGGGCTGGAACGGCCGCGGTGGATCGCGGACCGGCTGCCTGGCCTGTGCGCTCGCCTGCACACTACCGGGGAAGCCGGCCCGGCGGCGGCGCGGCAGCTCGTCGACCTGGCGTGGGAGTGGACCGCCCGGGACATCGACGCCGCGCTCGCGTCGTCATGGCCGAGCCAGCGGGAGGCGAAACTCGGCGAGCTGGCCCGGCCGCTGGCCGCCGTCCTGACGGCCGCCGTCGCGCTGGGGGCGGCCAGCACCCAGATCGCCGTGGCCGGGTATCTCAGGAAACCGGGGGACGCGGTGACCGCGCTGGAGCTGCCCGTGCTGCGGGCCGCGGAGAAACTCGCCCGGGCCCGGGCCGGCGGCGCGGCCGGGTTCGGCGACCTGGCCGCCGACTGCGCGGCCCGGCTCCGCGCCCGGCTCGCCCGGCCGCCACGGGCGGCCGGCGACTGGTCAGTCGAGCTGCCTGCGGGCAGCTGCGACTGCGAGCTGTGCCGCACCCTGCGCCGGTTCCTCGACGACACGATCAAGCGCACCCTCGAATGGCCGATCGCCAAGGATCGCAGGCAGCACGTCCACACCCGGATCGACGGCGCCGAGTTGCCCGTCACCCATGTGACTAGGCGGCAAGGCAGCCCTTACGTACTCGTCCTGCACAAGACCGACGCCCTTTTCACCGGTGAGCTTCAGGCACGAGACCGGGACGAGATGGATCTGAAATGGCTCGAATCCCACTGGGGCTCCGAACTTGACTAGACTAAACTTAGTCCAGAAACGTAACGTGGAGTACATGACCGTGAACGTCAATATCCACGAGGCCAAGACGCACCTGTCCCGGCTGCTGGAACAGGTCGCGGCGGGCGAGCGGGTCGTGATCTCGAAGGCTGGTACGCCGATCGCGGACCTGGTGCCGCACCAGGCCGAGACCGTGACGTTCGGCGGCATGAGGGGCGAGCTCGCCTACAGCGACCAGGCGTTCGGCCTTGATCCCGACATCCAGCAGATGTTCTACGGTCCGGATTCCGGCCCGGCGGGCGACGGCGATGCTGCTCCTTGACGGCCAGGCCCTGCTGTGGCTGCTGGACGACAACCCGCGCCTCGGCTCCCGCGCCCGGCAGGCGATCACTTCCGCTCAGGGAGTGCATGTCTCAGCGGCGACCGTCTGGGAACTGACCATCAAGAGCATGCTCGGCGAGCTGTCCGTCCCGGCCGACTTCGGCCAGCGGCTTTCCGCGCAAGGCCTGGCGCTGCTCAGCATCACCGCCGAGCACGCCGAGGCGATCAGGGACTTTCCTGAGCTGGTGCGACATGACCCGTTCGACCGTCTGCTGGTAGCGCAGGCCGCCCGGGCCGGGCTCCGGCTGCTTACCGCCGACCAGATCCTGCTTGGCCTGGGCCGCGACTTCATCATCGACGCGACCCGGTAGTCGTCGGGTTACGCGGTCACGGCCACAGGGCGCGGACGGCGCGGGGGGCGCCGGCGACGGCTTCGGGGCCGGCCAGGGCGAGCTGCAGGATGCACCCGGGCACGACCGAGAGCAGGACGGTGGCGACGGCCTCGGCGGACACGCCGCCGGGCAGTCCGCCGCCGTGCTGGTGGTCGCGCACGACCGCGGCGAGGTCGGCCCGCAGCCGGGCGAACAGGTCGCGGAACTGCGCGGCGAGGCCGGGGCTGCGCAGCGCCTCGGCCCAGACCAGCAGGGCCATGCCGCCCAGGCCGTCCTGGGCGTCCCGGGCGAGGATGATCTCGAGCGCGTCGGCGAGCGCCTCCCCGGCCGGGCGGCCCGGATGCCGGGCCGCGGCCGCGTGCATCGCGGCCAGGACCTCGCGCGCGTTCTCCTCCGCGATGGCCATGATCATCTCGTCCTTGCTGGCGAAATACCCGTACACCGCCCCCGACGAGAGCCCGGCCTCGGCGAACAGGTCCTGCATGGAGGTGGCGTGAAAGCCGTCGCGCAGGAAGCAGCGGCGCGCGGCGGCCAGGATGTGCTCGCGCTGGGCGTCCCGGTACTGCTGCGAGACCTTCGGCATCAGGTCATGCTCGTTTCCGGGCGCGGTGCGGCGCCGGCCACGCGATCGCGGCCGCGCAGGCGGCGTAGGTGATCGCCGAGATCCCGGCCACGATCATCAGCTCGCCCGCTACGCCGCCGGCCACCGGGCCGGCCAGGACTCCGGCGGCGAGCAGGCCGCCCCCGGCGGCCAGGGCCAGCACGGGCAGCAGCAGCCCGTGCCACCCGGATCGGGCGGCCCGCGTCAGCAGGTACAGCCGCGTCCCGGCGGACGGGCGCCCGAGATCGTGCTCGAGCTCGGCCAGGACCTGAAGGTCACGCTCGGATAGCGACATGACGTGCCCGCCTTCCGAAAAGAGAACGATTGTTCTTTTTCTTTTACTTCAGCATGCGCCTGGCGAGCCGGGCCCGTCAAGGGCGGCGGCCAGGGTGGCCTCGATGACCTGGGCGCAGACCTGGGCGACCTGGTCGGGCGAGCGGCCGAGGTCGCCGGCCAGGGACTGGGTGGTGAAGCCGGACAGCTGCACCGCGACCGCGTCCACCAGCCACGGCGGCGGGGCGGCGGGGCCGCCGCGGGCCTTCCACAGGAACTCGGTCACGGTGACCGCGAAGCGGTTGCGGCTGTCCCGGCATTCGGCCGCGGCCGCGGCGAGGTCCGGGGACAGGTCGGCGGTCCGCACGCCGACCAGGTCCCAGAACACCCGGCCGTTGCGGGCGTTGAGCCGGTGGGTGACCGCGAGCAGCCCGGCCAGCCAGCCGCTCAGGTCACCGCCCGGGGCGGGCGCGGCCGGGAGCTGCTCGGCGTAGCGGCGGACGCCCGCCCGGATGACCGTGACGAACAGGGCGTCCCGGGTCGCGAAGTGCCGGAAGATGGTGCGCCGGCTGACCCCGGCGGCCTCGGCCACGTCCTCGACGGTGGCGGCCAGGCCGCGCGCCGCGAGCGCCGCGCCGGCGGCGCGCAGGATCCGCTGCCGGGCGACCTCACGCTGCTCGCTGGCGAGCGACAGCTCGGTGAGGTCCCCGCCGCCCGGGGTAGCGCCGCCCGGGGTAGCGTCGCCGGGGGTCACGCCACCGGGGCTGGCCTGGGTCATTGGCTGATGCTAACACCGGCCCATTGCGTCCTGTCACACATGAGTGCCAAGATGACACTACTGCGTGGCATATACCCCGTTCGGTGTCAAGGTTTTGGGTTTTCTTGCGGAGGCAGAGATCGACAAGGATGCGCTGCGGCTGAAGTACCGCGAGGAGCGGGACAAGCGGATCCGGCCGGACGGCAACGATCAGTACCTGCGGCTCGCCGACGAGTTCGCGCACTACCGCGACGACCCGCACACCCCCCGGACCGAACGGGCGGCGCTCACCGATCACCGCACCGTCGTCTGCGTCGGCGGCGGGTTCGCCGGCCTGGTCACCGCGGCCCGGCTGCGCGAGGCGGGGGTCGACGTGCGGATCGTGGAGACCGGCGGCGACTTCGGCGGCACCTGGTACTGGAACCGCTACCCGGGCGCGCAGTGCGACACCGCGTCGATGGTGTACATGCCGCTGCTGGAAGAGACCGGGCACATGCCCACCGAGAAGTACGTGCACGGGCCGGAGATCCTGGGGCACTGCCAGCGGATCGGGAAGAAGTTCGGGCTGTACGACGACGTGCTGTTCCATACGGAGGTCACGGGCCTGCGGTGGGATGGCGGCCGCTGGGTGATCTCGACCAGCCGCGGCGACCGGCTGACCGCCCAGTTCGTGGTGCTGGGGACCGGGCCGCTGAGCGTGCCGAAGCTGCCGGGGATCCCGGGGATCACCTCGTTCCGCGGGCATTCGTTCCACACCAGCCGGTGGGACTGGGCGTATACCGGCGGCTCCTCGGCCGGTGCTTGCATGACGGGTCTGGCCGACAAGCGGGTGGGGCTGATCGGCACCGGGGCGACGGCGGTCCAGATCGTGCCGCACCTGGCCCGGGACGCCGGGGAACTGTACGTGTTCCAGCGCACGCCGTCCTCGGTCGATGTGCGGGGCAACCACCCGATCGACCCGGACTGGTTCGCCGGGGTGGCGACGCCGGGCTGGCAGCAGCGCTGGCTGGAGAACTTCACCGCCAACCAGGCGGGCGGGCAGGCCGGGGTCGACCTGGTGCAGGACGGGTGGACCGACCTGGCCCGGCGGATCCGGGCCCGGCTCGCTTCTTTGCCTGCTTCGAAGATGAACCCCGCGGGGATGCTGGCCGCCTACGAGGAGTCCGACTTCGAGAAGATGTCGGAGATCCGGGCGCGGGCGTCGGCCGTGGTGCGGGATCCGCTGACCGCGGCTGCCCTGCAGGCGTGGTACCGGCAGCTGTGCAAGCGGCCTTGCTTCCACGACGAGTACCTGGACGCGTTCAACCGGCCGCATGTTTTCCTAGTCGATACGGACGGCCAGGGGGTGTCGTGGATCACGCCGTCCGGGGTGGAGGCGGCCGGGCGTTCGTTCGCGCTCGACTGCATCATCTACGCGTCCGGGTTCGAGGTCGGGACGCCGTACGCGCGGCGGGCCGGGTTCGAGGTGACGGGTCCTGGCGGCGTTACGCTGTCGGGGCACTGGGCCGGGGGGATGCGCACGCTGCACGGCATTCACGTGTCCGGCTTCCCGAACCTGCTGATCGTGCAGCCGACGCAGGGCGCCAACCTGATCTCCAACGTGCCGCACAACATCACCGACTCGGCCCGGACGATCGCCGCGGTGGTGGGTCACGCGGTGGACGGCGGGTTTTCTGCGGTGGAGCCGTCGCGAGAGGCGGAGGACGCGTGGGTGGAACTGCTGCTCACCGCGCCGGGCACCATGATCGGCGGGCCGGACTGCACGCCGGGTTATTACAACAACGAGGGTCACGACACGGGGGCGTTCCTCGGGCACGGCTACCCGTACGGGCCGAGCGCGTACTTCACCTACATCGACAAGTGGCGGTCGGCTGGCACCTTCGAGGGGCTGGAGTTCCGCTAGCGCTTTTGTAGTTGCTTGACGCCCGGGCACTCGTGCCCGGGCGTTTTTCATGCTGCCCGTACTGCCCCTGGAACCAGTTTGACCGGCGGCCTCATTTAATCCTAAGATAACTTTATTGATCCGAAGAAATATCGGATCAAACTTAGAGGAGGCATGCCATGAGCACTGCTACGACGGGGCCGGCCACGAGCCGGCCGGAGGCCTACCGGGTGCTGGAGCGGATCTTCGACGAGGGGTTCGCCACCGGGAACGACGCGATCGTGGACGAGATCTGCTCGCCGGACCTGGTGGAGCACCAGTTCGGCACGGCGGGGCGCGGCGCCGAGGCGATCGCGCACGTGAAGGCGGCGATCCGGGATGTCCACGGGGCCATGCCGGACATCTCGTTCACCATCGAGGACTTCGCCGAGTCCGGCGACGTCATCTGGGTCCGGGTTCGCGGCCGGGGCACCGCGACCGGCCCGTTCTTCGGCCCGCCGAGCGGCCGCCCGGTCGACTTCACCGTCATCGACGTGGCCCGGATCGCCGACGGCCGGATCGCCGAGCACTGGGGGGTGCCGGACCGGTTCGCCGTGCTAGCCCAGACCGGCGTGCTGGACCGGCTGGCCTGAGTTCTATTCCTACCGAACGAGGAAGGTATCACCATGTCTAATGTCGTACTGCCCGGGTTGGCCGGCCGGCCTGATGCCGCGAGCCGGACTGGGCGCGGGCTCGACATCCTGCTGTCCAGCGAGGACACCGCGGGAACGGCGGCCGTCATCGACTGCCACGTGCCGGCGGCCACAGCCGGGCCGCCGCTGCACCGGCACCCGGCCTCGGACGAGACCTTCGTGGTCATCTCCGGGACGCTGCTGGTATCCGTGGACGGCCAGGTCACCGAGCTGACCGAAGGCGGCCTGGTGCATGTCAGCCGGGGCACGCCGCACACGTTCGCCACTCCCCCGGGGGACGGGGCGCACTTCCTGACGCTGCCCACGCCGGGTGGTTTCGAGGGGTTCCACGTGGCCGCGGCGGCGGCCGAGCGCGCGGCGGGCGGCCCGGTGCCGCCGCCCGAGCTGATCAAGCTGGCGGCCGGGTTCGACTGGCAGCTGGCCGGACCGCCGCTGCTCCCCACCGGTGAACTGCTCCGCATCCCCGCCTGACGGGGGCCGGGGTCACACCGCTGCGGGCCGGAAGCCGTCTACGGTCAGTCCGTACTCGGCGCCGGCCTGCAGCAGGGGTCGAACAGGCACTGACCGACCGAGCGCTCGCAGTAGGAGTGCCGTCTCGGTCGTCGCGGGCGTGGGGCTGCCGGGGCAGGGGCGCTTGGTTATGACAAGGGTGCTGTTTGGCGCTGACGAGCCGCGTGGATGCCGCGCCTAGTGGTGCCTATGGTGCGCTTGATGCGCGTGATAGCAGGCCAGTCCGCTCCGGCGTCCTTGCCAGCGGCATGGATGGAGCATCGATGCCGCTGTGGCGACATGGATGGAGCATCGATGTCGTTGGCGGGGGCGAGTAAAAGCCGGGGCGGGCTGTGGGAGCGGCCTGCGGGGCGCTGGTGGACTATGGGGCGGGCTGGATGGACTTGACGGAGAGGAACTGGATGGGGAGCTCGATCAGGGTGTGCGGGCCGTGCGGGACCTCGCCGACGAACTGCATACTGTCGCCCGGCTCGAGCAGGTAGCGGGAGCTGCCGCACAGGTACTCCATCCGGCCGGTGATCATGTAGATCAGCTCGGTGCCGGGGTGCTGGTAGAGCGGGAACTCGTCGGCCCGCGCGGTCAGCGTGGTGAGCAGGGTCTCCAGCGTGTTGTGGGGCGCGCGCATGGTGCCGAGCGACTGGTAGAGGTGACCGGGCCCTGATCCCTTGTGGTCGATCTCCAGGCCCCGGCCGGCCTTGACCCGCAGCACGTCATGCTCTTCGGTCAGGCCGCGGAAGAACGCGGTCACCGGGACCTTGAGCGCGACCGAGAGCCGGGCCAGGGTGGCCAGGCTCGGCGAGGCCTGCATATTCTCGATCTTGGAGAGCATGCCCTTGGACAGGCCGGTCAGCTCGGCCAGGTGGGCCACGGTCAGGCCGAGCTGCTGCCGCAGCTCGCGGACCCGCTCGGCGATCACCGCGGCCAGGGCGTCCTCGACCGCGCCGGTACCGGGCCGCTGGTCCGCCCAGGGTCCGGTGCCGTAGTCGTGCTCTGCGGCCTGCGTCATTACCGTCGGCTCCCTTCCGCTAGCACAGTATCTGCACGCGGCCGGGAGTACAGGCCAGCGGGGCCACGGTGAGCCGGTCATCGGTCGGAGAGAGTTTCTTTAAAGTAAAAATTGTTAACTCTTAGTGTCCGTCGGGAAGAGGGGGGCGGGGACTAGCGTCCGTGGGCGGCGGAGCGGCGGGACGGCGGGGCGGCGGAGGCGGGGCGGCGGAGGCGGGGCGGCGGGGCGGCGGAGGCGGGGCGGCGGGGCGGGGCGGCGGGGCGGGGCGGGGCGGGGCGGGGCGGTACTAGTGTCCCTGGGCGGCGGGAGCGGGCACCACGTCGAGTTCGGCGGCGCCGCGCAGCCGGCGGCGGACGACGGCGGTGAGTTCGCCTTCCATGATCCGGCGGATCCCGGTCGCGGTGACCGCGTCCATGACGACGTAGCTGACGCCGCGGGCCCGGGCCGCCTTGGCGATGGTGCGGCCCGCGCTGCGGGTGGCGGTGACCTGGCCGTCGGCCGTGCAGCCCATCCGTTCCAGGTCCCTGATGGCCCGGTCCACGATGCCGATCTGCTCGTCCCGCTCCCGGCGGGTCGGCAGCAGGCCCGGGTTGGGCAGGCCGAACGTGGAGCCGTAGACCCGCAGGATCGAGACGACCGCGATTGGCTGCCCGGCGGCGAGGTCGCGGGCCCGCCGCGCGGCCGCCCGGCTGATCGGGGCGCCGGACGAGGCCAGCAGGACGGCGGCCGGCTCGCGCGGCTGCGTGTCCCAGCGGCGGCGCTCCAGGTAGCCCGCCAGCCCGGGCCTCGAAGACACCAGCCCGGCGGACCGCGGAGCCGCCGACCCCGGCGATCCTGATGGCACCGCCGCCTACCCGGTTACCGGGGGTTCGGGACCGGCGCCGTCGGTGCCGCCGGCCATGGCCGGGACCAGGGTGGTCGCGGCGAGCAGGCGGTCCTGGCGGGCGCGCCACCAGTACAGCGGGGCGTAGAGGGCCACGATGAGCAGGCCGAGCAGGTAGAGCCAGGGGCCCTGGCCGGGGCCGACCACGACGTTGGGTGAGTTCCAGCCGCCGTAGAAGTAGATGAACGTCCAGATCACGAAGACGCCGAGGGCGCCCCACTTGGCGAAGGTGGGGAGCCGGAACGGCCGCTCGACGTCGGGGCGCAGGTGCCGGTAGACGAAGTAGCCGCCGATGGCGAGCGTGCAGGACAGCAGGTAGCCGCCGTTGGAGATGATGTAGATCCGCACCGGCGAGCCCAGCAGGACCAGCAGGGCCGAGCAGATGACGTTGAACCCCATCGCGTGGTCGGGCACGCCGAACCGGTTCTTGTGCTCGAACCAGCGCGGCAGCAGGCCGTCCTCGGCCGCCTGGTACAGGGACCGGCCGCAGCCCATGATGGCGTTCAGCACCGACAGGCCCAGGGCCAGGATCAGCGGGATGCCGATGAACCAGCGCACCCAGGACGCGTGACCGAAGATGTGGTCGGTGTAGCTCAGGTACAGGGTCAGCGGGTCGGCGGTGGTCAGGGCCAGGCCGAGTACGGCCACGAACACCAGCGGGGTGGCGATGTAGATGAACATGCCGAAGATGCCCTCGGCGGTCAGGGCGATCTTGGCGTCGCGGGCGCCGCCGCGGCACTCGCCGACGTAGCAGGCGGCGGCCTCCATCGCGATCACGTTCCACAGGATCGGGAAGAACCACGCGCAGATGAACGCGAGGTTGAGGTGCACGCCCGCGGGGGTGTGGAAGCCGGCCACGTTGCCCCAGTGCAGCGAGCCGGACTTGAAGAACGGCAGGAAGATCATCGCGGTGATCGGCAGCATGGACAGCACGCCGAGCACGGTGGCGAAGGCGGCGCCGAGCCGGATCCCGAGGTAGGACGGGACGAAGATGACCAGCAGCAGCAGGAAGCAGACGCCGACCAGGGTGAGCCCGATCGGCGTGCCCCAGGTCGTCCCGACCGGGTCGATGGTGTGGCCGGGGCTGAAGTTGAACAGCACGGCCAGGTAGGACGCGGTCAGGATGACGTTGATGGGCGCGACCGGGAACCAGCCCAGCCAGTAGGCCCAGCCCGAGGTGCCGCCGATGTGCCGGGCCACCTTGTCCCCGACCAGCGGCCGGAACGACTCGGTGGCGAACGACGGGATCCCGCCGGTCCGGTCCGGCCAGATGGTGGCCAGCTCGGCCAGGCACAGGCACAGGAAGCAGCCCGCGATCGTCATCACGCCCATGAGGATGATGCCGAGCGCCCCGGTGCCCTCCACCACGTAGGGCGCGATGCCGGTGACCAGGATCGTCCCGGCCAGGCCGATGACGAACGCGCCCCACCAGTTAGTGCCCTTGACCAGGCCTTTCTCCGGCACCGGTTCGCCTGTGCTGAATATCGCCGCCATCGCGCTGCCCTTCGGTGATGGCCGGGGGGAGGCTGCTGCGCCGTCGCCCTAGAACAAAGTCAGGTAGCGGCTGGTCTCCCAGTCACTGACCACGGAGTGCCAAGCCTGGAATTCCTCGCGCTTGACCTTGGCGTAGTAGTCCACGTAGTCCCCGCCGGGCGTCTTGCCCAGGGCTTCCCGCAGCACCTCGTCGGCGACGAGGGCGTCGGCGGCGTGCAGCAGGGTCGGCGGCAGGGATGTGATGCCGCGCTTGGCCACTTCCCCGGCCGGGAGCGCGTGCAGGTTGTCGCGGTTGGGCTCGCCCGGATCCAGCTCCCGGTCGATGCCGTCCAGGCCCGCGGCCAGCTGCGCGGCCATGGCCAGGTAGGGGTTGGCGGCGCCGTCGCAGCCGCGGTTCTCGATCCGGCCGCCCTCGGGGATGCGCAGCATCTGGGTGCGGTTGTTGCCGCCGTAGGTGGCGTAGGCCGGCGCCCAGGTCGCGCCGGAGTTCGGGGCGCCCACGCCGAACCGCTTGTAGGAGTTCACCGTCGGGCAGGTGATCGCGGCCAGCGCCTGGGCGTGGTCGATCAGCCCGGCCGCATAGGAGTAGCCCATCGGCGACAGGCCCAGGCCGCGCGGGTCGTCCGGGTCGGCGAACAGCTCGGCGCCGGTCTGCGCGTCCCACAGGCTGGAGTGCATGTGCAGGCCGTTCCCGGTCAGGTCGGCGAACGGCTTGGGCATGAACGTGGCCGCCATGCCGGCCTGGTGCGCCAGCGTGTGCACCATGTACCGGTAGAAGATGAGCCGGTCCGCGCTGGTCAGCGCGTCGGAGTAGGCGAAGTTCTGCTCGAACTGGCCGTTCGCGTCCTCGTGGTCGTTGGCGTAGTTGGACCAGCCGAGCTGATTCATGTACTTCGACACCGTGGTCAGGTGCTCGTACATGCGGGTCAGGCCCTTGGCGTCGTAGCACGGCGCGCCGGAGCGGTCGAGCGGGTCGGCCACCTCGATGCCGCCGTCCTCGGTCCGCCGGACCAGGAAGTACTCGGCCTCGCAGCCCACGTTGTAGACCAGGCCGCGGGCCCGGGCCCGCTCGAGCACGCCCTTGAGGATCAGCCGCGGCGTGTACGGCCACGGCTCCCCCTCGACGTGGATGTCGCACTGCACCACGGCCAGGCCCGGCTGCCAGGGCGCGAGGGTGTAGGAGTCCAGGTCGGGCACGGCGATCATGTCCGGGTCGGCCGGGGTCTGCCCCATCGGCCCGGCCGCGAACCCCGCGAAGCCGGCCCCGCCGCCGGTCAGCACGCTCAGCGCCTGGACCGGGATCATCTTGGCGCAGGGCTTGCCGTGCATGTCGACGAACATGGCGAAGAAGAACTCGACGCCGTCGGATTCCGCCCGTGCCCGCAGGTCGGCCTCAGCAGCTTCTATGCCGTTCATGCGGCTCCTTCACCTGCCGGGGACACCCGAGGGCCGTCCACTCTAGGTAAACCTTGTGTAGCACGGGATTGTGATCAATGTCCATGGCGGAATACGTCGGTAAGCGGTTGATATTCAAGAAACGAAGTTTCACCACGGTGGATCGGCGAATCGCCTCCGTGTTAGCCTCGTGCCATAGCGGCGGCCCTAGCCAGGAGGTTCGGGATTATGTGCGGGATCGCTGGCCTCCAGATCACCAACCCCGGACTGCGCCCCCGGCTCGGCGAGCTGCTGGTGCCGATGCTGGGCATGCTGGCCGGGCGCGGCCCCGACTCCACCGGGGTGGCCATCTACGGTGACGCGGCGCCGCCCGGCGCTACCAGGACCAAGTACTCGCTGCGCGCCCCCCGGGACGGCTACGACTGGGACGGCCTGGCCCGTGCGCTCGATGAGGCGGGCGATACGGGGCCGCCGGAGGTACGCCGCCGCGGCCGGGACGCGATCCTGGTCACCGAGCTGGCCCCGGAGCAGTTCCGGGACCGGCTGGCGGGGATCGACGCGCAGGTCGGGGTGTTCGGGTTCGGCAGCGCGATCGAGGTGTACAAGGGCACCGGGCCCGCCCCGGACGTCTGCGCCCGCTACGGCGTGGACCGGATGGCGGGTTACCAGGGCGTCGGGCATACCCGGATGGCGACCGAGTCGGCCGTCACCACCGAGCACTCGCACCCGTTCGCGGTCGCCCCCGACCTGGCCCTGGTGCACAACGGGTCGTTCTCGAACTACGCCGGCATCCGGCGCGACCTGACCGACGCCGGGGTGCGGTTCGACACCGACAACGACTCCGAGGTCGCCGCCCGCTACATCGCGCGGGAACTGGCGGCCGGGGCCGACCTGGCCGAGGCGCTGCGCCGGATGATGAAGGTCTTCGACGGGTTCTACACGCTGCTGGTCGCGACCCGCGACTCGCTGGCCGTGGTGCGGGACTCGTTCGCCTGCAAGCCGATGGTCATCGCGCAGACCGCCGACTATGTCGCGGTCGGCTCGGAGTACGTGGCCCTGGCCGACCTGCCCGGCATCGAGCAGGCCGAGGTCTTCGAGCCCGCCCCGGAGGAGCTCTACACATGGACGGCGTAACCGCCGTCGACCAGAACAGCGCCGACCAGAGCAGCGTCAAGCAGGCCGCCGTCGAGCTGAGCTGCGCCGAGCTGTCGGTCCGGGCGATCAACGCGGCGCTGCGGCAGCTGCCGGACGGGACCGCGGTGCGGCTGACCGAGGCCCGCGGCCAGCACAACCTGGCCGTCGGCCTGTCGACCCGGCTGGACATCACCATCGGCGGCAACGCCGGCTACTTCACCGGCGGGCTTGGCGACGGCCCGGACATCACCGTCGAGGGCTTCACCGGCTGGTCGGCCGGGGAGAACCTGATGTCGGGCACGCTGCGGGTCCGCGGCAACGCGTCGGAATCGGCCGGCTCGTCGGCGCACGGCGGGCTGATCGTCATCGAGGGCGACGCGTCGTCCCGGGCCGGGATCTCGCTCAAGGGCGGTACGGTCGCGGTGGCCGGCGACGTCGGGCACATGAGCGGGTTCATGGCCCAGGCAGGCACCATGCTCATCGGCGGCGACGCCGGCGGCTCGCTGGGCGACTCGCTCTACGAGGCGGTCATCTACGTGGCCGGCAAGATCCGCTCGCTGGGCGCGGACGCCCGGGTCGAGGAGCTGACCGACGCGGACGTGGCCCGGGTCCGCGAGCTGGCGGCGGCCGCGGGCTTCGGGCACATCCGGGCGCAGGACGTGACCCGGGTCGGCTCGGCGCGGACGCTGTACCGCTTCGACGCGCTGAAGGATCAGAGGTACTGATGGACCCCTGGACGGAGCCCAGCCACACCTTCGGGGCCGAGGTCATCGGCCAGATTCACCAGATGGCCGACGAGGGCCGGTACGAGATCCGCGGCTGGGGCGCCAAGCGGGCGCTGCCCACCTTCGACGACCTGACCTTCCTGACCGCGTCGCTGACCCGGTACCCGCTGGAGGGCTACCGGGAGAAGTGCGACACCACGACCGTGCTCGGCACCCGGTACGCCAGCCGCCCGCTGGAGCTGGCCATCCCGATCACGATCGCCGGGATGAGCTTCGGCGCGCTGTCGGCGCAGGCCAAGGAGGCGCTGGGCCGGGCCGCGACGGCCGCGGGCACCTCCACCACCACCGGCGACGGCGGGATGACGCCGGAGGAGCGCAAGGCCTCCAAGCTGCTGGTCTACCAGTGCCTGCCGTCCCGTTACGGCTTCAACCTGGAGGACCTGCGCGCCGCCGACGCGATCGAGATCGTCATCGGCCAGGGCGCCAAGCCCGGCGGCGGCGGCATGCTGCTCGGCCAGAAGGTCAGCGAGCGGGTGGCCGGGATGCGCACCCTGCCGCCCGGCATCGACCAGCGGTCCGCGTCGCGGCACCCGGACTGGACCGGCCCGGACGACCTGCGGATCAAGATCGAGGAGCTGCGCGAGGCGACCGGCTGGGAGAAGCCGGTGTACGTCAAGCTCGGCGCGACCCGGGTGGAGCACGACGTCAAGCTGGCGGTGGCGTCGGGCGCGGACGTCGTGGTGGTGGACGGGATGCAGGGCGGCACCGGGGCCACCCAGACGGTGTTCATCGAGCACTCGGGCATCCCGACGATGCCCGCGGTGCGGCTGGCGGCCGAGGCGCTGCGCGACATCGGCATGCAGCACGAGGTCCAGCTGATCGTCTCGGGCGGCATCCGGTCCGGCGCCGACGTGGCCAAGGCGCTGGCGCTGGGCGCGGACGCGGTCTCGATCGGGGTGGGCGCGCTGATCGCGCTGGGCTGCAACAAGCCCACCTACCGGCACGGTGCGGCGGACGCGGACGCGACCGCGGACTATGCTGCGCTGGGGACCGTGCCCGGCCGCTGTCACCACTGCCACACCGGGATGTGCCCGGTGGGGGTGACCACCCAGGACCCGGGGCTGAGCGAGCGGCTCGACCCGGAGACCGGGGCCCGCTGGGTGACCAACTACCTCAAGGCGCTGACCATGGAGCTGACCTCGCTGGCGCGGGCCTGCGGCAAGTCCGACGTGCACCACCTGGAGCCCGACGACCTGGTCGCGCTGACGGTCGAGGCGGCCGCGATGGCCCGGGTGCCGCTGGCCGGCACCAACTGGATCCCGGGCGGGCCCTACTGAGCTCACCGGAGCCGCGGCTCGCGCGGCTGGCGGACGCACTCGAGAAGTTCCTGCTGCCGCTGGTGCTGGTCACGGCGGCGATCGGCATCGGCTTCCCCGCGCCGGGACGGCGGGCCGAGGCGGCCGACGGCATCTTGATCGCGCTGGCGATCCTGGTGTTCTGCACCGGCACCGCGATGACGTTCGCCGAGATGGGCGCGGTCCGGACGGCCGGGCGGCGGCTGGCGGTGGTGCTCCCGGCCGCCACCGTCGGGCTGCCCGCCCTCGCCTGGCTGGCCAGCCACCTGACCACCGGCGCCGCCGCGCGGGGCGGCATCCTGGCGGCGGGGGTGGCGCCGGCCGAGGTCGCCTCGGTCGCGCTGACCGGCCTGGCGGGCGGGGACGCGGTGCTGGCGGCGGGCCTGCTGGCCGCGTCCACGGCGGCGACCGTGCTGCTGGCCGGGCCCATTCTCAGCCTGGCCGGGGCGCATTCGTCCGCCTCGCAGCTGTCCCTGCTGGTCACGCTGGCCCTGGTGGTGGCGCTGCCGCTGGCGGCGGGGTCGGCGCTGCGCTCGGCCGACCCTTTTCACGGACGGGAGCAGCCGCTGGCCCGGGTGGTCGGCACGGTCAGCCTGCTGGTGCTGCTGTGGCAGGTGGCCAGCCAGATCCAGGTGCGGGCGAGCGAGGCCGGCATCGTGCTCGCCCTGGTTGTCTACCTGGCCGGGGCGGCGGGCCTGGGCGGTTTGCTGGCGCGCGGGGCGGCGCCGGAACGGCGGACCGCCATCGTGCTGACGACGGGGATGCGGGACTTCGCGGTGGCGGCGGGCATCGCCGCCAGCGCGTTCGGGGCGGCGGCGGCCGCGCCGCTGGGGATCTACGGGCTGCTGGTGCTCATCTTCGGGTCGGCGGCGGCCTACGGGGCGGGCCGGGCCGGACGGCGAAAGCGGGTGGCGGGGGCGTAGCAGGGGCTCCGTTCGGTGGAAAGGTTTTAGGCTTGGGCGGGACGGCGGCGGGCCCAGGCGCTGGTGATGTGGTCGTGCATGGCCTGGTTGGCGGCCGGCGCGTCGCGGCGGGCGATCGCCTCGACGATCGCGCGGTGTTCCTCGAGGGTCTGCTCGATCATGCCGGCCGAGGTCGCGCCGTGGTAGCGCAGGGTGGCGCGGGCCTTGTCGTGGATGCTGGACACGATGGCCCGGGCCAGCCGGTTGCCGGAGATCTCCATGACCAGGCCGTGGAAGCTCACGTCGGCCAGGGCGAACGCGTCGGTGTCGGCGGCGGACCGGCGCATCGCGGCGAACGCCTCGCTGATCAGCTCGAGCTGGACACCGGTGGCGCGGTCGGCGGCGGCCGCGGCCATCTCGCGCTCCAGGGCGGCCCGGACCACGATCAGCTCGTCCAGGATGCCGAGGGTGTCGTCGTGCCTGACCACGGCGGACAGGATCACGTCGTCGATCATGTTCCACGCCTGCGGGTCCAGGACCAGGGTGCCCTTGCCCTGGATGATCCGGACCAGGCCCTTGTCCTGGAGCAGCATCACCGACTCGCGGATCACCGTCCGGCTGACCCCGAACTCGGTGCCCAGGTCAGCCTCGGTCGGCAGGGTATCGCCGGGCTGGTACTCGCCGCCGACGATGTCCTCGACCAGCTTGGCCACCACCGCGGAGCCGAGCCGGGCGCCGCTCCGGCGCCGGGACGCGTGCTCGGCCAGCAGGGCCGATCCCAGTGACGGATCGACAATCCGGTCCACGGCAGCTCCTCAGTTGTGTCTGCCTGCCAGGCTAGACCATTGCCATGATGTCATATGTATGACGTCATACAATGAAGTCTCGGGCGGGGATCCGATCACGGTGCACGAGGCGATGGCGGCTAAGGCCGACCTGCTCGCGGCGCGGAGCATGGGGCTGGAGCAAGCTATCCAGTATGAGCGGGAGATGCAGGCGATCTGCATGGGGACGCGGGATGCGGCTGAGGGACGTTCGGCCTTTGCGGAGAAGCGGGCCCCTATCTTTACCGGTCACTGATTACCGAGGAGGAACACAGAGCCGTGCAGATCATCAGGTACGCGGGGCCGGACGGGGTCCGGGTCGGGGTCACCGGCGAGGCGGGTACGCGGGTGCTGCCCGTCGGATCCATCGCCGAGCTGCTCAGCATGCCGCTGGACCGGATGCGGTCGGTGGTGTCGTCGCCCGGCGCTTTGGTGGCCGGGTCGCCCCGGTTGCTGCCGCCGGTCGACGGGCTGACCGAGGTGTGGGCGTGCGGCGTCACCTACGAACGGTCCAGCGCGGCGCGCCAGGAAGAGAGTGACGTCGCCGATGTGTATGCGCGGGTTTATGAGGCGCAGCGGCCTGAGCTGTTCTTCAAGAGCCCGGCCTGGCGGGTCTGCGGGGACGGCGAGCCGATCGGGATCCGGCCGGACTCCGCGATCAGCGTGCCCGAGCCCGAGCTCGCCCTGGTCTGCAGCTTTTCCGGTGAGATCGTCGGCGTGACGATCTGCGACGACGTGTCGTCCCGGGACATCGAGGGGCAGAACCCGCTGTACCTGCCGCAGGCGAAGATCTACGCCGGGGCGTGCGCCCTCGGGCCCGGCATCACCCCGGTGTGGGAGCTCTCTGACGGTCTCGGTGCGCTGGCTATTTCTGTCGCGGTGCGCCGGGGCGGTGCGGTGGCGTGGTCCGGTTCGACGTCGACCGGTCAGCTGCACCGCTCGCTGTCCGACCTGGTGGAGTACCTGTTCCGGTCGGCGTCGTTTCCGCAGGGCGTGATGCTGTCCACCGGGACCGGGCTGGTTCCCGAGCTGAGCTTCACCCTCGTGCCGGGTGACGAGGTGGAGGTCGGCATCGCGGGAGCGGGCACCTTGACCAACGTGGTGCGGCTCTCCACGGAGTTCGGCTGGCTTACCCCGTCACCTGACCGTCGTGTCGGAGGAGCGTGACCATCCGGCTGCACGGCAGGGACTACTCGGCTGCGTCGCCCGGGCGGATGGCGGGCGACCTGGCCGCGGCGGGCGGGCGCTTCAGCGGGCGCTAGTCCAGCTGCCTGAGCTTGGTCAGGACCCGGCCGAGCAGGCTCAGGTCCGGCGGGGTCCACTGGACGGCCGCGTTCTGCTGGCGGACAGCGGCGTACTCCGGGCTGGTGATGGCGCACACGCCGTCCTGGACCAGCCGCGCGGCCCAGTCCATCATGGCGAACAGGGCCAGGCCGTTACGCCAGGCCAGCTCGCGGATGGTGGCGCGGCCGTCCATCTGCCCCAGCACCGCGTTCGCCTCGCGCCCGAAGACCAGCCGGGACCGGCCGCGCAGCCGGAGCCGGGCATCGGGCGCGACGTCGTAGCCGGCCAGCCGCACGGCCTCCTGCCAGGCGTGCTCCCAGGCCGATCCGATGTCCAGGCCGAGCGCCGGTCCCGGGCACCGGAACGCCCGGTGCGGGACGAAGCAGGTGCACGCTCCGGCCCGGGCCCGGACCAGCTGGCTGGCCAGGGCGAGCAGCGCGTCCAGGGCCGCGGAACGGACCAGGGTCTGCCATTCGGCCGCGTCGAGCAGGCCCCGGCGCAGCAGCAGGTCGCCCGCGGAGCCATACGGCTGGCTGTCGCGCTGGGCCCGGCGCCACTGGTCGACCCCGAGGCGACGGGAGTTGACCAGCCGGGCGCCCAGGTCGGGGACGATCTCCGATTCGGCGAAGGCGAGCCGGCCGTCGCTCAGGTAGATGGTCCCGCCGGGATCGCCGTCGACTTGCAGGGCGCCGGAGGCTTCTTGCTGGGCTAGTTCGGTCAGCCGGTCAGCGACGAGCCCCGGCGCGGGCCGTTGTACCAAGTTCAGCCGAACTCACGTCCTTCCCCCCAGCGGTTCCCGCCCCTGGTCACGCAGTATTGATGGCCGGCCGGCGCGACGGCGCGGCCGGCGCGGCGGGCGCGCGTACGCAGCCCCGTCAGGTGAGCGCCACCACCCCTGGCGGCAGCCCAGACCTCGCCAATACTGAACGTACCGGGCGCTCCGCCCCGGCCGCATGGTCAGATCCATGTATCCCGGTATGTAACTTTTGCCCCATATCTGCGACTTGGGTGCTGTTTTCCGTTAGGTAACCACTGGTAGTGGCTGTGCGCGTGCTGCCTGTGGTGCCTGTCGCCGCCTGCGGGAGCCCGGCGCGCGAGCGCGACCCTGGGCGCGTCAGGATAGCGCCGCGCCTGGCCGGTGTTGGGACGGGAGCGGTTAAGACGGGACCGGTTGGGAGGGACCCGCCTGGGACGGGATCAACCCGGGTGAGAACGAGCTGGCCGGGACCGGCCGGGGCGAGGCCAGCCGGGGCGGGCGCCACAGCTCGATCACCTGCGTGCCGCCGGGCGGACCGCTGAGCTCCACGCTCGCGAGCGGGTCGTCCTCCGGGAGCGGCACGCCACCGAACCGGAGCCGGAAATCCTCGATCACCTGGGACATCGCGATCTCGCGCCGGTCGCCGCTGGCCAGCACCGCCGTCACGTGCGTCACTACCGGCGCGGCCCGCAGCAGCAGGAACGGGCGCGCGTCCCGCTCCCGGCCCACCCACATGCTGAGCAGTTGCCCGTTGTGCAGCGAGGCGCCGAGCACGCTGAAGCTCGCGGCCGCGCCCCCGCTGGTGTACGTCACGACCGTGCTGAGCACTCCGGCGCGGTCGCCCTCGGCCTGGATGGTCCAGTGCACGCCGTCCGTGTATCCCTCGGACACTGCCCGCGGGTCCGCGGTCAGGTCCGGCCCATCCAATCGCGCATAGTTCACCTGAACTACCATCCCTCCCCTAGAACATGACTGTCAGTCCCCGCTGATCAGACCGCCGCCCCGGCCGGGACGGGCGCGGCCAGCAGTCGCAGCGCCTCGGGCAGGTCTCCGGCCAGCGAGACCACCCGGTCCAGCCCGGTGAGCCGGAACAGCCGCCGGGTCTGGCGCCGGGCGCAGACCACGGGCAACGTCGACCCGTGGACGGCGGCCCGCCGGGCTGCCCCGGCCAGCACGCCGATCCCGGCGGCGTCGATGAAGCTGACCTGGTCCAGGTCGGTCACCACCGGCCGCCCGCTGGCCGTGAGCGCGAACAACCGCTCGCGCAGCCCGGCCACGGCGGCGTAGTCGATTTCGCCGGCCAGCGTGACCAGCACGTACTCCGGCTCGTCCCGGACCCGGATAACGGGCATTAAATAAGCAGTTTCAGGCTGGTGAACGAGCAGCCCGGAATTTCCTTCGACCACAATCCCTCCCCGGAGGTCCCTGCCGTCTCCCCAACGGCCGCGCAGACCCCACCCAGGCTGAAAGATACTCCGCGGCCACTTACGCCACAACGTGCTGATTATGTAGAACGTTATGTAGCTTGGCCGGCATGGGACAGATCCGGGTAGGTACAGCCGGCTGGACGGACCGGTCACTGATCGCGGCCGGCTGGTACCCCGCTGAGGCGCGGACGCCGGAACAGCGGCTGCGGTACTACGCCAGCCAGTTTCCGCTGGTGGAGGTGGACGCCACCTACTACGCGCTGCCCGCCGAGCAGACCGCGCGGGCCTGGGCGGAACGGACCCCGGCCGGGTTCACCTTCAACATCAAGGCGTTCAGCCTGTTCACCCAGCATCCCACCCCGGTGCGGGCACTGCCCGCGGACCTGCGCGAAGCCGCGGCCCCGGCCGGCCAGGACCGGGTGTACCTCAAGGACGTCGACCCGGCGGTGGCCGAGGCGGCCTGGGACCGGTTCCTGGCCGCGCTCGAGCCGCTGCGTGGCTCCTCCGAACCCGGGCCCCCCGGATCGGGCGCGGGGAAGCTGGGCGCGATCCTGTTCCAGTTCCCGCCCTGGTTCCCGATCTCGCGGGCGAACAAGGAGTACATCCTGGCCTGCGCGCAGCGGGTCGCGCCGCGCCGGATCTGCGTCGAGTTCCGCAACCACACCTGGATGACCGAGGACAACCAGCGCGAGACGCTGGATTTCCTGGCCGGCAACGGGCTGCCGTACGTGTGCGTGGACATGCCGCAGGGCTACCCCAGCTCCATCCCCCCGGTGCTGGCCGCGACCAGCGACCTGGCCGTGGTGCGGCTGCACGGCCACTCGGAGAAGTGGACGAGCAAGGACATCGCGGAGAAGTTCGGCTACCGGTACGGCGACGACGAGCTAGCCGGCTGGGCCGACCGGCTGGCCGGCCTGGCCGGCCAGGCCGACGTCACCCACGTGGTGTTCAACAACTGCTACCGCGACTGGGCGCACGTCAACGCGCAGCAGCTCAGCGCGCTTCTCGCTGCTCCCGCACCTGGCGCTTGATCCGGGTCAGCATCGCGGCCATGCCGCGCAGCCGCAGCGGGCTCACCAGGTCGGACAGCCCGAGCCGGCTGGAGAACTCGGCCGGGGTATCCAGCACCTCCTGCGCGCCGAGCCCGTCCAGGCCGGCGTGCAGGATCGCGGCGAAGCCGCGGGTGGTGGGCGCCTCGGCGGGCGCGTCGAAGAACAGGTGCACGACCTCGTCCGGCTCGACCTCCACGGCCAGGAACAGCGGCGTCTGGCACTCCGGCACCGGTTCCATCAGGTCCCGGTGCGCGGCATAGCGCTCCGGCAAGGCCGGCAGCTCCTGGGAGAACTCCAGCAGCAGCTGCAGCCGGTCCTTGTCGGCCATGGAGGTGAAGTCGTCGGCGATCTCCTGCAGCCGGGGATGCAGGGCGCCGCCCGCGGGCTGGCCGCCCGCAGGCTGGCCGGCCGGATGGTGGCCAGTCGAAGGCTGGGCGGTCACGGGCTGTCCCCTTGGGTGATCGGGACCCGGACGCTGTTACCCCACTCGGTCCACGAGCCGTCGTAGTTGCGCACGTGACCGAACCCGAGCAGGTGCTGCAGGACGAACCAGGTGTGGCTGGACCGCTCGCCGATCCGGCAGTAGACGACCACGTCGTCGTCCGCCGACAGCCCGGCCTCGCCCTGGTAGATGGCCTCGAGCTCGGCGCGGCTCTTGAAGGTGGCGTCTTCCGCCGCGGCACGGGCCCACGGGACGCTCTTGGCGCCGGGGATGTGGCCGCCGCGCAGCGCGCCCTCCTGCGGGTAGTCGGGCATGTGCAGCAGCTCGCCGCTGTACTCGCCGGGCGAGCGGACGTCGATCATGGGCTGGCCGAGGTGGCCGAGGACCTGCTCCTTGAAGGCGCGGAGCCTGGTGTCGTCACGGTCGACCGCCGGGTAGTCGGCGGGCGCGGGCTTGGGGGTGCCGGTGCTGACCGGGCGCCCCTCGGCGATCCACTTGGCCCGCCCGCCGTCCATCAACCGCACGTCCTGGTGCCCGAACAGCGAGCACACCCACAGCGCGTAGGCGGCCCACCAGTTGTTCTTGTCCCCGTAGAGGACCAGCGTGGTGTCCCGGCCGATCCCCTTCTCCGACATCAG
>JAICWX010000595.1 GCA_025934635.1 Streptosporangiaceae bacterium | reverse complement strand
GCGATGATCTTCGTCCCGTCCCGGGACGGGCGCAGCCACTGCCCGGAGGAATGGACCGACACCGGCGACGTCCTGGCCGGCGTGCACGCCCTCACCGAATGTCTCCTGTCCGCCGACGAATCGCTCTGAAAGGTCGCCCGCCATGAGTCAGTCCCCCCAGGGGCTCCGCCGGGAGCTCCGCACCTGGCAGAGCCTCGCGTTGTCGATCGCGATGATGTCGCCCACGCTGGCCATCGCCGTCTACGGCGGCGCGCCCGCGCTCTACGTCGGCCGGGCCGCCCCGCTCGCCTTCATCCTGTCCGGGGTCGGCGTGATCCTGGTCGGCGCCGGGCTGGTCTACCTGTGCCGCTACTTCAGCCACGCCGGCTCGGTGTACGGCCTGACCGGGGTGACCCTCGGGCCGCGGGCCGGGTTCTTCTCCGGCTGGGCGCTGCTCGGCACCTACCTCATCTACACCCCGGCCAGCGCCGCCGCCTCGGCCTACTTCCTGACGCTGTTCTGCAAGGACACCGGGATCTGGCCCGGGGCGAACTGGCTGCTGTTCGCGCTGATCTTCATCGCCGTGATCTTCCTGCTGGCGGTCCGGGACATCGCCCGGATCGGCCGCATCCTGCTGTCGGTCGAGGGCCTGTCGATCATCGTCATGCTGATCGTGCTGGTTGTGGTCATCGCCCGGCTGGCCGGCGGCGCCCACGGCAACCACCTGACCCTCACCGTGTTCAGCCTGCCCGGCGGCGTGAGCTTCCACAGCCTGGTGCTGGCCTCGGTGTTCGGCTTCACCGCGTTCGCCGGGTTCGAGGGGGCGGCCTCGCTGGGCGAGGAGACCCGTAACCCGCGCCGCAGCATCCCGCGGGCGCTGAGCATCGCGATCGCGGCCGGCGTCGTCTTCTACGTGTTCTGCGTCGCGGTGATGGCGATGGGGTTCGGCATCACTAATAAGGACGGCACCGCTTTCGCCTCGTCCTCGGGACCGCTGTTCGACCTGTCCCGTACCTACTTCACCACCGCGATGGCGCAGGTCCTCGAGCTCGGCGCCACGGTCAGCGCGTTCTCGGCCGCGCTGGGGTCCACCCTGGGCGGCGGCCGGCTGATCTTCGCGCTGGCCCGCGACACCCGGCCGCAGTCCCGGCTGGCCGGGGTGGGCCGCAACGGCGCGCCGGCCTCGGCGCTCACCGTGGTGCTGGCGTTCGCGGCCGCCATGGTGATCATCATGTACGCGGCCGGCAACGCCGCCCTGACCACGTCGTTCTACCTCGGCACGATCGGGACGCTGAGCCTGCTGGTGGCCTACGCGATGGTGGACCTGGGCGCGGTCCGGCTGATGGCCAGGGACGCCCGGCGCAAGGCGGTGCTGATCATCCCGCTGCTCGGCTTCGCCGTGCTGGCCTACACGATGTACAACGAGCTGTACCCCCGGCCGCCGCAGCCGTACGACTACTTCCCCTACATCGTGGCCGCCTGGCTGGTGATCGGCCTGGTCGCGGTCGTCGCGGTGCCGGGGGCGGCGGCGCGGATCGGCCGCGGGCTGTCCGAGGCCGAGGGCATGGCGGCCGCGGCCGACGAGGACGCGCCGGTTGCTCCGGTCCGGGGGGCGCGGGCGTGACCGTCTCCGATTCCGACGGCGCCCACCGCTATGAGTC
Source organism: Streptosporangiaceae bacterium (assembly GCA_025934635.1). Next base: position 1,428 of record JAICWX010000595.1, on the reverse strand, counting down.
TGAGCGCAAGGACTGGGGCCGGTGGGGCGAGCAGGACGAGATCGGCCGGGCCAACCTGCTGGACGACGCGCTGGTGGCGGCGTCCGCGGCGGCCTGCATCCGCACCGGCAGGCGGTTCTCGCTGGCCCTGCCGCTGTTCCGCCCGGAAGGGGATCCCGTCCTGCCGGGGCGTCCGCCGGCCCGGCACACCATGGACCACGACGAGAGCTACTACGCCGACGGCCGGGCGGCGCCGCTGCCCGGCGGCGCGAAGTTCGCCGAGGACAGCATCTCCCTGCCGTGCCACGGCACCACCCACATGGACGCGCTCGGCCACGCCTGGTGCGGTGACCGGCTGTGGAACGGCCATCCGGCCGGGACGACGGTCGGCGGGCTGGCCCGGGCGAGCATCGGCGCGCTGGCCGAACGGGGCATCGTGGGCCGGGCGGTGCTGGTCGACCTGCCCCGGCACGAGGGGACCAGGCACCTTCCGATGCACCGGCACATTACCGTGGCCGACGTCGAGGGCGCGCTGGCGGCGCAGCGCACCGAGCTGCGGCGCGGTGACATCCTGCTGCTGCGCACCGGCATCTTCCGGGTGTTCTACGAGGACGGTCCGGAGGCGTTCTACGCCGACTTCGACGAGCCCGGCCTGACCTGGGAGCCCGGCCTTCTCGAGTTCGTGGCCGGGCACGACCTGGCCGGCCTGGGCAGCGACACGATGTGCAACGAGCAGGCGCACAACGCCGAGCTCGACGCCGGCTTCCCGCTGCACGTCCTGCTGCTGCGCAACCTGGGCGTCTCGTTCCACGAGGCGCTGTGGCTGGAGGACTGGGCCGCCGATTGCGCGCAGGACGGGGTGTTTGACGCCTTTTACGTGGCGGCGCCGCTGCGCATCGCACGCGGTACCGGCGCCCCGATGAACCCGATCGTGATCAAGTTAGGTTGGTGGCATGAACTACGACGTCTCGGCGGTCCGCGCCCACTTCCCGGCCCTGAAGCAGGGCGCCGCGCACTTCGACGGCCCGGGCGGCTCACAGGTGCCGGACGTGGTCGGCGACGCGGTCCGCGCCACCCTGGTGGCGGCGATCGCGAACCGGGGCTCGGTGACTTCGGCCGAGCGGACCGCCGAGGACGCCGTGCGGGCCGCCCGCCAGGCCGTCGCCGACCTGCTCGCCGTGGAACCGCGGGGCGTCGTGTTCGGCCGGAGCATGACCCAGCTCACCTTCGACTTCTCCCGGGCCCTGGCCAAGACCTGGCGGCCCGGGGACGAGGTCGTGGTCACCCGGCTCGACCACGACGCCAACGTCCGGCCCTGGGTCTACGCGGCCGAGGCGGCCGGGGCGACACTGCGCTGGGCCGAGTTCGACCCGGCGACCGGCGAGCTGAGCCCGCAGGCGGTGGCCGCGGTGCTGTCCGACCGCACCCGCCTGGTCGCGCTCACCGGCG
>JAICWX010000653.1 GCA_025934635.1 Streptosporangiaceae bacterium | reverse complement strand
GCCGCGTCGATGGTCATGGTCCGGACGCGGACCACTGGCTCCTTGTACTTCCCGGTCAGCCAGGTCGAGGCGTCGTAGGCGTCGTAATCGCTGGTCGTCTCGATCTGCTGGGTCAGCGCGGACCGGGTGAAGTACCGATCGCCTGCGGTCAGGTCGCGCCACGTCGCCGTGATCGACGTGGCGGGCCCGTCGACCCGGGTGACCGCGCTCTGGTCATACAGGTAGGTGGTGTCCAGGTCGAACGCCTGGCCGCGCAGGAACGGCACCTCGCCGCCCTGCGAGTTGTCGCCGAATGTCACCGCCGAGGGCAGGTTGTAGAGCCACCATCTCGGCAGGTAGGTCAGGTAGCCGTTCGGCATCGTGGTGGCCACGCCACCCTCGGAGGTCGTGACGACGCCGACGGCGTCCGTGGCCGTGGACCCGCCGACGCTGTACGCCGGCCCGATCAGCACGTTCTCCGTGGCGCCCTGGAAGGTCATCGGGCCGCCCCGCGGGATCCCGAGCGCCCCCCAGCACAGGATCGACGCCACCCGCTGCTGCGGGGTGTCACCCGCCTGGCCGGAGACGGTGCCGAGGATGCCCGTGTTGTAGTGCGCGGCGATCCGGGCGGGAGACAGGGCGGCCGCGGTGACGGCGGCGTGGCCGAGGACGATGTTGCCCCTGCCGGGCGCCTGGCCGAAGCCGTACCGGGCCCCGGCGAGGGTGAGCGCGGTCCACCCGAGCACCTGGCTGCCGCTGAGCGTCACCGACTGGCCGAGTACGCCGTTCAGCCACAGGGCCACAGTCCAGTTCCCGGACCCGGCCTGCGGGGTGAGGACGAGCGCGACGTGCTGCGCCGAAGCCGACGGGGTGTAATTCACGGCGAGCCCGCCGAACGGGAAGTAGGCGGTCAGGATGCCGAGGGGGGGCGTCCCGCCGGCCTGGATGACCCACGCGGCGCCAAGCAGCCCGGGTGACACCGCGACCGGCGGCAGCTGGGAGGGCGCATAGGGCGACGGGTTCGCGTAGGCGGCCATGAGCGACGGTGAGTTGTGGTCGTCCTGCACGAACCAGCACTCGGCGGTGACTCCGTTCTGCCCGGCCGCGTTACCGGGGGATGGCAGCGCCGGGTCGGCGTAGATGATGCCCGGGCCCGCCCCGGAGCCCTGGGTGCCGGAGTAGGCGGAGGTGCCCATGCCGGTGCCCTGGTCGCCGAGGAGGTTGAGCGCCAGCCCGGTCTGGGCCTGCTGGCCGCCGCCGTCGACGTACATGCCGGACTTCTGGTTGGACCGGGCCAGGTTCGCTGCCTGGAGGCCTTGCGCCTCGGAGAACTGGTAGCTCGTCAGCGTGGACGTGGCGGCCGTGAGTCCTGTGGTCTGGGTGAGGTACTGCTCGTTGCACGGCAGGTAGGCGTAGGGGTTGTCGATGAGGATCTGGCCCTGCTCGGCGCTCGGCATCGTGCACGACGCCATGACCGCGAGCGCGTCGGCGGCCTTCATCTTCGACAGCCCGTACTGCGGCAGGTCCGGCATCTCCACCGGCCAGGCCTGCACGTACTGGCTGGCCACGTCATACCAGGACCCGGCCCAGTACGCCGACACGCGGACAGGGGTGAGGTCGCGCAGGCCGGTCTGCACTGTCTGCCCGCCGGGGCACAGGCCCGCGACGTCCCAGTAGCTGACCAGCGTGGCGGCGGGCACGCCGAAATACTGGAAGTACGCCACGGCGCTGGTCGCGCCGGGGT
>JAICWX010000477.1 GCA_025934635.1 Streptosporangiaceae bacterium | reverse complement strand
GCGTTGTTCAGCAGGTTCACGAAGACCTGCTCCATCCGGTCGTGGTCGGCCCACACCGCCGGGAGGGCGGCGTCGCCGGTCAGCGCGATCGACGCGGCGTGTTCCGGCGGCAGGCAGGCGATCGCCGCCTCGAGTACCAGCGTGATGTCGCACCAGTCGCGCTGCAGCCGCATGATGCCCGATTCGATGGCGGAGAAGTCGAGCAGGTCATCGACCAGCCGGCCGAGGCGCGCAGACTCCGCGGCGATCCGGGCGAGGAACCGCCGCTGGGAGTCGCCGTCCCAGGTCACGTCCGGCTGCATGAGGCTGGACGCGTATCCCCTGATGGCCGTCAGCGGCGTGCGCAGCTCGTGGCTCAGCCGGGACAGGAAGCCGCGTTGCAGTTCCCGCGACCGGCGCAGCGCCGCCGCCTCCTGGTGCGCGCGGCCTGCCTCATCGCGTTCCAGCGCGAGCCGCAGCGAGTGCGCCGCGTCCTCGAGCAGCGACGTCTCCTCCTCGGTCGGCGGCACCCGGCGCCAGCTCGCGACGAGCACGGTGGGCCCGCCAGCGGTGAGGAAGGCGACCGTCCTGACCCGGTGCCTGCGGCTGATGTGCAGTTCCCGGGCGACGCCATCGGGGAGCGCGCTGGAAAGCGCATTCTGCGCCATGGCCGTGAGCGATGTGGTAGCGGAATCGGTACCGTGCGGACCGGCGTAGGCGCGCCAGCTAGCCGCCGTGCCCGGCTGGCCAGTGGGCTGGGTGACCAGGGCAACCTCCTCGGCCTGCAGCCCCCGGCGCAGCGACTGGACCGCGATGACCAGCCCCTCGGCGACGAGGACCGGGCCGGCGAGCGTCTCCAGCATCTCCCTTATTGTCTCAAGGACGCGGTTCCTCTTGGTTACCTGGTCGAGCAGCCGGTCGCGCTCGATGGCGCTCGCGGCGTAACCCGCGTAGACGTTGACCAGGGCCAGTTCGTCTCGCTGGGGCGCGCCATGCTGGGCGCGGAACACCGTGATGACCCCGCTGAGCCCGCTCGGGCCGAGCACGGGTACCGACCACGAGCCGGCCACCTTGGTGCTCCTGGCCAGGTCGCGGAAGTTTTTCCAGGCCGGACCGATGCGCACGTTGTCGGCGACGATCGGCCGCTCGTCCGCCGCCGCCATGCCCGCCGGGCCGCCTGCGGGGCCGAACGGCAGGCGGCCCCACGGGTCGAGCTGGCCCTGAGTGAAACCAAGCGACGCGGCGCAGAGCAGGGTCCGGTCCGACACCAGATGGATGCAGAGCCGCTCGCTGCCAAGCGCCTGCCCCAGGGCGGACAAGATCAGCGGCAGGCTGGAGGAGGGGTCGGCGCTGACCAGACGGTCAGTGAGACCGTGCAGCCTGGTGAGCTGACGCCGGGCGGAGGAATCGACCTGCTGGCCGGACAGCAACGCCACCACGTCGTCGGGGTGCGTGTCCGACGGGTGCAGGTCGGCGACGATCCGGCCCTGCCGCAGCACCACGATGCGGTCAGCGAGCCGGAACATCTGGTCGATGTCGTGGCAGGCGAGCAGGATAGTCGTGCCCTGCTCGCGCAGGCCCAGGATCAGCTCCTCGACCTGGGCCGACTCCTGCACGCCGAGCGAGGCGGTTGGCTCGTCAAGCACCAGCAGCCGCGGCTTGCTGCCCATGGCGCGGGCCACCGCGACCATTTGCCTTTGCCCGCCGGACAGCGACCGCACGCTGCGGGTGGTGTCCTTGAGGGGGATGTTAAGGCTCGCCAGGAGCTCTGCGGCCGCGACATGGAAGCGCGTCTCGGACATCATCAGCCACTTGGATTCGCGGCCGAGCATGATGTTGGCCGCGACATCCAGGTTGTCGCACAGTGCCAGGTCCTGCCAGACCACGGCCACCCCCTGCCGGGCCGCCACGGCGGGATCTGGCGGCACGCGCTTCCCGCCGAGGTAGATCTCTCCGGTCCCCCGGGCCACATCCCCGGCGATGCAGCGCACCAGGCTGGTCTTGCCCGCGCCGTTCTCGCCGGCCAGGGCGACGAGTTCGCCGCTGTGCACACTCAGGCTGATGTCGCGCAGGGCGCGGACCGGACCGTACCTGACATTCAGGCCGGAAACAGTCAGCAGGGGTGCCCGGGGCCCGGTTTTTGCGCCTGCCGGTACCGCGCCGGCGCCCGCTTGCACCGCAGCCGCGGCACCGTGGGCGGCGTCCCCGGCGGCGATGAGAGAACCGGTCATGTCGTCATTGTGTGGCTTCAATCGTGCGCTTGGCCACAGCGTCCACCAATCACGGCGGTCAGACCCGAGATGTTAACTACTTTTTCACGGTTCGCGGCGCCGGGCCCGGGCCGCCCGGGGCATCGGCCGGTCAGTTGGTCGCGAACCCGTCGACGAAGACCTCGAGCTGCCGCAACGAGGTAAGGTTGGCGGCGGCGGTCAGGCGGCCGCGCTCGACCCGCACCACCGTGGGCGAGCTGCTCACACCCAGTTGCTTGGCGTATTTGCCCTGGTCGTCGATGAAGACCCGGGGGCTGTCAAGACCCACCGAGGCGGCCCATTCCTGGCCGTGCTTCTCGCTGTCGCTGGCCACGAGCACCGTGATGGCGGATTCCCAGCGCGACGCCGAAGCAGCCAGGCCGGACCCGATCGTCTGGCAGGTCGAGCAGGAGTTGCTGAGCACGAGGAAGTAGTTCGGCCGGACCCGGTCGAGCCGCAGCGGCCCGGGGGGATCGGGGACGAGCTCGGCGACCTCGCGGCCGAGAGTACTGAGGCTGACCCGGAGCGGCTCGTCCTGCATCCGCAGGACATCGCGCACCTGGCGCAGCTCCGCGTACACCTCGACGAGGCCGGCCGATAGCAACGCGACCGCTGCTGACAAGATGGCCAGCACCGCGACGACCACGATCGTGCCCACTCCTCAACCGCCTTTCTTCACCTGGCTCGCACCTTAAGCTGGCTCGCGCCGTTGCCGTTCGGGGGATACCGCCTGCAGGTAGATCGCGTTCGCGGCGAACCGGCGGTGCGCGATCCCGGCCCGCCACTGCGTCCAGGCGACGAAGCTGGCGACCGCGGCGGCGGCGGCGAAGCTGAGGGCGGCGCGGTCCTCGGCGCTGGACACCGACGGCTGGACGACGCCGATGGCCGCGCGCCACCCGATCGCGGCGGCGGCGATCACTCCCGCGCGCACCAGGGTGTGCCAGCCGAGCGCCTGGGCGGGGCGCAGGCTGCCGAAGCAGGCACACATCACGCGCTGGCCCGCCAGGCTGGCCCGGGCCGACGCGCCGGCGAAGGTCAGCGCGAGGAGCAGCGCCACGCCGGCCGCGACGTCCGCCCGCGGCCCGTCCCGCGCCGTCGCCACGGACACCGCCGCCACCGCCTCGCCGGCGATCAGCGCGATGGCCAGCGGCCGGCCGGGCAGCGGCAGCAGCCCCGCGAGCATCCGCGCGGACTTCTCCAGCGCCATGGTCTTACCCGCCGCCGACAGCAGGAACGTCGCCGTCAAGGCGGCGCGCAGTACCGCCTCGAGCACGCTCACCAGGTCACGCCCCCGTCCGGCCGGGCGGCAGCCCGCGCGTCCAGGATGTCCAGCCAGTTCGGCTCGCCGTCGCGCCGGCTCAGCTCGGCCGGCCCGACCGCGCCGGATACGCCGGTCCAGGCGTCATGATCACCGCGAATCACCCACCGCACCGCCGCCACATGACTGGCCAGGGCGTTGAAGAGCAGCAGGGCGCGTACGTCGGGCCACATCGAGAAGAAGATCAGCTCCCGGGTACGCAGGCTGACCGACCCGCGCACCAGCAACGGCGGCCGCTCCAGGGAGCGCATCTCCCGCTGGACCAGGCGCCATTGCCTGATGCCCCCGATCAGCTCGGTCCGCCGCCGCACCCGGATAACGGTGACCGACGACACCGCGTGGCGGCCGTCGGCCCGCACCGCGGCGATGGCCGGAAGGACGCGGGGCCGTTCAGCCATGCCAGCTCACCACTCCCTGTGCGAAAACGAGCACCCCGATGACCGTCAGGACCACGCCCGACGTCATGCGCGTCCGGATCGCCTGGGCGTTGGCCCACCTCACCGCGACGTCCACCGACACACCGCGGGCCACCCGCCACACACTCGCCAGGTGGGCCAGCAGGTACCCGGCCGCGAAGCACGCCACGGCCAGCTCAGGCCTCGGTGGCGAGGCCACGACCAGCACGATGATCGAGGCCCAGTAGAGCGAGGTCATCTTGATCGTGGAGAGCGTGGTCCCGATGTCGAGCCCCCAGAACAGCGTCGAGAGCGGAATGCCGAAGCGCAGCCGCCAGGCCGGGCAGGTCTGCCGCCATAGCCCGGGCGTGCGCAGCGGGCCGAGCCGCATGTCGCACGCGGCCAGGTAAAGGAACAGCAGCCCGACGACCAGCGGCGGTATCCCGATGTGGCTCGGCAGCAACTGCCGGACGCCGAATATGATCAGTGTCATCATTACGGCGGCCACGCCGAATGCCGTCACGTACAGAACGTTCAGGCGGATGACCCGCGCTCGGCGCTGTCGGCTGGTGCTGCCCTCCTGATTTGTGCTAGGCCCGGTCACGCCGAGCAATGACACGCCTCAAGGGCTGAACAGCTGGGCCAATCCGCCGAAAAAGGCCAGGGCGCAGCCGAGCCACAGCCACATGCCGCCTCAGCAGCCGGCCCCGAAGAGCGCATTCGAGCACTTGTACTTATAGCACTCGTAACACGTGACCCGGGTCAGGCTGGAGCCGACATACGCGCAGCAGGTCCACGACCACGAGTTGCCGGAACCGCCGCAGTTCTTCTCCTGGGTGGTCGTGCAGTAGTGATAGAGCAGCGTGCAGCAGTAGGCCGAATAGGACGCCACCGCCTGCGGCTTCTTGATGTGCAGGCCCTGTTTCGGCAGGGTACTGGCCTTGGCCGCCGTCGACGTCTCCAGCCCAAGGGTGGCAACCGCGCCGCCGAGGGCGGTAACCGCCGCCTTGCGGAGGAATGACCTCCGTTCGTCGCCTGAGCTCGCCTCTTCCGGCTTTTCTCCCTTGTTCCTCCTGTACACACTGCCTCCATCCGCCCGAAGACCCACTATTTGATACGTAGCAATCATGATCCTAATCATTCACGATTGCAATAAGCAGTTTTCGAATGTTCTCCGACGCAAGATGCGAACGCATTTAAGCAGGTTATCTATGGTGAACTAGTATGAAGTTCTAAAAATAGCCTTCCAACGTGTTAATGCAGGTGCTTGTGAGGTAGTAAATTATTGAAGAGGGAAGGGAGCACTCTGTGCTTATTGCGTTTTCTGTTACCCCGCTGGGGATCGGGGAGGGGGTCGGCGAGGTGGTGGCCGAGGCCGTCCGGGTGGTCCGGGAGAGCGGGCTGCCGAACCAGACCGACGCCATGTTCACTACCGTCGAGGGCGACTGGG
>JAICWX010000608.1 GCA_025934635.1 Streptosporangiaceae bacterium | reverse complement strand
GATCGTCACCGGGGCCGGTCGCGGCATCGGGGCCGAGATCGCGCGCAAGCTGGCGGGCGACGGCGCCGCCGTGGTCGTCAACGACCTGGACGACGGCCCGGCTAAGGAGACCGTCACCGCGATCACGGTCGCGGGCGGCCGGGCGGTGGCCTGCGCGGGCGGCGTCACCGAGGCCGGGTTCGCCGAGCGGTTCACCGGGACCGCGGTGGACTCCTTCGGCGGTCTCGACATCATCGTCAACAACGCGGGCTACACCTGGGACTCGGTCATCCAGAAGATGTCCGACGAGCAGTGGGACGCCATCCTCGACGTGCACCTGAAGGCGCCGTTCCGGATCTTGCGGGCCGCCCAGCCGGTCATCTCCGGGCTGGTCAAGCAGGCGCGGGCCGACGGCCAGCCGGTGCCCGGTCGCAAGGTGGTCAACATCTCCTCCATCGCGGGCCTGGGCGGCAACGCCGGGCAGGCCAACTACGCCGCGGCCAAGGCGGGCATCACCGGCCTGACCCGGGCCCTGGCCAAGGAGTGGGGCCGGTATAACGTCACCGTCAACACGGTGGCCTTCGGCCTGATCAAGACCAGGCTCACCGAGGCCCCGGCCGGCGGCGACGCCACTATCGACGTCCAGGGCCAGCAGATCAGGGTCGGGGTCAACCCCGGCCTGCTCGCCGCGATGGAGCAGATGATCCCGCTGGGCCGGGCGGGCACCCCGGCCGACGCCGCGGGCGCGGTGTACCTGTTCTGCATCCCCGAGTCCGACTACGTCAGCGCCCAGACCCTGATCTGCGGCGGCGGCTTCTTCGGCTGATGCCCGAGCATGCACCCGTGCTGGGGACTCCCGTGCTTCGCGGTACCCGCCCGCGCAACCGGCGTGAGCTGATCCTGGTCGCGGCGGCGGACCTGTTCGCCAGGCACGGCTACGCCCGGGTGGGGATGAGCGACCTGGCCGACGCGGTCGGCATCGGCCCCTCCGCGCTGTACCGGCATTTCGCCGGCAAGCAGGATGTGCTGGCCACGGTCCTGGCAGGCGGCCTGGACGCGGCCCGCGAACTGGCCGGCGGCCTGGACCCGGCCGACCGTTCCGCCGCCGCGGCCCGGCTCGCCGCCCAGGCTCTCGAGCAGCGGCACCTGGGGCTGCTGTGGCAGCGGGAGGCCCGTGACCTCAGCCCGGCCGCCTACCGGCCGCTGCGCGACGTGACCGCCGACATCGGCCGGACCCTGGCCGGCTACGTCCAGTCGGTCCGGCCCGGGACGCCGGACGACGTCGCCGACCTGCTCGCCTGGGCCGTGCTGGCCGTGCTGACCAGCCCGTCCTTCCACCACCTGGACCTGCCCCGGCCGGCCTACCAGGACCTGCTGGCCGGCCTGGTCCGCACAGTTGTGGATACCGACCTCGCCTTGACGGCGGCTCCCGCGGGGCCCACGGGACCGGCCCCGGCCGCCCGGACCGCGGCCCTGGTGCCCGCCTCCCGCCGCGAGGAACTGCTCACCCAGGCCGTGCGCATGTTCGCCGCGCACGGCTACATCCAGGTCAGCATCGAGGACATCGGCCACGCGGTGGGCATCTCCGGCCCCAGCGTCTACAACCACTGGCCGAACAAGCTCGACCTGCTCGTCACCACCCTGCGGCGCGGCGCCGCCGCCCTGGCCATGGACGTCTCCACCGTCTACCGGCTGGCGCCCGACGCGGCCGCCGCGCTGCGCATGCTGATCGGCTGCTACGTCGCGCTGAGCCAGACCCACCACGAGACCATCGGCCTGCTCATCACCGACATCGGCCACCTGCCCGACGGTGAGCGGCACGCCATCCGCCGGGCCCAGCGCGACTTCGTCAGCGAGTGGGTTCACCTGCTGCGCCTGGACCAGCCCCAGCTCGACCCGACGGCGGCCCGGATCCGGGTGCACGCCGCCCTGTCCGTGGCCAACGACATCGCCCGCACCCACCACCTGCGCCGCGACCCGTCCGTCCCCGCCGCCGTCGAGATCATCTGCGCCCGCCTCCTCGGCCTGCCCGCGGCCGGCGGTGACCGGGCGCGCTAGGCGCCGGCCTGCGCGAGGGCGCCGCTGAGGTCGTCCCACAGGTCTTCGATGTGCTCGCATCCCACGCTCAGGCGCAGGAAGCCAGGCGGCAGGTGTTCCTGGCCGGCCAGCTTGGCCCGCCGTTCGATGGTGCTCTCCACCCCGCCGAGGCTGGTGGCCGACCGGACGATACGGACCGCGTCGCAGACGGTGTCGGCGGCGGCCGCGGTCGGTACCTCGAACCCGAGCATGGCGCCGAATCCAGTCATCTGCGCCGCTGCCAGCGCGTGGCCGGGATGATCGGCCAGGCCGGGGTACCGGACCCGGGTGACCGCGGGATGCCCGGCCAGGCGGCGGGCCAGCTCGCCGGCGCTGCGCTGTTCCTGGTCCAGCCGCAGGGCCAGGGTGCGCAGGCCCCGCAGCACGAGAAAGGTCTCCAGCGCGCCGGGGATTGCCCCGGCGACCTCCCGGCGGCGGCGCAGTCGCTCGCCCAGCTCGGGACGGCCGGCCACCGCGAGGCCGAGGAGCAGGTCGGAGTGGCCGCCGAGGAACTTGGTCGCGCTGTGCACGACGATGTCCGCGCCGAGGGCGAGCGGCTGCTGCAGCAGCGGGGTGGCGAAGGTGTTGTCGACGGCGACCAGCGCGCCGCCGTCCCGGGCGGCGGCGCACAAGGCGGGCAGGTCGGCGATGTCGAGCAGCGGGTTGGTCGGTGATTCCAGCCACACCAGGTCGGCGCGGCGGGCCGCGGCGACGGCGGCGGCCGTATCGGTGATGTCGACCAGGTCGACGCGCCAGCGCCCTTGCTGCTGGCCGTCGGCCAGCAGGGCGTGCACCCCCGCGTAGCAGTCGGCCGGTGCCATCACCCTGGCCCCCGCG
>JAICWX010000057.1 GCA_025934635.1 Streptosporangiaceae bacterium | reverse complement strand
ATGGTGTTCCCATGGTCAGTTATCAGCTCGCACCGGAGCAGCAGGACCTGAGGGACTCCGTCGCCCAGTTCGCCCGCGAGGTCGTCGCGCCGGTCATCGGCGGCTACTACGAACGCGGCGAGTTCCCGTACGACATCGTGGCCCGGATGGGCAAGCTCGGCCTGTTCGGGCTGCCGTTCCCCGAGGAGTACGGCGGCATGGGCGGCGACTACTTCGCCCTGTGCCTGGCCCTGGAGGAACTGGCCCGGGTGGACTCCTCGGTCGCGATCACCCTGGAGGCCGGGGTCTCGCTCGGCGCGATGCCCCTTTACCTGTTCGGCACCGCCGACCAGAAGAACCGCTGGCTGCCCGAGCTGTGCGCGGGGGAGCGGCTGGCCGCGTTCGGCCTGACCGAGCCCGGCGGCGGGTCCGACATCCCCGGCGGCATGCGCACCACGGCCCAGCGTGACGGCGACGAATGGGTGATCGACGGCAGCAAGTCCTTTATCACCAACTCCGGCACGTCCATCACCTCACTGGTGACCGTACTGGCCATCACCGGACGGACCGCGGCGGACCGTCACGAGATCTCGTCCATCATCGTTCCGAACGGGACGGCCGGATTCGTCCCGGGTCCTGAGTACTCCAAGGTCGGCTGGTGCGCCTCGGACACCCGCGAGCTGTCCTTCAGCGGCTGCCGGGTCCCGGCGGAGAACCTGCTCGGCGAGCGCGGCCGTGGCTACGCCCAGTTCCTGCAGATCCTCGACGGCGGCCGGGTCGCCATCGCGGCCCTGGCCACCGGCCTGGCTCAGGGCTGCGTGGACGAGTGCGTCAGGTACGCCGGGCAGCGCGAGGCGTTCGGCCGCCCCATCGGGCAGCACCAGGCGATCCAGTTCACCGTGGCCGACATGGAGACGCGGGTGCACGCGGCCCGGCTGGCCTGGTACGACGCCGCAGCCCGGCTGGTCGCCGGACAGCCGGTCAAGAAGGAGTCCGCGATCGCCAAGCTCATCTCCTCGAACGCGGCGATGGACAACGCGCGGGCCGCCACCCAGGTGTTCGGCGGCTACGGCTTCATGAACGAGTCCCCGGTCGGGCGCTTCTACCGCGACGCGAAGATCCTGGAGATCGGCGAGGGGACGTCGGAAGTCCAGCGGATGCTCATCGCCCGGCAACTCGGGCTCGGCGGTTCCGCGGCGTTATTCGGGGGTAATCCCAGAGGGCGAATTAATTAGGCCCGGCCATTGTCATCATTGCAAGCTGATTGGAGGCGGCGGCCGTCCGGCGGGGCTCGTGCCGTAGGCGCGGGCGGGCGGTGCCGGTCCCGGGGGCACGGCGGGCCGGAAGTGATCGTTCTGCCCCATACGACCGGAGGGTCCCCTGCGTCACATTCGCTGGTCACCCGCCGGGAGCGGGCAGCGAGCGTTACTATACGAGGAGTTACTACACAGTTACCCGATAGCGTCAAGAACGACTCGGTCACGACCGGTGATACAGCGCGGTAGCCTGCTTCGGGAAGATCTCGCCGGTTTACTGGCGAATGCCCCGTGGCGGTCGCCCAGAAGATGATTATATGTCCTTACCCGTTTTGTAACGCGAGAGTGTGGCCTCGGCCGTCCTGTGACCACGAGCAGCGGCGATCGTTGCGGTGGGAAAGAGGGGTGCGTATGTTCAGCGGCTCTAGCCGTCTTAGCCCTGCATGCGTGCTGGTCAGGCTTGCCGATGCGAGGTGCGAACGTAGTGCGTAGACGATCGGCGACGAACCCCGGCGAATCGGCGGGAGGACCCGGGTCCGTCAACGGAGGGCAAGCCGACGGGGGAGGTTCGGGGCTTCTTGCGGGGGGAAGCACCATGGGCGACGGCGTCCCCGCCCGGCGGGAGGTGGCGGCCACCGGCCCGCAGCCCGCGCTTGCGCCGACCGCGGTCGGCCCGTCCGGCCCGCAGCAGTCAGGCCCCCCGGCGGTCCAGCCCCCCGGGGCCGCGCCGCCGCCGGCCAGCATGGTGCAGACCACCCATCCGCACCCGCGGCGGCCAACGGCCTCCCGGTCGCGGTTCGCCCTGGTCAACTGGCGCGTCCGCTGGCGCCTGGCGGCCATCATCGCGGTCCCGACCCTGACCGCGGCGGTCCTGGGCGCGCTGACCATCAACAACGACGTCAACAACTGGGAAGCGACCGGCCGCGTCCAGCACCTCGCGCAGCTCAACAACGACGTGGTCTCCTTCAGCCAGAAGCTGGAGGACGAGCTCAACGTCTCCGCCGCGTACGCGGCGACCCGCCCGAACAATGCCGACACGGTGACCTCGCTGAAGAAGGCGCAGGACGCCACCGACGTGGCGGCCCGCTCGGTCATCGCCGACTCCGCGGCCGTCACCACCGGTGCCGGGTACCAGCCGGGCACGGTCCAGGACCTCAACGCGGTCCAAGCGGCCATCAACGACCTGTCGAACGTCCGGAAGGGCGTCACCAACTCGAAGTTCCCGGCGTCCCAGATCGTCCGCGTCTTCAGCGGGAACCTGATCTCCCCGGCGAACACGTTCAGCGCCGCCATCGGCAACGGCGCCAACGACGCCGAGTTGCAGGGCAACGTCACCACGCTGGGCGCGCTGGTGCGCAACGAGAACCAGGTCGCGGTGCAGCGGGCCATCCTGTACGCGGCGCTCGTCTCCCCGGCGGGGACGCTGCGCTCCGAGGACCTCGCCACCCTCCAGCAGGCACACGAGCAGGCCACCGCGGACCTGGCCGACTTCAACGCGTCCACCGACACGGCTGAGCAGCAGAAGTACAGCAACACGGTCAGCGGTGCCCAGGTCGACGTCGCGGCCTCCAACGAGATCCTGGCCGAGACGCTGGTCGGCAGCCAGCCCGCGGTCGTGTTGCGGAACCACGGGGTGAACGCCGAGCAGTGGAACCGGGACATGTCGCTGACCCTCACCGACACCCGGTCGGTGGCCAATGACCTGGCGACGCGCATCAACAGCCGGGCCAACACGCTGCGGTCCGGCGCCACCACCGACCTGCTGGTCACCGGCCTGGTCACGCTGCTCCTGCTGGCCCTGGTGGTCATGGTCTCCACCATCGTGGCCCGCTCGCTGATCCGCCCGCTGCGCAAGCTCCGCACCGACGCGCTCGACGTGGCCGGGCACCGGCTGCCCGAGATGGTGCGCAGGCTCAGCCAGAGCGAGGGCGCCGACGAGGGCGTCGAGATCGAGCCGATCGGGGTCACCTCCACTGACGAGATCGGTGAAGTCGCCCGGGCCTTCGACCAGGTTCACCGTGAGGCGGTCCGGCTGGCGGCCGACGAAGCCATGCTGCGCGGCAACCTGAACGCCATGTTCATCAACCTGTCGCGCCGCAGCCAGTCGCTGATCGAGCGGCAGCTGTCGCTGATCGACTCGCTGGAGCAGAGCGAGCAGGACTCCGGCCGCCTGTCCAGCCTGTTCCGGCTGGACCACCTGGCCACCCGCATGCGCCGCAACTCCGAGAACCTCCTGGTCCTGGCGGGTCACGAGGTGACCAGGCGGTGGAGCCAGCCGGTGCCGCTGGTGGACGTGCTCCGCGCGGCCATCTCCGAGATCGAGCAGTACGAGCGGGTCGTCCTCAACGTCCAGCCCGGGATCGTGGTGGTCGGCCAGGCCGTCAACGACGCGGTTCACCTGGTCGCGGAGATCGTGGAGAACGCGACCACCTTCTCCCCCGAAGACACCCAGGTCTACGTGTCCGGCCAGCCGCTGAGCAGCGGCGGGGTGCTCCTCGACATCACCGACAACGGCGTGGGCATCTCGGACCAGGAAATGTCGCACGCCAACTGGCGGCTGGACAACCCGCCCGTCGTCGACGTGGCCGTGTCCCGCCGGATGGGCCTGTTCGTGGTCGGCCGCCTGGCCGCGCGGCACGGTGTCCGGGTCCGGCTGCGGCACGCCCAGGCCGGCGGCCTCACCGCGCTGATCTGGCTGCCGGACACGGTAGCGGCGCCCGAGGTCGCGCCGCCGCTCGGCCGGCTCCGCCGGTTCGAGCCGGACGACTACGGCCCCGCGGCGTCGCTGTCCGCCCCGACCGCGACCGCCCCGGCCCCCGGTTCCTCGGCGGCCTCCCAGGCCACGGCGGCCGCGAGGATCCCCCGGTTCTCGCCCACCAACCCGGGCACTCCGGGCGCCCCGGCCTCGCCGTCCTTCACCCCGGCCGCGAACGCCGGGCCGCCCGCTGCCCCGCCGGTACCAGGCCCGGCCCCGGCCGGCCTCGGCGCCGCCGGGAACGGCGATGGCATCCCCGGCAGCGGCATCCCCGGCCAGGCGGCGCCGCCGCAGGGCGGCACCCCGGCCGGCAACAACTGGGAACCCGCGGGCAACGGGTGGGATCTCGGCAGCAGCGGGGGCGACCACGACGGCCCGCCCACCCAGGCGCTGCCCGTCCGCAACGGCAACGGGACGTCCAACGGCAAGCCGGCCAGCGAGGCGGCCGAGCCGTGGACCACGGCAGGCCCCAGCCGGATGCCCGCCTTCGGCGCACCGGGCTCGACGGGCCCGGGCGCGCCCAGCATGCCGCCCGCGCAGGCGCCGCAGTTCCCGATCGGCAGCCAGAACGTCCACGGCAGCGACGGCCCGAGTGCCGCTGACGCCGCGAACGGCGTGGGCTCGGTGGCCACGTCCGGCCCGGGGCGCGGCGACGCGAACGACGTCCACGTCACGGTCCCCGTCGGCGGCCCGGACCCGCGGCTGCCGATCTTCGACTCGCTGGAATCCGACTGGTTCCGGCGGAGCGGGCAGACGCTCACCGCGCCCCAGCACGGCGGCCAGGGCCCGCAGGCGCAGGCCGCCGCCCCGCAGGCGGCGAACAGTTCCTGGACCTCGCCCGCCGACGAGGGCTGGCGCGCCGCTCAGGCGGTAGCGTCGCCCGCGGCCGGAGATACTACCCAAGCAGGGCTGCCGAAGCGGGTTCCGAGGGCTAATCTCGTGCCTGGGTCCGTTGGCGGCAGTGGAGGTCCCAGTAGTCACGAAGCAGAAGTCGAGGCACCCGCGCGGTCGGCGGACGCGGCCCGTTCCCGCATGGCCAGCTTCCAGCGAGGCGTACGCGATGGTCGCGCCGCCGCACCCCAGAACGAGGAGCCGTAGGACCCGATGAAAGCTCAAGGCCGAGGCACAGGCATAGCGAAACGAGGAGGAACCTGTATGGACGGGCGACGAGGGGAGTGCGGATGAGCACGCCAGGACGCCCTGCGCAGGACCTTAACTGGCTGATCACCAACTTCGTGGAGCGCGTGCCCGACGTGGCGCACGCGGTGGTGGTGTCCTCGGACGGCCTGCCGCTGGCCTTCAGCGCCGGCTTCCCGCAGGAGCGAGCCGATCAGTTGGCGGCGGTGACGTCGGGACTGACCAGCCTGACCCAGGGCGCCTCCCGGGTGTTCGAGGGCGGCGCGGTCGTGCAGACTGTGGTGGAGATGCAGCGGGGAGTGCTGGTGATCATGGCGATCAGCAACGGCTCGAGCCTTGCTGTCCTCGCCGCGTCCACCTGCGATCTCGGGCTCGTAGCCTACGAGATGACCCTGCTGGTCGAGCGGGCCGGCCGGGTCCTAACCCCCGCCACCCGAGGTGTCATGCAAGCAGCCATCCCGGGTGATGGACGACGATGACCGGAGGTTTCAGTGGCGGGCCAAGGGCGAGGTGACAGTCAGTCGCCGTTCGTGGGCTTGCCCGGTTCCTGGCAGGGACGGGCCGGTCTATGGGACGAGGGGCCGGGACCAGGTCGTTCTGGTTTCGGCTTCGGGTCTGAGGAAGATGGTGCGACAAGGCTGGTCCGGCCGTATACCGTTACAGGTGGCCGGACGCAGCCGAGGTACCAACTCGCCATTGAGGCACTGGTCACGGCGACCGTGCTCGAGCCGCGCGACCTCTCGGTGCTGGCGCCTGAATGCCAGGCGATCCTGCAGTTCTGCCGGGACTGGAGGTCGGTGGCCGAGGTGTCAGCGGTACTCCGGCTACCGCTAGGCGTGGCCAGGATTCTCATCGCCGATATGAGCGCGGACGGACTCGTCCGCATTCAGCAGCGCGATGATTCTGAGGGACGTCCGGACCTCAATTTGCTCGAAAGGGTGCTTAGTGGACTCCGTAAGATCTAGCGTCGCCCAGCCCCGGTCCGACGCGCCCGCCATGACGTCGGTCAAGATCGTGGTGGCTGGTGGATTCGGCGTGGGAAAAACGACATTCGTGGGCTCGGTGTCGGAGATCACCCCGTTGACGACCGAGGCTGTCATGACCGTGGCCAGCACGGACGTTGACGACCTGTCGCACGTGCCGGACAAGTCGACCACCACGGTGGCGATGGACTTCGGGCGCATCACCCTGGACAAGGATCTCGTCCTGTACATGTTCGGAACGCCGGGCCAGCACCGGTTCTGGTTCATGTGGGACGACCTGATCCAGGGCGCGATCGGCGCGGTCGTGCTGGTGGACACCCGCCGGCTGGCCGACTCGTTCCCCGCGGTGGACTACTTCGAGGCATCCGGCCTGCCGTTCGTGATCGGCATCAACGGGTTCCACGGGCAGTTCCCGCACCGGTCGCGGGACGTCAGCGAAGCCCTGGCCATCTCGCCGGACGTGCCGGTGATCCCGTGCGACGCGCGTAACCGCGAGTCGACCAAGGCGACCCTGGTCACCTTGGTCGAGCACGCCATGTCGATGCAGACCGCCGGCCGGTTCTGATAGATGGGCGCTGGCCCTTATACGACCAGCACCGCTCTACTCGAGGCCCTGGCCGAAGCCGGGGTCAGGTACATCTTCGCCAACCTCGGCAGTGACCACCCGGCCCTGATCGAGGCGTTCGCTTCGGCCCGGGCCGAAGGTCGCGAGGATGAGTTTCCGCGTCTTGTCGTGTGCCCGCACGAGATCGTCGCACTGTCCGCCGCGCACGCCTACGCCACCGTGACCAGGCAGCCGCAGGCGGTCTTCGTGCACGTCGACGCGGGTACCCAGAACCTCGGCGGCGCGGTCAGCAACGCGCTGCGCGGTCGCGTCCCGGTGCTCATCTTCGCCGGCGCCGCCCCGTTCACCGACCACGGCGAGCTGCCGGGCGGGCGGAACGAGTTCATCCACTGGATCCAGGACGTCCGTGACCAGCGCGGCATCCTGCGCGGCTACGTCAAGTACGACAACGAGATCCGCACCGGCCGCAACGTCAAGCACATCGTGCACCGCGCGCTCCAGCTCGCCCGCAGCGAGCCGGCCGGCCCCGTCTACCTGGTCGGACCGCGCGAGGTGATGGAGGAGCCGGTCGAGCCCTACGCCGTGGACCATGCGCAGTATCCTCCGGTGGACCCGGCCGCCCTCACCGCCGAGGCGGCGCGCGACATCGCCACCGCGCTGGCCGGCGCCGAGCACCCGCTGATCATCGCCTCCTACCTGGGCCGGAACCCGGACGCGGTGCCCGCGCTGGTGGAGCTGGCCGAGCTGCTCGCGATCCCGGTGCTCGAGTCAGCCGCGTCCGGCGTCAACTTCCCCGGCGACCACCCGCTGCACGCCGGCTACCAGTTCACCACCTCCGAGCAGAACGAGACGCTGGCCGCCGCCGACGTGATCCTGGTGCTGGACAGCGACGTGCCCTGGATCTACGACTCGAACCGGCCGGCCCCCGGCGCCGCCATCTACGTCGTCGACATCGACCCGGTCAAGGCCGACCGGACCCTGTGGCACGTGCCCGCCCGGCGCATCGCGGCGGCCGACACGAAGGTGGCAGTGACGCAAATCGCCGACTTCGTTCGGGACAATGCCCTGCTCGACGCCAGCCCGGTGATGAGCAGGGTCGAGGCCAGGCGGGCCGAGCTGACCGCCGCCGGGCAGGCCCGCCGGGCTGCCCTCGACGACCTCGAGCGGCCGCCGCCCGGGGTGATCACCCCCCGGTACCTGACCGCGTGCGTGCGCGAGCTGCTGGCCGGCGCCGACGCGCTGGTGCTGACCGAGGCGATCACGAACTACCAGGTGGTGGCCGAGCACCTGCGGGCCAGCCGGCCCGGGTCGCTGATCGGGTCCGGCGGCAGTTCCCTCGGGTGGGGCGGCGGCGCCGCCGTCGGGGCCAAGCTCGCCGTGCCCGGCCGGGTGGTCGTGTGCCTCACCGGCGACGGCTCGTACCTGTTCGGGGTGCCGTCCTCGGCCCAGTGGCTGGCCCGGCGGTACGGGGCGCCCGCGCTGACCGTCATCTTCGACAACCGCGGCTACGCCGCCCCGAAGTTCTCCACGCTCAAGGTCCACCCGGACGGCGCCGCGGCCAAGGCCGACGACTTCCACGCGAGCTTCGAGCCCGCGGCCGACCTGCCCGGGGTGGCCGCCGCCGCCGGCGGCGCCTACGGCGTGACCGTGTCCGACCCGGATGAGCTGCCCGGGGTGCTCAGGGACGCGCTGGCCGTCGTGCAGGGCGGCCGTTCCGCCGTGGTCAGCGTGCTGCTCCCGCCGGTCTGATGGCCCCGGCCTAGCCCAGCGACCGCAAGAACTCCACCGAGCGCCGGACGATGCCGTCCACGTCGCCTGCGCCCTTCCACATGTGCGTCGCGCCCGGCACCAGCTCCAGCTCGACCGGTGCCCCGGCCGCCCGCAGCACCTCGGCCAGCCGGATGCTCTGGACCGGCGGCACCATGTCGTCCGCCGCCCCGTGCATCAGCAGCACCGGCGGCGAGCCGGACCCGACACCGGCCCCGGTGCCGGCCCCGGCGCCGGCTCCATGGCCGGCCCCGGCGCTGTCCTGCGCGACCGCCACCGGGCTGGCCTGCCGGGCCAGGTCGGGCACCTCGGCGGCCGGGGCGCCGAGCAGCCGCGCCTCGCGGGAGTCCGGCCCGGCGTCGCGCAGGCCGCCCGCCGCGGCGACGTCGTCCGGCAGCCCGGCCAGGTCGGTGACCGGGAACCAGGCCACCACCCCGCCCAGCCCGGCGCCGGTCAGGGCGGCCAGCAGCGCGAGGTGGCCGCCGGCCGAGTCCCCCCAGGCGTATACCCGCCCGGCGTCAAGGCCGTACTCGGCCGCGTGCTCCCGCACCCAGCCGATCGCGGCCCGGGTGTCCTCCAGCGGCGCCGGGAAGCGGGCCTCGCCGCTGAGCCGGTAGTCGGCCGCCGCCACCGCGAACCCCTGCGCGGCCAGCGCGCGGTAGAAGTCCGCGCCCAGCACCGGCAGCGGCTCGCGCCGCGACCCGCGCCGCCACCCGCCCCCGTGCAGGTAGACGATCACCGGCACCGGCGCTGAGGCATCCGCCGGCCGGTACAGGTCGAGCTCCAGCGGCCGGTACCCCGGCACCTCGCCGTACACAAGATCAAAATTGGACCGAACGGGTGGCATCACGCCGCCGTCAGCTGCGGAGCCATCTTCCAGAACGCCCCGCCCTGCATGATCGCCAGCAGATTACCCGGATCCTGCAGCACGCTCACGTCGGCGGCCGGCTCGCCGCGCACTACCAGCACGTCGGCCAGGTAACCGTCGCCGCCGGGCAGCACCCGCAGCCCGCGCTTGCGCAGCTCGGGGTACAGCTCGGTCATCGCCCGCAGCGCCTTCACCGATCCCATCTTCTCCGCCATGGCGGTGTCGATGCCGTACTCGGCGCCCTCGTACACGTTGGCCCACATGATGCCGACGGCGGGGGACAGGAAGATCGCGTCCTTGTGCTCTTCCAGCAGGTCAACCGCCTCGGCGTCGGCGTAGGTGCAGTGGTAGACCGACCGGAACCGGAACCCGTTGCGGACCGCCAGCTTGACCGACTCGGGGACTGGGCGTGGCAGTTCAGCCAGACCCCGGACGCGCGCGCCTGCTCCCCGGCCGCCTGCGCCTCTTCCTGGCTGTACTGGGTGATCATCGACCCGCCTTCGGTGAAGACGTCGTCGTTGCTCATCAGCAGCTTGACCGCGTCGAAGCCGATCGCGGCCTGCTCGGCGATGAACTCGCGCACCCCGTCCGGGCCGGTCTTCTTCGGCTTCGGTCCGTCCGGCCCCGTCTGCACCGGGTTGTTGTCCCGCTCGAACGACGCGGCCCGCATCCGCGGTCCCGGCGTGGCGCCCGTCGCGATCTCGCCGCGCAGCCGCACTTCGGTGAGCCCCGGGGTGAGCGACCCGGCCGAGTAGGAGCTGGTGAAGCCGTGGTCGAGCAGGATCTTGGCGTTGCGCCGGGCGATCGCGAGGTGCTCGTCCGGGGTCGGCATGGGCCGGAAGAAGCTGACGTCCAGCGGCGGGTTGAACGACGGGTCGATGTGCCCGGTCGCGGACGGGAACGTCAGGTGCGAGTGGGACTCGATCAGGCCGGGCATGACGGTGGCGCCGGCGCAGCCGACCACCTGGTCGCCCGGCCCGGCTGCGGTGCCGCCGCCGGGCCGCACGCTCTCCACCCGGTCGCCCCGGACCACGACGTCGCCCGGCACCGGCGGCGCGCCGGTCCCGTCGAAGACCTGCCCGCCGGTGAAGATGATCCGGTTCATCGCTAACTCCTCGTTACAGCCGGTTGCTTTCGGTGCAGCAGCTCGATGAGATTGCCCTCGGGGTCGGCGACGAACGCCATCCGCACGCCGGGTTCCGGCGACGGGCACGGCGGCATCACCGGCCGCGCGCCCCGGGCCACGGCCCGGTCGAAGGCGCCGTCGAGGTCGGTGACGTCGAACGCCACGCTCAGGTCGATCGCGTCGACCGTCAGCGTGAGCTCGGGCACCAGCCCGAACACGCCGCAGAACCACGCGGCGGACGCCCCGAGGTCGGCCACGGCGAGCCCGGCGTGATCCAGCCGGGCGGTGATCTCAGCCATGGACGTTCAGCCCCGCCGGATCGGCCGTCAGGTACGACGCGAACCGACCTTCCGGGTCACGCGCGGCCCTGACCCCGGCCAGCCGCCGGTACGCCTCGTCCGACAGGAACCGGTCCTGCCGCCGGGTGAAGTCGGTGTCGCCGATGTAGACACCGGCCCCGTGCGCGGCGGCCAGTTCGGCCGTCCGGCGGTGGACCCAGTCTTCGTACCTGGCGTCGTCAGCCGGGTCGGTGTAGATCGCGTACGTGGCCACGTACACCTCCGCCTCCACCGAGAAGGCCATATCGGGCAGCTCCCGCCGGGGTGCCCAGCCGTACCAGATCGAGAACGAGTGCTCGGTGTCCAGCTCGCCCCACAGGTCGCGCAGCACCGGGGCCAGCACGCGGGCCGGCGCGTCGGTCCAGGTGCAGTCCACCACGTACCGGTGGCCCTCGGGATTCTGCGCGGTCTGCGCCTCGTTCTCCGCCAGGAGCGTGGTCCGGCCCTGGACGTGCCCGAGCGCGCGGCCGGCCAGCGGGCCGTGCTGGAGCGGCGCGAGCAGCCCGAGCGCCTCGTCGTCCGCGCCGGCCATCACCGTGGTGTGCAGGAGCAGGACCGTCCCGTCCGGCCGGGCGGTGCCCGCGTGCAGCGGGACACCGGGCAGCCGGGTGGCCGCGACCACCGGCTCGACCCGCCGGTCGAGCCCCGGCAGCACGTCATGCAGCCAGGTCAGCAGTTCCACCGTGTCGTCCAGGCCGAACGTCCAGGTGTCCTGCCACATCGCCCGCGGCGCCGGGTACGTCTGCAGCCGAAACCGGGTGATCACGCCGGGGAAGCCCGGCCCGGCCCCGCGGGCCGCCCACAGCAGGTCGGGGTTCTCCCGCTCGTCCGCGCGGACCAGCCTGCCCTCGATAACGTCGCCGTCGCTGGCGGCCAGCAGCACCGCGGCCGGGAACCGGTCCGGCCGCCGGGCGTTGAAGATCCGGCCCACCCGGGCCTGCTCGTACCCTGGCTCGCCGCGCATGACCAGCCGTCCGGTGAACGCGGGCCGGGCCGGGGCCGTCATCCGACCACCGCCGCCCCGCCGTCGACCGGGATGTTGGCCCCGCTCACGTGGGCCGCCTCGTCCGAACACAGGAACAAGATGGCGTTGGCGACGTCCTCCGGCTGCCCCCAGCGGCCCAGCGGCACCCGCGCGGCGATGCTAGCGGCCGGCCCGTCCGGGTCGCGCAGCAGGGGGGAGGTCTGCGGCGTCTCCGTCATCGCCGGGCTGACCGCGTTCACCCGGATGCCGTGCGGCCCGCCCTCGGTGACCAGCTGGTACGTCAGCGCCAGGACGCCGCCCTTGGCGGCGCCGTGCGCGTTCTGCGGTATGAAGAACGCGCCGCGCGAGGCCGTGATCGACGCGACGTTGACGACCGAGCCGCCGCCCGCCGCGATCAGGTGCGGCCAGGCCGCCCGGGTGACCAGGAACACGATGTCCAGCTCGTTGCGGATGGTGAACGACCAGTCCGCGTAGGAGAGCTGGTCGATGGGGCCGAACCGGATCGCCGAGGCGTTGTTGACGAGGATGTCGATCCCGCCGGCCAGCTCGGCGGCGGCGTCCACCCAGCTCCGGGCGCCCTCCTCGGTGGCCAGGTCGGCCGGGCCGGCCGCGTCCATCCGCCCGCCCGCGGCCCGCGCCAGCCGGACGGTCTCGGCCGAGCTCTCCTGGTTCAGGTCACCGCCCACCACGTGGGCGCCCTCGCGCGCGCAGAGCAGGGCCGTCGCCCGCCCGATCCCGCCGCCGGTACCGGAGACGAGCGCCCGCTTGCCGTCCAGCCGGCCCATCGGCAGCTCCTCCGATCACGGGTAGATTCTTCACTGTACGGAAGTTACTATCTCACAGTGAGAGTAGGCGCAACAAGGTGCCCGGGGGTGACAGCGATGCCGGCCAACCGGGTCCTGGGTATCGGCTGCGGTCAGCCGCACGGCAGCGCCGAGATCCTGCTCAAATCGGCGCTGCGCGCCGCCGCGGCCGCCGGCGCCGGCGTCGAACTGGTCCGCCTCGACGAGCTCCGCCTGCCCGGCGGCGCCGCTGAGGCCGACGGGCCGGACGATGGCTGGTGGCTGTGGGAGCGGCTCATCGCGTGCGACGGCCTCATCGTGAGCACCCCGATCATCAGCCGGACCGTGGCGGCCCGGCTGAAGCTGTTCGGCGACCGGATGCTCGGCCCGAACGCCGACGCCGCCATCATCGAGGGCCTGCTGGCGCTGCGCCGCCAGGGCCAGGAACCCGCCGTCCCCTTCCGCGTCGACGAACGCGTCCTCAAGCCCCGCGTGGCCGGCTTCCTCGCCGTCGGCGGCTCGCTGACCCCGCAGTGGAAGACCCTGACCCTGCCCCAGCTGCACACGACCACGTTCTCGATGCACATCGCCGTCGTCGACCAGGCCCAGTTCGGCGGCGCCGGCACCCCCCGCTCCATCGTCCTGGACCCCGCCGCCCTCGACCGCGCCGCCCAGCTCGGCCGCAACGTCGCCAGCCAGCTCGGCACGCCGTTCGACGACGCCCGCTACCTAGGCCCGCCCGGCCTGTGCCCGCTGTGCCACCTGGACGTGATCACCCTGCGCGGCACCGACGTCGAATGCGCCACCTGCGGCGTCCGCGGTCACCTGACCCCGGACCTGACCGTCACCTGGACCGACCTGACCACCTCCGTCATCTCCATGGCCGAAAAACGCTCCCACGCCCTCGAGATCCAGCAAACCGCCGCCCGCCACGCCCCCCTGCGCGCGCACATCGAGAAGCAGGCCCAGGACTGGGACGCCTACGACCCCTCGATCCGCCCCAGCCTCCCCTGACGTGCGATCGCTACACCACCCGTCCCAGAATCCAGCGCTGGCCCACCGAGGAGCCCTGCGGCTGGCGCGAACGCCAGCACTCCCGCCGGGCTCGTACCTGACGAAACCAGAACCGTTTCGACACTAAGAGGTTGCTGCAAGGCCCCGCTCATGCAACACGCGCCAAGCGCTCTCAACGTGCGGTTGGGTGAAGAGTGAAGACTTACGGTGATTCCATCGACGAACCTCTTCGTGGGCGGCACCGATATTCGTCATGGCGGTGGCGTCGTGAGTCATGACCCAGTGAACTGTCGCCAGAAGCTCCAATCCGTAAGTACTCTCGAAACCCTCGATTTCGCTTAGTACCGAATGGATCCGCGCGGCGGTCACCGGGTGGCTGGCGATATACCTATCCAGCTCGTCGTAGATCTCGGGTTTCACCCGGATTGGCTCGGCCTTGGTGATGGGCAGTGAGCCGTCCCCGAAACCGATGATGAAATGCCCCTCCATGGCGCGCAGAGATTTTCGCAGTTCGTCCGCGTACGGACCATATACAGCCGCGCTGAAGACCAGCCGTAGCGCTTCCCCGTTGGCCTGGAGGAAGTATGCGAGCTTCTGGACCTCAACGAGCGTCGGGGGTTCGAAGGTAACTCGCTCATATTCCCGCATAAGCGCCAGCAGCGCGGCGCGGGCCGGCGTCAGTTTCGGCGCCGGTTCACGGCTTGGCTGCTCAGCAGCACTCGGAGCACCCGTTGGAGCGAAGATGCGTATGTCGACAGCGCCAGCAAGCGGCTCGAGCGAGCGCAGTATTCGCGGCTCGACCTCACGCCAGTCCAATCCACCATTGCCGCATCCGAGGGGTGGGATAGCGATGGATGTGATGCCGAGTTCGCGGATCACGCGAGTCAAGTCCTGGAGGCCGGTCTCGATGTCGATGAGCTTGGATCGGGCACGCCAGTGCCCCTTCGTGGGGAAGTTGATGATGTACCGAGGGCTAGTCAGAGATCCGGTCTCCCATACGTGCATGCGACCGAGCGTGACCTCGCCCCGCTTGCAGGCCGCCTCGTAGGCCTTGAACATCGCGGGCCACGCCTTCTTGAACTGCAGGGCAATCCCCTTGCCCATGATGCCCTCGGTGTTGACGGTGTTGACGAGCGCATCAGCGTCCTGCGTGAGGAGGTTCCCAGTACCTCGTGTGATCGGCATCGGCATCCCTCAGAAATACCACTCGGCTCTGACAGAGACAGGGGTCGGCTGACCAGCCGTTCTCAGTGCGACGTGCACCTGAGCACGGGCACGCTCGGTCTTCGTCGCGACTCCTTCGATGACCTGCCATGGAACACCGGGGTAGATGAGGCACTCCGCCTGCCGGCGCTCCTTGCGGTCCGGATCATCCGGGGTGTTATTCCAGTACTTCGACGTCATGAGAGGCCAGTCGATGAAGTCATCATTGTCTAGGTCCCTATCGTGATCGGTCATCTCGGCGTAGCCCAGTTCCGC
Source organism: Streptosporangiaceae bacterium (assembly GCA_025934635.1). The sequence goes on along the minus strand of JAICWX010000057.1, from coordinate 21,860 downwards.
GTGGCGGTTGCTGGCAATCACCGTCAGGCCCGCTTGACGCAGAGTCTGGGTAGAACTGACCAGGTAGACGATCTGTTCGGTGCACGCGGCCTCCGCGCTGACCAGGCCACGGGTTACGGCGTAGAGCATCGGGCTTCGTGGCGCGAAGTAGAAGGGAACGTAGTCGGCTAGGGTGCCGCCGGCTCCGCACGGCACGGGGCGCAGGGCGCGGCGGCGCTTGATGTGGTCATACCCGATCTCAATGCCAGCGATCTGCCGTCGCTTACATACGTTGTCTGGAAGCAGCCCGTGCTCGATAACGCTTGGAAGCCGCTCGACCCGCGTCATGTGGAACACACGGGTGGGCACTGGACGGGTCACAGCCTTTATGATGCCTTACCAGCGCTGGGCCACGCGGTAGCGCAGGCATCGAGGGCCGCCGTGGTCGCCAGAATCTGACCCGTCCTGAGAAACAATGCGCCCTGCTCTGCTACGACACTGCCGGGACCCAGCGCATTCCCGTCGACGCGGAACTGGTGAGCCGTCTCGTGGCCGAGCAGTTCCCCCGTGTGGGCCGCCCTGCCGGTCAGGCCCGTAGCCGACGGCGGCTGGGATAACTGGACCTTCCACCTGGGCGCCACGATGTCGGTGCGCATGCCCAGCGCACCGGAGTACGCCCTGGCGGTCGAGAAGGAGCACCGGTGGCTGCCGGTCCTCGCTCCCCGGCTCCCGCTGGCCATCCCCGTCCCGGTGGCCCAAGGTGAACCCGGCGAGGGTTACCCGTTCCCATGGTCGGTCTACTCGTGGCTCGACGGCGAGCCCGCGCGACCGGACTCCATCGCCGACCCGGTCCGGTTCGCCACCGACCTGGCCGGATTCTTGTCGGCCCTGCAGGGCATCGATAGCGCCGATGGTCCCCGCCCCGGGCTGCATAACTGGTACCGGGGCGGCACGCTGCGCACCTACGACGGGGAAGCGCGGCGCGCACTGACGGCGCTGGACGGGCACGTCGATACCGGCCTGGCCGCTGAGATCTGGAGGGCAGCACTGGACGCGCCGTGGGACGGAACGCAGACCTGGTTCCACGGTGACATCGCCGCGGGCAACCTCCTGCTCCGCGACGGGAACCTGGCCGCTGTCATCGACTTCGGGACCTGCGGGGTCGGCGATCCGGCTTGTGACCTGGCGATCGCATGGACGCTGCTGTAGTCCCGGCGGCACCTGTCAGGACAGTCCCTGTCCCTGTCCGGGAACTCCGCGGGCGCGCAGCAGGGCCGCGACTTCAGTGCTGGGGGGTTTGGGGTCATCGGGTGCCAAGGTGATCCCTTCGGTGGAGGCGCCCGCGTCCAGGAAGGCACCGACGGTGGCGGGCCAGTCGGGTTCGGGGTCGTGGCCCAGGTGCATGCCGCTGCCGATGACGGCCCATTCCAGGGGGGTGCTGTCCCAGCTGGTGTCACGGGCCTCGATGTCCGCGCCGCGTTCGAGCAGCAGCCGGACGACCGGAGCGCTGCCGGCCGCGGCCGCGGCGTGCAGCGCGGTGCCCCCGTCGGCGCCGGCGGCCGCGCGGCTATCGGGCGGGAAGCCGAGGTCGAGCATGAGCCGGACGGCTTCGGCGTGGCCGTGGCCGGCGGCGCCGATCAGGGCCCGGTGGTCCTCGGTGGTGAGCCGGACGGCCAGCCCCGGGTCGGCGTCCAGGATCTGCCGGGCGGTGGCCCGGTCGGCGCGGCGGCAGGCGGCCAGGAACCGGTCGGCCACAGCGACGGAGGTGCTGGCGCCGTGGCGTACCAGGAGCTCGGCGATCAGTTCCTGTCCGGTGCGGATGGCCTGCTGATAGGGGGTACGGCCGTGCCCGTCCGGGGTATCGGGGTCGGCACCGCGCTCGAGCAGCAGCGTGACCAGCTCCGGACCGGATTCCAGGTCGATCGCCGCTGACAGCGGCGGGACCGGCGGCGACTGCTCGTGTGACTCGCCGAGCAGACCGGAATCCAGCCGGTGGTTGGGGTCAGCGCCGGCCTCCAGCAGGATCCGGACGCCGTCGGTGTCGCCGCCGCTGATCGGCGCGGCCAGCGCCGTTGTCGTGGCGATGCCGGCCGCATGGGGCAGCAGCAGCCGCAGGCATGCGTGACCAGTCTCGAACGCGGCCAGGTACAGCACGTGATCGTCGTCGGGACGGGCGCCGCGCTCGAGCAGCAGCCGGGTGATATCCGGGTTCGGCTCACCCGCCACCGCGCACAGCAGCGGCGACCACCGCCCGCCGCCTTCGGCCGGCCGGCCCGGCGGCACCGCCGTGACGCCCGGGTCGGCCCCGGCGTCGCTGAGCAGCCGGGCGACCTCGGTCAGCCCGGCGGCGCGGCCGGGGTCCAGGCGGTGCCACCGGGAAGCGCAGACGCCGTGCAGGGCGGTCCACCCGGTCCGGGCATCGGCCCGGGTCGCCAGGTCCGGGTCGCGGGCGAGCATCTCGCCGACCTGGCCGGCCTCGCCGGTGATCACGGCGGTGCGGAAGTCGTAGTCGGCCAGTTCCGGGTCGCGGTCCAGCATCCGGGTCGCCCGCCCGGTCCAGTCGCGGACGCTCACGACCAGGAACTCCTCCACTCGCTGCGCCAGTTCGGCGGTGCGCGCATCGGCTTCGGCCTTGAGCTGGGGCCAGCTGCCGAAGCCGTGCTCGCGGGCGATGGCGAGCTGGGCGGCGGCCAGCGTCATCGTCCCGGACCCGGCGGCAGGGGTGCGGGCGGTGATCCGGGCGATCGCGGCCGGGTCGCCGGACCGGGCCGCATCCCGCAGTTCCTTGGCCCGGCGCCGGAGCTGGTCCAGGCTGGGCCGCGCGGGTAGCTGATCAGAAGACATGCCATCTCCTCGTCAGCGCCTCATGGTCCGCAGCTGGGGCGCCGAGAAGACGACACTGCCATGACACATACGTTCTGCTGAGGCGGACTCAGTCCTTCCCGCGGACCCGGGCGCGTCCTCTGCGCGCACCGCCATCATAACGTCCGGCCAGCGGTCCGGCCCGGCCGCTCACCCGGTGCCCTCGGCCCGTCCGGCGCGCCGGCGGCGGCGCTGGACCGCGGCGACCGATCCCTCGAGCTCCTGCTTGACCCGGGCCGGATCGACGCCGAGGTCGTTCAGGACCCGGCGGGCCGCGGAGCCAGGGTCCAGGGCCACGCAGAACAGCAGGTGCCCGGTCCGGAACTGGGCCTGGCCGCGGGACGCGGCCAGGTTCCGCGCCGCCGTGACCGCCTGCTCGCCTTCCCCGTCCCCGGCGACGTGGCGTTCCTGGCCGTCATCGCCGGCGATGACGGCGGGCTCGAACAGCCGGGCGCTGGCCTCGCGGACCTTGTCGCGGGTGACGCCGAGCCGGTCCAGGACGCTGGCGGCGGTCCCGGCGTGCAGGAGCCCGAGCAGCAGGTGCTGGGTACCGGACACGCTGCCGTCGGCGTCCGCGGCGGCCTGCGCCGCCTGCAGGCACGCCGACAGGCGCGGCGACATAGGCATCGCGGCACCGGCACCGGCACCGCCGGTGCCGCCGCCGGCCTCCAGCCGTCGCGCGAATTTCTGCCGCGCGCCCTGCTTGGACACCCCGAACCGGTCACCGATCAGCGTCCACGACACGTTCGCCGCCCGCGCGGCGCCCACGTAGTGCTCGAGCAGTTCCTCCACCGCGCCGCTCGTTTCCTCGGCCACCGCGATCGCGGTCTCCAGCAGCGCCAGCGGATCATCACCTGGCGCCCGCTCCCGCACCGCCTCCACCAGCGCCTGCACGCTCACATCGCCCATACGACAACCTTAGATTGTCGAATCAGATTCGACAATCTAAAGTTGTCGAACCGGGGTCAGGGTCGGGCCGGCGGCAGCCGCGGACCGGTCCAGTGGTGGCGCCCGGGGTGCACATCGCACGGCGCCTGTCCCGGCCGGACCACGCTGGCCGTCGTCCCCGGCGGCACCAGCACGTCCAGCTCGAAAGCCTCGCCCCGCACCCGCCACTCCACCTCGATAGGACCGAACGGGCTGATGTGACGCGCCCTCGCCGACGTGATCCCGTCTCCCGGAAGCGGCCGCACCTCGAAGGTGCGGTACCCCGCCCCGACGGGCCGCAGCCCCGCCACGTAGCGATGCAGGAAGGACGCCACCCGCCGCACCGGCGGCGCGATCGACCGGACCACGGCCACGCCGGCCTCCCGCGGCATCGCCGGGCGCCACCCCGCGTCATCGAACGCCGGATCGTGCACGGCCGGGTCAAGCCGCCGCCGGTCCTCGCGCTGCCCGCCGATCAGGTCGGCCGCCGTGACGTGCGACGGCGCGGTCCGCCAGCCCGGGCCTGTCGCCGCCGCCGCCCGCGGCAGCCCCACCCGCCCCCGGTACCAGCCGTCCGCCAGCAGGACCGCGAGCACGTGGGGCCCCGGCCGCAGCAGCGGCCCCACGTCGAAAGCCTGGTACTGCACCCGCGCCCGGTACTGCGTGTACCCGGGGGTGAGCTCGGCGTCCCCGACCCGCTGCCCGTCGATAAACGCCTCGTACAGCCCCAGGGCAGAAACATAAAACCGCGATCTACCAAACGGGGCAACCTCAAAGCTGGTCCTGACCCACCAGGCGCCCCGCGCTCCCGGCGCCCCGCGGGATTCCCCGGCCACGCCGATCCAGCGAGCCGCCCAGTCGTCCTCCCCGAGCAGCCCCGATTCCAGCGCGACCGGATCGCTCCATTCGCTCTCGCCCCGGTCGGTCCACACCCTGACCTGTGCGCCGGCGAAGCGGCGGGACCGGTCGAAGACCGGCACCCGGGCGAACGACTGGACCGCGCTCGCCACCCGCCCGGTGTCGAAGCCGTCGCCGGCGCACACCTGGTACGCGTGCTGCACCGAGGATCCCTCCGGCAGCCACCAGCTCAGCGCGGGCTGCTGCCCGCGCCCGAGGGCGTCCCCGCCGGTGATCTCAGCCCAGGCCCGCGCGGGTCTGCTGGTCGTCATGGACCGCCGCTTCCTCCCCGGCCGTGCCACCGCGCCGCTTCCGGTACTGCCCGGCCAGGCGGCCCTGGAGTTTCTCGAGCGCGACCGCGGGTCCCTTGCCGGTCGAGGTGCTGGTGATGCCGTCCGGGTTCTGCACGGCGGTGAGCACGAGCGCGATGCCGGCCACGATGGCCTGGTACTTGCCCACGTTGAGGTGGATGTTGAGGAAGGTCACGAACAGCCCGGCGGCGGAGAACATGACCCCCGCGACGACCGCCCCGGCGATCCGCCCGACCCCGGCCACGAACACGATGGCGAGCAGGCTGATCGAGGTGAACGCCGCGAAGCTGTCCGCGGTCAGCTCGCCCTGCATGTAGCCGGTCAGGGCGCCGCCGATGCCGGCGATGAACGCGGCCAGGCCGAACGCCATCAGCTTGGCCTGGGCGACGTTGATACCGACCGAGCCGGCCGCGCGCTCGTTGGACCGGATCGCCAGCAGCATCCGCCCGGCCGGGCCGCGCCGCAGCCGGGCCACCAGCAGCCCGAGCAGGATCACGACGACCAGCACCAGCACGCCGAAGATCACGGTGGGATAGGACCTGCCCTGGGTGATGCCCAGGTTCAGCCCGGGCAGCCGCGGCGCCCTGATCGGCAGGCCGGCCGTGCCGCCGGTGAACGAGCTGCTGTTGAACACGACGGCGTCCATCGCCGCGGCGAACCCGAGCGTCACCACCGCCAGGTTCACGCCGCGCAGCCGCAGCGCGGGCAGGCCGATGACCAGCCCGACCGGCACCGAGCACAGGCCGGCCAGGATCAGCGACCACGGGAAGCCGATGCCCAGGTCGGTGGCGATGTGGCCGATCATGAAGCCGCCGATCCCGGCCAGCGACATCTGCGCCAGCGACACCTGGCCCACGTAACCCGTCAGCACCACGACGGACAAGGCGATGCAGGTGACCGTCAGCGAGGAGATGAAGGCGAACCGCAGGACGCTGTTCAGCACGAACAGCAGGATCAGCCCGGCCGCGAAGCAGGCCGCCGCGGTCCGCAGCGGCGCCTGCGGGCGGCCGATCGACGGGTTGCGCTCGGCCGTCTCGCCGCCGCGGGCGAGCACCGTGCGCGAGCGGGCGGCCATCACCACGATGATGACGACGAACGGGATGGCGTCCCCGAGGCCCTGCTGGGGCAGCCAGGTCCACACGGTGATCAGCTTGGTGATCTCCGACTGGGCGCAGCCGATCAGCAGCCCGGCCAGCGCGGTCAGCCAGAATGACTGGAACCGCCCGATCAGCGCGGCCGCCAGGGCCGGCACCACGAACAGCGTGTAGGAGTTCGGGTCGAGGCTGGCCACCGGGGCGATCAGGATGCCGGCCGCGCCCGCCAGCACGGTGGCGATGATCCAGTTCTGGCCCGCGACCTGGTTGGCCGAGATGCCGGTCAGGGCGGCGCCGCGGTCGTTCTCCGCGCCGGCCCGGGTGGCCAGGCCGAACCGGGAGAAGCGGTAGGCCAGCGCGAGCGCGACCGCGATGATCACGACCACGCCGGTGAAGTACAGCCGGTCCTCGGGGAACGTGATCCCGGCCAGCGACAGCGCCGAGCTGGGGAAGATCGGGTTGGTGGCGACCGGCTGGGTGCTGAAGTTCAGCACCGCGATGGCCTCGAGGCCGAGCATGACCCCGACCGAGGCGCAGACCCGGGTAAGCGGCGAGGCGCTCCGGATCGGCCGGTAGATCAGGATGTAGAGCACCAGCCCGAGGACCGCCGCGTAGACCAGGGAGATGACGATGGCGAGCCCGGTGCTGAGCCCGGTGCCGCCGTTCAGCGAGATCTGGTGCGGGATCAGCACCACCGGCAGCTCGAGCTGGCCGAAGCTGCGGAGGTTGACGAACACGTAGGCGATGAACATCGCCACCGCGCCGTGGGCGAAGTCGACGACGCCAGCGCTGCGGTACTTGAGGACGAGCCCCTGGCCGAGGACGGCGTAGGTGGCGCCGGAGCCGAGCCCGAGGATCAGGAAGAGAAAGTAGCTGGACATCGAGTCTCTGTCTGGTCGGTAACGAAGCGCGGCCGGGCCGCTTCCGGGCGGGCCCGGCCGCGCTGATCAGCCGGTGAGGCCGGGGAAGTACCCCTTCGAGGTCACCCAGTCGGTGGAGCTCGGCTGGGTGATCGCCCCGTTATCGATCTGGTTCATCAGGTAGTAGTCGTTGCAGATCGCCGTGGCGCCCTTCAGGGCCTGCCCGTCGCAGGTGTACGGATGCGACAGGAAGTTCTGGTGGGTGCCCGACTTGAACGCGGCCAGGATGCTGGCGGTGGTCGGCGTGCCCGAGATCGTGCTCAGCACCTGCCGGACGTTCATCACGGTGGCGAAGCCGGCCGTGGAGATCGAGTCGACCAGCGAGCCCGGCGCCGCCCACTTCTTCATCGCCGCCTGGAACAGCTGCGCGTCGTGGCTGCTGCCGCTCTGCAGCGTGAACGGCGAGGCGATGTACATGCCCTGGGCCCCGCCCGCCGCGGCCTCGATCACCGGCGGCGCGCCGCACGGGTCGATGCCCATGATCTTGCCGCTGTAGCCGACCGACTTCAGCGCCTTGAGCACGTTGCCGCAGCCGTTCGGGACGTCGACGTAGACGAGCTGGGCGCCGCTGCTCTCGACCAGGGCCGCCTGCGGGCTCGGGTCGGGCGAGGTCGGCGACAGCGGGATGTCCTTGACCGTGGTCACCCCGGCCGCCTTGAACACCGGCGTGATCTGGGGGAGCAGCGACGCGCCCTGCGGGTTGCTGAAGTAGATGATCGCGACGCTCTTGATCCCGAGCTTCTTGCCCGCGTACACGGCGGCGGCCGCGTTGTCGCCCACGCTGACCGACCAGAACTGGACCGAGTTGGCCGCGGTCTCGGGGACCGGGGTGAACGGGATGCCGCCCAGGTAGGCCAGGTTGGCGTGCGCGTAGATGGGGATCGAGGCGGGCGCCCCGACGTCGGCCGCGCCCAGGATCGCGATGGGCTTCTTGGCCGCCAGCTGGTTGGCGCACCGCGCGGCGGTGGCCGGGGTGCCGTCGCCGGTGCAGTTGTCGATCTGGATGGGATGGCCGTTGATGCCGCCGAGGTAGTTGTTGACGTAGTTCTCGGCCGCGATCGCGCCCTGGCGCGCCTCGGGGAAGGTGACCGCGCCGGTCTCGTCGTTGATCATCCCGAAGACGTACGGGGTCCCGGTGGCCTGCTTGGCCGCGCCGAACACGTTGCCGCTGGCCGCGGCCGTCGTGCGGCCGGCCGCGGGCGTACTGGAACCGCCCGTGCCGCCGCCCGAGCCGCTCGAACTGCAACCCGCCGCGACCAGGCCGGTGACGGCGAGCGCGACCGCACTAGCCCGTAGGTGACGTCTCATGGCGCTTCTTTCGTGTTATGGAATCTCTCGGTCAGGACTGCGGGAGACGGACGCCTCAGGCGGCCGACTCCCCGAGGTAACTGGCCGCGAGCAGCTCGCGCCGCTCGCGGAGTTCGGCGGCCGGGCCCTCGAGCCCGATCCGGCCGTGCGTCAGGACGTAGGCGCGGTCGGAGACCGCCAGCGCCAGCGCCACGTGCTGCTCGACGAACAGCACGCTCGCGCCGAGCTCATCGGCCGCCCGGCGCAGGATCGGGACCAGCCGCTCGACGATCACCGGGGCCAGGCCGAGGCTCATCTCGTCGACCAGCAGCAGCCGCGGCCGGGTCACCAGCGCCCGGCCGAGGGCCAGCATCTGCTGCTCGCCGCCGGACAGCAGGCCGGCCTTGCGCCCGAGGCACTTGCGCAGCTCGGGCAGCATCTCGAGCAGCTCCTCCTCGCTGCTGGCTACCTTTTTCCTGGCGCCCTTCCTGCCGGCCCGGCCGCCCGCCAGCCGCAGGTGCTCGCGCACGGTGAGGCCGGGGAACAGGGCGCGGCCCTCGGGCACCAGCGCCAGGCCCTGGCGGGCGAGCAGGTGGGCCGGCCGGCCGCCGGTGCCCTCGCCCGACAGCTCGATCGTGCCCGCGATCGGGCGGTTGAGCCCGGCGATGGTCTCCAGGGTGGTGGTCTTCCCGGCGCCGTTCGGGCCGAGCAGGGCCACCACCTCACCCGGGCGGACCTCCAGGCTGAGCTCGCGGACGACCGGGATTCCCTTGTAGCCGGCCGACACGCCCCGCATTACCAGGGCGTGACCCGCGGCGTCCGGGCTAGTGGCTTCCGGCATGGTGCCCTCCCAGGTAGGCCTCGATCACGCGCGGGTTGCCGCGGATCTCGGCCGGGGTCCCGCCGGCGATCGGCCGGCCGAAGTCCAGGACCATGAGCTGATCGCAGACGGACAGGACGAGCCCCATGTCGTGGTCGATGAGGAAGACCGTCACGCCGTGCTCTTCCGGCAGGACCCGCAGCCGGCGGCCGAGCTCGAGGCTCTCGTCGGTGTCCAGGGCCGCCGCGGGCTCGTCCAGCAGGACCAGCCGGGGCTGGCGGGCCAGCGCCCGGCCGATGCCGACCAGCTTGCGCTTGCCCAGCGAGATCTCGGCCGGGTAGCGGTCCGTCACGTCGTCCAGGCCGCAGACGGAGATGGCCCAGTCCACCCCGGTCCGGTCCGGCGGGCGCTGGGGCAGGAACAGGTCCCTGAGCGCGGAGGCGACGGTCACGTGCTCGCTCGCCACGAGCAGGTTCTCCTCGACGGTCAGGTCGTCGAACAGCTCGACCGACTGGAACGTCCGGGCCAGGCCCAGCCGCGCCCGCCGGTAGGGGCGCAGGCCGGAGATGTCGCGGCCGCCGAACGTGATCAGCCCGGCGGCGGGCCGGGTGTACCCGGTCAGGGCGTCCACCATCGAGGTCTTGCCGGCGCCGTTGGGGCCGATCAGCCCGTAGATGGTGCCCTCGTCGATCCGCAGGTCGACGTCCGCGACCGCCACCACCCCGCCGTAGGTCACGCGCAGGCCGGCTACGTCGAGCAGCGGCTGTCCGGCGGTCGGTGTGGTCATGGTTCCCTTACTTTCATCTAATGAAAGTTATTTTCATTTCGATTACGTTACGGGATGCGGTGGCCGGTTGTCCACACCAGCGAGGTCACAAATGGATGACCGGGCGGCGCCTAGCGCGGCCTGGCCGACCAGGACTGCTCGAGGCCTCTGACCAGGGCAACCATGCAATCGTGGAGCGGCGTGGGCAGGCCTGCCCGGCGTCCCTCGGCGGCGATCCCGCCGTTCAGCACGCCGATCTCGGTGGCCCGCCGGGCCAGCACGTCCTGGAGCATGCTCGGCTGGTGGTCGTAGGCCTCCGCGATGGCCTCCGCCACCGACTCCCGCGGGTCCCGCAGCAGCGCGATCCCGGCCCGCTGGCAGACCGCCAGGGCCTCGCTGACCAGGCCGTCTACCTGCGAGCGGAGCCCGGCGTCGGTGCACACGGGGCCCACCGCGAGCCCGGTGAGAGCGGACAACGGGCTTGTCGCGGCATTGAAAATGACTTTCGTCCACTGCGGGCCCCGCGCGTCCGCGAGCGCGTGCGTGCGCAGCCCGCCCTCGGTGAGCAGCCCGGCCAGCCGCGTCACCTCGTCCATCGTCGCGGGCCGGGGCTCGAACGGCCCGAACCAGGAATCGCCCGGCGCGTCGTACCGGACTACGCCGGGTGCCACCACCGTGCCGGCCGTGACGATGCTGCCGCGGATCACGCGCGGCCCCAGCCCGGCGATGACCTCCTCGTTCCCGAGCCCGTTCTGCACGCTCACCACGGCCGCGCCGGCCAGGGCCGCCTGCGCGCCCGCGACGGCCTCCCGGGTGTGCAGCGCCTTGGTCGCCACCACGCCGAAATCGCAGGCGGGCAGCTCGCGCGCGTCGGTCCGGGCCCGCACCGGGGCGGTGAACTCCGCCTGCCCGGTGACCCGCAGCCCGCCCGCCTCGATCGCGGCCATGTGCGCGGCCCACGGGTCGACCGCCCACACCTCGACCCCGGGCACCCGCGCCAGGTGCGCCCCGTACAGGCTCCCGATCGCGCCGCAGCCGATGACCGCGACCCGAACCGGGCCCGTCATAGCGAAGCGAGCGCGGTGCGCGCGATGCCGGCGCAGGCAGCCGGGGCCACCCCGCCGACGCCGAAGCCGGCCACCACCCAGCCGTCGTCACGGACCGGCACGCCGCCGGGCACGCCGAGCACCGGCGGCCCGACCAGGCCCGCCGGGATGGCCAGCGACGGCGGGACGTCCGGCGCCGCGGCGGGGCCGGGGGCGTGGCCGAAGCGGGCCGCGAGGCCGCCGCTGTCGACGCCGAACAGCGCCGCCGCGCCCGCCACCGCCTGGGCCACGGCCACGCCCCCGGCCGGGGCGCCGTCCATCAGGTCCTGCTGGACCGGGTCGCCGCCGCGGTCCACCACGGCCACCGCCACTCCGAAGCCCCGCCGCTCCGCCTCGGCCATGGCCGCGTCGCACAGCGCCCGGGCCCAGTCGAGCTGCGCCTGGCCGCTGGCCGCCGGCGCGGTGGCCATGCCGAGGCTGTCGGCCGGGTCGATGACCAGGTCGCCGAACCGCTGCTCCCACCGCTGCTGGTCGTCGCCGTGCTGCCCGGCGTACGGGATCTGCAGCGCGTAGGCGATTAGCAGGTCCTCCGGGTTGGCCGGCCGGCCGTCCGCGCTGAGCGCCCGCGGCTCCACGCCGTCCGGGAAGAACGGGCTCACCGTGGCACCCGAGGCCGCGATGCCGGCCACCACCACGCCGCCGGCGCGCACTGGCATCCCGCCCGCCCCGGGGAACAGCGCCTCGGGGGAGGCCTGGGCGAACCCGGTGGCGACGGGCGGCGCGATCACCGTCATCCGGTGCAGGTGCTCGGCGCTCGGGATCTGCTGGGTGGCCGAGATCCAGGCCTTGGACCGCGCCCGCGTCATCCCGCCCGGGCCGCCGCCGTCCATCCGGGACGCCGTGATCAGCGTGCCCGACGCCCCGACGACGGCGATCCCGCCCCGCAGGCCGAGCTGCTCGGCCTTGTCCACGGCGCGCCGCACCAGCGCACGCGCCTCGGCCAGGCTGAGGTCCCGCGGATGAGGACTGCCCATGGTCAGGCTCCCACCATGTTGTAGCCGCCGTCGGCCACCATGTAGCCGCCGGTCATGTGCGCGGCGTCGTCGGTGGCCAGGAACAGCGCGGTGCCGGCCAGCTCGGCCGGGGCCGGGATCCGGCCCATCGGGGTCATCGAGGTCAGCTGCTCGCGCCGCCCGGACTGCCAGTCCTTGCGGCCCAGGGTGGCCTCGGTCTCGATGAACCCGGGGGCGAAGACGTTGACCCGGACGGCTGGCGCGAACGCGTGCGCATAGGACTTCGTCACGCCCAGCAGCCCGTACTTCGCCGCGGCGTACTGCGGTGCCCGCGCGCTGCCGCGGACGATGACGGTAGACCCGATGTTCACGATGGCGCCGTGCCCCTGCTCCAGCATCCGCGCGCCGAACTCGTGCACGCACAGCATCGTGCCCTTGATATCCACGGTCAGGACGTGGTCGATCGACTCCTCGGTGATGTCCCGCCAGGACATCTGCTCGCGGGCCACGTCGCCGACGTTGTTGATCAGGACGTCCACGCCGTCGAGCCGCTCGAAGGCGGCGTCGGCCATGGCCTTGATCTGCTCCCAGTCCACGATGTCGGCCTGGAACAGCACCGGGGTGCTGCCCGCGGCGGTGACCCGGTCGGCCGCGCGCTTGGCGCCCTCCACCGAGCTGCGGTAATGGACGCCCACGGCACGGGCGCCCTCCTGGGCGGCGCGGACCGCGATCTCGGCGCCGAAGCCGGTGCCGGCGCCGGTGACGACCACCGACCGGCCCTCGAAACGGCGCGGTACGGGAACGGGTGCTGCGGGCACGGGATGTCCTTCCGGATGCGGGGTGGGTGGGTGGGGGAGGCAGGTGGATGGATAGGTGGCACAAACAGGGGACGGTCAGACCAGGACCCGGCCGCCGTCCACGTACAGGATCTGGCCGGTGATGAAGCGGGCCCGGTCCGAGGCCAGGAACGTGATCGCGTCGGCCACCTCCTCCGGCCGGCCGAGCCGCTCGGCCGGGACGAGCGATTCCAGGTCGGCCCGGTGGTTGTCCTTGTCCAGGTAATCCTTGGTCAGGTCGGTCTCGATGTAGCCGGGGGCCACGGCGTTGACCGTGACGCCGTACCTGGCCCACTCGCGCGCCATGACCCGGAACATCTGGTTCATCCCGCCCTTGGTCGCCGCGTACGGCCCGTGGTGGGCATGGGCCAGGAGCCCGGAGACCGACGACACGAAGACCATCCGGCCGTACTGCTGCCCGACCATGAGCCGACCGACCGCCTGGCCGAGCCAGTAGGCGGTGGACAGGTTCAGCGTGAGGGTGTCCTCCCAGTCGTCATCGCCTAGTTCCAGCACCGGCTTGCGCACGTTGCGCCCGACCGCGTGCAGGAAGATCTGCGGCGTCCCGACCAGGGCGGTCGCCTCGCTGACGGCCGCGCGGCACGCCTGCGCCGTGCGCAGGTCGGCGACCAGCGGCTTGATCTCGCGGCCGGCCTCCTTGGCCGCGCGCACCACGGCGTCCAGGTTCTCCGAGTTCACGTCGATGAGCGCGACGCGCGCGCCCTGGGCGGCCAGGCTCAGCGCGCTGGCCCCGCCGAGCCCGCCGGCTCCGCAGACCAGGGTCGGCCGTCCGTCGAGCGTGAGCCAGTCCTGCATGAGGCCTATCCTTCATGATTAAGTTCTCGTATTATGAAAGTCGCTTTCTGAATACCGTAGCCGACCCGTCGCGCGGCTGTCCAGGTCCGCCCGGGCCAGCGCGAGCATCGGCCGAGGCCACAATAGGCTGAGGTCGTATACCGTCACCGAGGAGGAAAGGCCACCCATGCCTCGCCGCCCCGCCAGCTCCTCAACCGCGGCGCTCAGCCCCGCTCCGGCGGGCCCCGGCCCCGCGGTACCGGGCTCAGCTGTCCCCGAACGGCCGGAGTACCGCGTGGAGGCCCTCGCCAAGGGCCTGCGCATCCTGTCGCTGTTCGACGAGCAACGCCCGTCCTGGCGGGTCAGCGACCTGGCCACCGCCTCCGGCCTGCCCATGCCGACGGTGTACCGGGTGGTGATGACGCTGGCGTCCGAGGGGTACCTGGACCACCTGCCCAACGGCGACTACCGGCCCGGGGTGCGCACGCTGACCCTCGGCACCGCCGCGCTGCGCAGCCTGGACCTGGTGGCCATCGCCACGCCGAAGCTCACCCAGCTCGGCGAGCGGACGGGGGAGACGGTGAACCTGGCCGTGCTCAGCGGCGACCGCGTCCTCTACCTGATCCGGCTGCGCAACTCCGACCTGGTGACCGCGAACATCCAGGTCGGCTCTACCCTCCCGGCGGTGCACACCTCGATCGGCAAGCTGCTGCTGGCCCACCTCGACCAGGCCGAGCTGGCCAAGCGCATCACCGACGCCTCGTTCTCGAAGAACTCCGGGCCGAACGCCAAGGTCTCCCTGGCCGAGCTGCACGACGAGCTCCGCACCATCCGCGACCAGGGCTGGTCCATGCAGGACGAGGAGCTGGCCTACGGCCTGCGCTCGGTGGCCGCGCCGATCACCGGCCCCGACGGCCGCGTGCTGGCCGGGGTCAACCTGGCCGTCCAGGCCCAGGACTGGTCGACCCAGCGGATCATCCGCGAGCTGCGCCCCGCCGTGCTGGCGACCTGCGCGGAGATCTCCGCCCTGGTCTCCGACGCCAGCGCTGGTTCCCTGTGAAACCAGGCCTGTGACCGGCGGCGCCCGCATCCCCAAGCTCAGGCCCGCCGAACTCGACGACGAGCAGCGCACGCTCTACGACGCCCACTGGCGCTCCGACTTCGAGCAGTACGCCCACGAAGCCGTCGCCCGCGCCGCCGGACTCACCGGCACCGAGCTAGCCGCCATCCGCCTGTTCGAGCTGCTCGCCCTGGTCGGCTACTACGCCACCCTCGCCCTGCAGCTCCGCGTCTTCCGCGTCCCTGCCCCCGGAGGAGACTCCGGCCCCCGAGGAGACTCCGGCCCCGGGGGAGACCGCCCCCCGGCTTGACACCCGCCCCGCCGACGGCCGATTATAAACGAAAGCTACTTTCGCAGAACGAAAGCGAGTCGCGGCAATGAAGCTGGTCACGTTCGACGCCGGCCGGGTGGGACGCCTGGAAGGCGAGGGCGAAAGCGCGGTCGTCATCGAGCTCGACTGCGCCTCGACGCGTGAGTACTTCGACCGCGGCGGCCAGGCCGCCGAGACCGGAGAACGCCTTCCCTTGGCGGACGTCCGCCTGCGCGCCCCGATCGTGCCGAAGAAGTTCTTCCACACGGCGGGCAACTTCTCCGACCATCACGAAGAACTCCAGGCCGTCGACTGGTCGCACCCGGTGCACAAGGGGATCGTGTTCTTCCAGAACGTCGACGCGATCATCGGCCCGGACGACGCCATCGTCTATCCCGAAGGCCTGACCAAGGAACTGGACTACGAGCTCGAGCTCGCCATCATCATCGGCAAGTCCGGCAAGTTCTTCGGCCCCGACGAGGCCGCCGGCTACATCGCCGGGTTCACCGTCTTCAACGACATCACCGCCCGCGACATCCAGCGCCGCGAGATGCGGTCCGGCGTGTTCTCGTTCTCCAAGTCGATCGACACGTTCTGCCCGATCGGCCCGTGGATCGTGACCAGGGACGAGCTACCGGACGCCCAGGCGCTGGCGATGGAACTGCGGGTCAACGGCCAGGTCCGGCAGCGCGGCAACACCGCCAAGATGCTCATCGACATCCCGCACCTGGTCGCCCACCACTCGGCCCAGGGCTACTCGGCCGGGGACATCCTCACCACCGGGACCATCTCCGGCGTCGCCGCGGTCCAGCCCAACCCGTTCGAGTTCTACCTCCAGCCCGGCGACAACATCGAGGCCGAGATCGAGGGCGTCGGCATCCTCCGCAACCAGGTCGTCCCCTGGGCCGCCGCGCACGACACCCCGCCCTACTCCACCGACCTCTACTCCTCGACGAACTGAGCGGCGGCACCATGCACGTTCTCATCGCCGGCGGCGGCCTGTCCGGCCTGGCCCTGGCTCAGGGACTGATCAAGGACGGCCACACCTGCGAGGTCTTCGAGCGCGACGCCGACGACACCCGCAAGATCGGCTACTACCTCCACATGAACGCCGACGGCGGCGAGGCCCTCCGCCGCTGCCTGCCCGAGGACCTGTTCGAGCTCTACGTCCAGACTTCCAGAAAAACCTACGACCGCCGCGAGTCCGTCGTCCTCGACGACCAGCTCAACGAGCTGAGCCGGCAGCCCCACCTGGGCCCGCCCAACGAAGGCGACCGCCCCCACACCGGCGTTCACCGGCGGACCCTGCGAGCCATCCTGCGGGCCCGCCTCGGCGACTCCTTCCACCCCGGCCAAGCCGTCACCAGTTACCAGGAGACCCCGGACAAGGTAACCGTCACCCTCGCCGACGGCACCACCGCCGAAGGCGACGTCCTCGTCGGCGCCGACGGCATCCGCTCCGCCGTCCGCAAGCAGAAACTCCCCGGCACAACGGTGATCGACGCCGGCGTCCGCGGCCTCGGCGTCTACGGCCGGACCCCGCTGACCCCCGGCCTGGCCGCCCAGCTTCCCCCGCACCTGTTCGAGGGCGTCCTCATCGCCGCCGACCGCAACGGCTCGAGGCTCCTCATCGCCGTCTACCGCTCCCGCCAACGCGCCCCGGAAGCAGCCAAGGCGATTGCCCCGGACGTAGAGCTAGAGCCAGTAGACGATTACGTCATGATCAGCTGCAGCGTCCCGCCCGGCACGGAAATCCCGCCCGCCGCCCAGTGGAAGGAAAGGACGCCGGCCATGCTCCGCGACGCCATGCTGGCCGCGATCGAAGGCTGGCATCCCGCCGCCCGCGCCCTCGTCGCCCACGTCGACCTGGCCTCGATCTTCGTGATCCCGTTCGGCTTCCTCGAGCCCGCCCCGCCCTGGGAGCCCTCCCGGGTCACGCTGGCCGGCGACGCCGCCCACGCCATGCTCCCCACTCTCGGCCTGGGCGCCAACCTGGCCCTGCGCGACGCCGCGAGCCTGCTCGGCCAGCTCGGCGCCGCCGCCAGCGGCCAGGCTGACCTCGGCACCGCCATCGGCACCTACGAGCAGGGGATGCGCGACTACGTGTACCCGTTCATGCGGATGACCGTGGATCACGACCGGCAGTTCGGGGGCGGCGCCCTCGAGGAACGCGGGCCGCGCTAATGCACGCACTGCACCACATCGGATACTGGGTCGACGACCTGGACAGCGCCCGCGAGCAGTGGCAGCGATCACTCGATGTCGGCCCGTTCGATGTCATAGAACATGTGCCGTTCGACGAGTTCACGCTGTTCGACGGCGGCCAGCCCTGCACCGGCCTGGTCTTCGACCACACCGCCGCCTTCGCCGCCTGGGGACCGGTCGTGGTGGAGCTCGGCCAGGTCCACGCGGCCGACGAGCGGCTGCTGGCCGCGTACCGGGTCGCCCCCGGCGCGATCAGCCACGTCTCCTGGGTGGTGCCCGACCTGGGGGAGGAGAGCGAGAAGCTGTCCCGGCTGGGCTGCCGGCTGATCAACACCGCCCGCACCGGCCCGGTCCAGGTCGCCTGGCACGACGGCGGCCCGCTGTTCCCGCATCCCGTCGAGTTGCACCAGCACAACGACGTCATCGTCGGCCTGCACGCCCGCCTGACCGCGCTGCGGGACAGCGACGGCGACGGCGACGACAGCCGAAGCCCGTGACCATCCCGGGCTTCGGCGGCACCCTGCTCCGCCCGGCCGCGAGCGGCCCCGAACCCGCGACGATGCCATGACCGCCCTCAGTCCCGCCGCCGAAGTCCAGCGCCGCCTGTGGGGCACCGACCCCCAGGCCTGGGCCGACCTGGCCGAATCCCACAACCAGCCCCTGTTCGAAGCCGTCCTCGACGCCGTCCGCGTTGGCCGACGCACCCGCCTGCTCGACGTCGGCTGCGGCACCGGCCTCACCCTCGTCCTCGCCGCCCAGCGCGGCGCCATCCCGTCCGGCCTCGACGTCAGCCCCGGCCTCCTCGCCATCGCCCGCCAGCGGTTGCCCGACGCCGACCTGCGCGACGGCGACATGGAATCCCTCCCGTTCGCCGACGCCTCCTTCGACGCCGTGACCGGCGTCAACGCCTTCCAGTTCGCCGGCGACCCGCGCCGGGCGCTGTCCGCGGCGGCCAGGGTCCTGCGCCCCGGCGGCCGGCTGGTGGCCAGCCTGTTCGCCGAGCCGGAAAGGTCGCAGGGCACGCGTGCGCACGAAGCCATGACCGCCCTCATTCCTCCCGAACGGGTGGCCGATCACGCCCCCTACGCCCTCTCCGCCCCCGGCAACCTGGAGTCGGCGCTGGTATCCGCCGGCCCGCTCCTTACCGTTCCGGCGGGGGAGCCAGGTCCTTGCGCCCGCTCAGGACGAACCACAGCCCCATCCCGATCGCGTCGGCCGGTGCGGCCGCGCTGCCCGGGATCAGCTGCAGCACCAGCACGGCCAGCACCGCGGCCAGGATCGCCCGGATGGCCAGGTGCAGCGGCCGCCCGCGCCGGACCCGCGCCGGCAGCTGCCACAACGCCAGCAGCGGCTGCCACGGCGGGGGAGAAGCAGCCTCGGCGTCACGGATGACGGGCAACGGCGAGGTATCCGGATCCTTCCCGGCCTGGGCGGTTCGCTCGGCCAGGTCCGCGTAAGCCTCGCTCCGTGCCCAGGGCGTCCGCAGCTCGGCGTAGGCCGCCGAAGCGGCGGTATAGACCGCGAGGTCGCCGCCGTCCGCCCGGTCCGGATGGGTAGCCGCCGCGATCGCCCGCCACGCCGCCCGGACCTGCTCATCAGTCAGGTCCGGCCGAGCGGGCAGACCCAGCGCCTCGAACGGGTTCACAGCGAGCCTCCCGGTCCGAAGACGTCATCGAGATTCTGCGGTTCCGGCCAGGCATCGGGTACCGGAACGGGTTCGCGGCGTGGCTCAGGCAGCCAGCCGGGCAGCTCTTCCGCGGGCTGCGGTGGCATCAGGGTCAGCGGCGACGGCTTCGGCCGGGCCACCTGGACAAAGGTCGCCGCGCCGCGGTGGATGTAGCAGGCCTGCCCCACCTCGAGGCTGCGGATCAGCTCCGGGTCGGCGTTCCAGGCTCGCTGTTCCCGCGTCGTCCCCTCATCACCCCAGGCGTTCCCGACGACCTTGTGCGCCGTCTCCAGCACCCGCCGCTTCCCCGCCAGCCCCGTCAGCGGCTCCGGATAGGGAGTATGCAGGACGAACACCCCGCCGTCGGCCGTCGCCGCGATCCGGTACCGCTCGTCCTCATTGGCCCCGAGCCCTTGCCACGACTGCGCCGAGACCTGCACCCCGATCCCCAGCGACCGCCCCCGCTCGTACAGGTTAGACAACGGCACCCGCGCCGACACCGCCGAGTAGTCGTCCGCCGCCAGCAGCATCGCCCGCTCCTCCCCGTCGAGGCTGGTAGCGGCGTGCGCGGCCAGCTCGGTCAGCGCCATCGCCTGCGCCTCAGCCACGCTTGGCTCACGGGTGCCTTCCAAGACGCAGTACCAGGCATCCGCCTCGTCCAGCCGCCCGGGCCCGTCCAGCGCCTGACCGAGCCTTCCCAGCAAGGTGGAGTACCGCAGCTGGATATCCGGCAGGTGCTTCGCCGCCGCCCGCACGTGCTCGAGCTGCCCCGGGTACCGCCCGTCGCCCCACGCCTCCTGCAGCCACCGCGCGTTGAGCCGGTCCAGGAACCCCGCCGTATTCAGCGGCGGCCCGCACGGCGCGGTAACCGCGAGCGAGACGGCCGCCTGCAGGATGTCCGCGTAGTAAGCCGCGTTCCCGGTCCCGGTATCGACCATCTGGTAGAGCAGCACGGCCAGCTCCGCCGGCGGCAGCTCCCACAGGTTCAGCCGCGCCTCATCCGGCCAGATCGCCACCCGCCGCGCCCCCGCCCCGTAGAGCAGCCGCCGGGTCCGTTCCGCCTTGCTCCGGGCGTCCCGGCCGCCCTTGCAGTCCAGCACGATCAGCAGTGGCCGGTGCCCCCGCCCCGCCCGCGACGCCTGCAAGGCCGCGGTGAACCAGCCCGCCCACAGCCGGATCATCAGGTTCGTCTTCCCGCTGCCCGTAGAACCCACCACCACCATGTGCCGCGCGCACGCCGTATAAGGAATGCTGAACACGGGATGCCAGCGATGCCCGATCGCGCGAATGGTCCCGCCGACCGGGATGGCTCCGCCCCGCCCCAGCAGCGGCACCGCCCCAGGCGCCGCGATCCGCCCGAGCGCGGTACGGACCTGCCGCCGCCACTGCTTGGCATCGAACGTGATCGACGCCGACGCCGTGAACCCGCCCAGCCCCGTCGTGATGGAGTAGATCCGCCAGTTCCACAGCAGTCCGCCCAATCCCAGCCCGGCCGGGACCGCGACCGGTGCCACCTGCGCGAACACCCGAACCACGGATATGACCGCCGACTGACGCCACCCGCCCGCCCAGACCCGGACCGGCACCCGCGCCGCCGCCCACCCCGGGCTGCGGACCTCCAGCACGGCCAGCCAGACGCCAGTAATAACCAGCGTCCAGGCCGCCGTCCGGTACAACCGGACCGGAGGCCACCCCCTCAGCCACCCAGACACACCCGCGACGGCGGCCGTCAGCGTGACCGGCCACGCCGCGATCACGACCACCGCCACCAGCAGCCACCCCGTGAGCTTGGCCATCTTGCGGAGCAGCCACACAGCGACAAAGAGCTTGAGCCACGACCAGATAGTCACCGCTCCTCCCCGGCAAAGGCGTAGCCAGGCAGGTCCCGGACCACCACCCGCGCCCGCTCCCCAGGCGCCAGCGACGCCGCCGCCCGCATCACCACCGGCCGCGCCGCCGGCGCCGTCAGGTAAACCACCCGCTCATACCGCGCCGAAGCCAGCAGCTCACCCATGATCCGCGCCGTCCGCGCCGCGGCCTTCGGCGTCAGCTCCGCCTCGATCGCCCACAGCTGCCCCGCGTACGAGCACCCGTCCAGCGACGGCCAGTGCACCTCCGCATCCGGCACATGCCCGCCTCGCCCCGCCGCGGACGTACGGGAACGCAGCCGCCGCTCCGACTCCCACCAGGGCTGCCACCGCTGCCAGGCCTCGCTGTCCCGCATCCACACCCAGACCGCCAGCACCGCCCGGGTATGAGCCAGCCGGCCCACCGACGGCCGGACTACCGGGAACCCCAGCCCGGTCGCCGACATCCCCTCCCGCGTCAGCCAGCACCACCCCGGCCCCGGCCCCAGCCGCCCCGTCTCGGCGTACCCGATCCGCCGCCACCGCGCGGTAATCGAGTGCACCCGCTGCTCGCTCACCCGCAGCGCCATCGCCAGCAGGTCGAACGGCACCACGCCGTGCTCCCCGCACAGCAGGAGCCCGTCGATATCCCGCTGCGTCAGCCGGATCGCCTCGGTGCCACCCCGCCGCGGCAGCCGAGCCTTCACGGGCGTGGCAGTATCGTGCGCTTGCGTAGTCAAAGCCCTCTCCGCTCTCCCGAAATAACGCAAGCCCCGGCTGCCTCGTGTGTTCATATCCGCACGAGATGTGACGATCCTTCCGCCGAGAAGCACCGAAGGCCAGACCGCCCCATGATCGTAAGCGTCTCGTCATGACTACATTCCGTGGCAATCAGGGACATCGGCGGACAGGGCAGCTGGTCGGGAATCGGCACTAGGCCGGGCAAGAGCGGCCAGCGCAGTCGCAGCAGTGTCGATGTCCGCAGCGACCCACAGTCCAGGCAGTCACCGCAGCGGCAACCGAGACCAGGCCGGACCTCGCGGTGGTCGCGGTGTAGACGCCGCTAATGCCACGGGCCGCTAAAGCCCGGCTCAGCGCAGTAACAGTGACAGCCGGGCTAGCACCCAGCGGCGGAGGCGGGAACGGGGTCCGCGGGTCCATTAGCTGTCCCCGTTACTGATGCAGGTCATCACGACGTCGAGGTCAGCGGTCTCGACGT
>JAICWX010000225.1 GCA_025934635.1 Streptosporangiaceae bacterium | reverse complement strand
GGTGGCCTGGATCAGCAATGAGGTGAACAGCAGCTCGACCGCGTCCAGATCGGAGGGAAAGCCGAGCACGGTGCTGAAGCCCAGCGCCTTGCTCCAGACGGCCTTGCACCGGTTCGCCTGGGCGACCTCGCTCAGCAGCACGGCCTTGGGTGATTCGTAGGGGTTGTCGACGGGGAGGCGGCGTCCGGCCGGCTCCTCCCGGTTGCCGGTCCCCGCGGCGAGCAGCGCATGGTCGATGCTGTGCCGGGCCATGAGCTGCTGGGCCCGGGAGGTGAGCGCTTCGGCCTCTTCGGGGAACTCGGTCGACTCGGCTTTGGCCAGCAGTGCCCGTACCTTGTCGAGCATGCGCTGGTCGACCTGGGTCGTCGCGGCGCGGGCGCTGGGGCGGGCCTTACCTGGCGGCGGGCAGAGGAGCTGGAGCCTGGGGAGAGTGCGGAGCAGGGCGATCGTACGGAGCACGACCTCGATGGCCGTCCTGCGATCCGCTCCCTGCGCCTGGGCCCAGTCCCGCAGAAAGCCGTCGTCGCTCGGCCACCAGACCACGGCACCGAGCTGGGTGAGCTGCCGCTGCCAGCTTTCGTCCACGGTGGCCGCGGAATAGGCGCGCATTTCGCCGGCGATGGCGTCGGTCATCATCAGTGCCACCCGCTTGCCGTGGCCGCGGTGGGCGTAGCGGACCAGGTCGACCGGCTGCCAGCCGAACCGCCAGGTGAGGGTGACGCTCTGCGCTAGGATCCGGCGCAGCACCCGGTCCACCAGCTGGGGGTTGCTCTGCTCGGCCAGCCTCGTCATGCACGTTTGGGCGAGGTCGTCGTCGCCCTTGACCGTCGCGTAGGTCGCCTCGTCCACTACCAGCTCGACCTGCTCGGTGGCGCTGGGCCGGCCCGGCTGCGGATTCCCGGAGAAGGGCCCGGAGAAGGGATCGTGTGCCGTCTGGCCAGCGGGCCGCTGCTGCCGGCGGCGCGCCCGGTCCTTCTCCTTGGCCTTGCGCCGCAGCCTGTTCGCCTTGCTCACGTGCTCCCCTCCGTACTGCGTGCCGAACGAGAAATGGTAGCCACCGCTTGGGGCGGATCTCACGCGTTCACGGGGCCGCCGTACCGATGCCGGCGGGCGACCAGCACCGAGGCGAGACCGGCGCCGCCAGCGCGCAGCGTCCGGACCTGAGGGAGTAGGTCGTTATTCTGCATGAGCCGAACATAGCGGCTGACACCGTACGGCGAAGGGCTGGCACGGTGACTATGGCTCCGCTTCCGGCCTGGCTACCGAACGATCTGAGCGCCGTGCCTGCGAAGGCGCCCGAGGGCAGCGTCTCGTGAGGTTCCCTACGAGGTCGTGCGGCCTGAACTCGTTTCCGATCCGGATAATCAGGTCGCCCCGGGCCTGGGACTGTGCGATGGCGGCCCGGGTGGCCACAAGTACCGGCTCAACCTGGCCTCAGCCGCGCCTTCTCCCGGTCTCGATGCGGTAGGCGAAGGCTGCCTCGCTACTGGCGGGAGCGGCGGGGCCGGAACTTGACGAAGGCCACGATGGCGACGGCCACCAGCAGCCACGGGGAGAACAGGACGTGCAGGACGAAGCCGAGGACGGCGAAGGCCACGATGGCGGCGAGGACCAGGGCGATGATGGCGGGCATGGTGATCGGTCTCCTGTGATGCCGGGTGCTTGCTTTCTTGATTCAAGCCTGCCGCCGCCGACGGTTCCCGTCGATCGGGATCAGCCCCGGTTCGCACCCTGGTCCGCCTCCCCGGCACCTCAGGGTTATCCCTGACCGGACGGCGGCGCTAGCTCCTCGTTAGCTCCCCGCGCAGCATCAGGTGGATATGCGCGAGGATGATCCCGGGCAAAGCCGACGTACGCCTCGATCAGCGACCCCAGCGCGCGCGAGCAGCGCGGACCGGGTCGGTGCTGCCCGCGGCTCGCGTCACCGTGTCACATTTCCCGCCCGCCCGGCGTCATGCCGGTGAAGCGATCCAGCCGATGTGACAAGGAGGATGCCCGATGGCACGCATCGAGGGTGTATCGAAGTCCAAGGCCGGTCCGGTCGTCAAGCTCGTCTACCGGTTCGGCCCCCGGATGATGACGAAGATGACCGGCCGCGATCCGCAGACCGGCACCGGCATCGAGCCGATCGGGATCTGGGCGTACCAGCCCAAGATGATGATCGGCATGAGCCGCTTCAACCAGGCGGTCCGCAAGGGCAAGACCGTCGACGAGCGGATCAAGAACCTGGTCGAGCTGAAGGGCGCGCAGATGATCGGGTGCGAATTCTGCGTCGACCTCGGCTCGCAGATCTGCCGCAATTCCGGCTTCTCCGACCAAGAGCTCCTCGCCCTGCCCCGCTACCAGTCCAGCGAGCTGTTCACCGACCGCGAGAAGACGGCGCTCGACTACACGGTCGCGGTGATGCGCACCCCGGTCGAGGTCACCGACGAGCTGTTCGCGCGGATGCGGTCGTACTTCGACGAGCGCCAGCTGGTGGAGATCACCGCCCTGCTGACGCTGGTGAACCTGGACCGCCTCAACGCCGCGTTCGGGATCGGCTCGGCGGGTTTCAGCGAGGGCATGGTGTGCGTCCCGCCGGACCGCCCGGCGCTAAGTTCACCTCGGCCCGTTTGAGGTCACCTCCGGGGGAAAGGGGCTAGCTTTCCGGGCCGTAGGGAGCTTGTCCAGGAGTTCGCCATGAGCGACGAGCGTACGAGCGATGAGCATAAGCCGGTGGTCGAGATCCGCGGCGTGAGCAAGCGCTTCCCGGGGGTGCAAGCGCTCGATCACGTCAACCTGGACATCCGCCCCGGGGAAGTGCACGCGATCGCGGGAGAGAACGGCGCGGGCAAGTCGACGCTGATGAAGCTGCTCTCGCAGGTCGAGAAGCCGAGCGCGGGAACCATCCTGGTCGCGGGCAAGCAGGTCAGGTTCCGCAATCCGCGGCACGCGCAGCGGCTCGGGATCGCGATGGTGCATCAGGAGTTCGCGCTCGCGCCTCATCTCACCGTGGCCGAGAACCTGGCGCTCGGCCGGGAGGACAGTCGGCTGGGACTGATCGTGCGCGGCGCCGAGAAGCGCCGAGCGCGGGAACTGCTCGAACGGGTCGGGCTCGCCATCGACCCGGGACAGCGCGTTTCGAGCCTGTCCGTCGCCGAGCAGCAGCGAGTCGAGATCGCCAAGGCGCTCGCCATCGACGCCCGCGTCGTGATCATGGACGAGCCCACGGCCACCCTGACCGAGGCCGAGATCGACGACCTGTTCGGCCTGATCGAGCAGCTGAAGAACGACGGCATCGCGATCTTCTACATCTCGCACCGCCTCGAGGAGGTTGTCCGGATCGCCGACCGGGTGACCATCATGCGTGACGGCGCGGTCATCGAGTCGCTCGGCCAGGACGAGTTCGACGAGTCCAAGCTGGTGGCGCTGATGGTGGGCCGCCAGATCGACAACCTCTACCCGAAGCAGCCCTGCGAGATCGGCGAGGTGGTGCTGCGGGCCGAGGGGGTGACCCGCCGGGGCGTCCTGCTGAACTGCTCGTTCGACGTGCGCGCGGGCGAGATACTCGGCCTGGCCGGTGTGGTCGGCGCGGGCCGGACGGAGCTGGCGCGGGCGGTGTTCGCGGCCGACCCGATCTCGTCCGGCCGGATCGAGCTCGACGGCCAGCCGCTGCACCTGAAGTCACCCCGGGACGCGATCGGCGCCGGCATCGGCTACCTGACCGAGGACCGCAAGGGCGAGGGCCTCGCGATGCAGCTCTCGGTCGAACAGAACGTGACGCTGGCCCAGGTGCCCGGCCCCGGCATCTGGATCGATCGCCGGGCCGAACACCAGATCGCGCAGGCGCGCCGCGATGAGCTCGACATCCGCACCCCCTCGCTGCGGCGCGCCGTGGAGTCGCTGTCGGGCGGGACCCAGCAGAAGGTCGTCGTGGCCAAGTGGCTGCAGACGCAGGCGCGCGTGCTGTTCTTCGACGAGCCCACCCGCGGCATCGATGTCGGCGCCAAGGCGGAAATCTTCAAGCTGATGGGCGAGCTGGCCGGCCAGGGGCAGGCGATCGTCCTGATCAGTTCGTACCTGCCGGAGCTGACCAACATGTGCGACCGGATCGTCGTCATGCGCGACGGCCGGACGGTGGGCGAGCTGACTCGGGACGAGTTCGACGAGGAGCGCATCATGGCGCTCGCGTCGGGGACAGAAAGGACGGTCGCATGAGCACCCGCACCGGAGCGCAACCACGGTCGGTGACGACGCCGCGAGTGCCCGAAGCGGTTCGCAGCCGCATGAGCGACGTCGTGTCGCAGCTCGCCGCGGCCGCGGTGCTTGTCGTCGTTTTCGTCGCGCTGAGCTTCGCCTCGCCCTACTTCCTGACCTCGAACAACTTGTTCAACATCGGAGTCCAGGTCTCGATCGTGGCGATCGTCGCGGTGGGAATGACGTTCGTCATCCTGACCGCCGGGATCGACCTGTCGGTCGGCTCGGTCGCGGGGCTCAGCGGGGTGCTCGGCACGATGGCGATCGCCAACGCCGGCTTGCCGATCATCGTCGGGATCATTGTCGGGGTCCTCGTCGGCGCGGCCGTCGGCCTGGTGAACGGACTGCTCGTCACGCAAATGGGGCTGCCCCCGTTCATCGCGACGCTCGGCATGCTCGGGGTAGCCCGCGGGCTGACCTTCATCGTCGGCGGCGAGAACGCGGTATATGGTCTGCCCTCGAGCTTCCGGCTGTTCGGCGAGGGCCAGATCGGGCCGTTCCCGCTGCCGCTGCTGTACCTGATCGTGATCGCGGTCGCCGCTTACCTGATCCTGAGCCGCACCAAGCTCGGACGCTACGCCTATGCTATCGGCTCCAACGAGCAGGCGGCCCGGCTCTCCGGCATTCCGATCAACCGCTACAAGCTGGCGGTGTACATGATCTCGGCCGCGCTCGCGGGGTTCGGCGGCATGATCGCGGCCTCGCTCGTGCATTCCGGGCAGCCGAACTACGGCATCGGCCTGGAGCTCAACGCGATCGCCGCCTGCGTGATCGGAGGGGCCAGCCTTTTCGGTGGCGTGGGCACGATCGGCGGCACGCTGATCGGGGCATTCCTGATGACGGTGATCACCAACGGCGCCGTGCTGCTGAACCTGACCCAGTACTACCAGCAGGTGATCATCGGGGTGATCATCTGGCTGGCGGTGTGGTGGGATCAGGTCCGCCGGCGGCGGCTCGCGGCCGCGACCGAGCAGCAGCACGGGCGCCGGACCGCCGGGCAAGGTGAGGGCGAGGATCCTGAGCCGAGGAGCTCCGATGCGGCTGCGTAGCGTCATCTGGGCGGCCATCCTCCCGCTCGCGGTCGCGGTGTCGGGATGCGGCGCGGTCACGGATCACAATGCCAAGATCACCCTTCAGCAGAGCCCGCCGGTGCACATCGCGGTGATACCGAAGTCGGTCGGCCTCGACTACTGGTCGAAGGTGCATGCCGGCGCGGTATGCGCGCAATCGCAGCTGCGCGGCGTCAAGGTCACCTGGAACGGCGTCACCGACGAGACCGACGTGGTCGGTCAGCTGAACCTCCTGAACAACTACATCGCGCAGGGCGTGAACGGCCTGGTGTACGCGGCCACCGACAGCACCGCCATGAGCGAGATCTCGACAAGCGCAACCAAAGCCGGGATCAAGGTCGTCTCGATCGACTCGGGGACCACTCCGCAGCCCCGCGATGTTCCGCTGATCGAGACGAACAACATCAGCGGCGCCAAGCTCGCCGCCGCCCAGCTGGCCAAGGCGATCGGCCCGGCCGGCGGCAAGGTGGCGATCGTCGCCTTCCACGCCGGCTCGCAGACGAACGACCAGCGGGTGCAGGGCTTCCAGGAGGGGCTCAAGCGCTATCCGAAGCTGCACCTGGTCGGCACCCAGTACAGCCAGAACGACTACAACACCGCGCTGACCGTGACCTCGAACATCCTCACCGCCCATCCCGACCTCAAGGGCATCTTCGCGGCCAACGAGGCGAGTGACATCGGCGCGGTCGAAGCGACCCGGATCGCCCACCGCGCGGGCAAGGTCAAGATCGTCGGATGGGACACCTCACCGGACGAGGTCACCGGCGTGAAGGAGGGACTCGTCTACGGGCTGGTCTCCCAGGATCCGTTCCGCATGGGCTACGACGGCGTGCGCGCAGCCGTCAAGCTCCTGCGTCATCAGGGTCACCCGGGAAACGAGAACACCGGCGCCGTGTTCGTCACCAAGTCGAACCTGAACAACCCGGTCGTACGCCAGTTCGTGAACCCCCGCTGTGGCTCCCCGCACCAGGTCGACGTGGGCTAGAGCTCAGCCCGAGTCCGCGCCTTTCCCCATCGAGCGAGCGTGCCGCCAGGCGGGGCTGTCGAGGAAGTGAGTATCGAAGCGATCCTGCAGCCCCAGCAGTACCTCAGCCGTCTCGTTCCCTTCCCGGCGCCGGACGACGTGGCGAAAATAGTCGAATCGCTCGATGCCAGGCGTCGCGATAACCAGCGCTTCAGCCGCCGAACCGCGATGCGCGGCGAACGCATGCGCCATCCCCGGCGGCACCACCAGCAGATCCCCGCTCCGCGCGACGACGACATCCTCCCCGGCCAGCAGGTCGAACGCACCATCCAGGATGTAGAACAGCTCGGCGGAATGATCGTGCCGGTGCGGCACCGCGCCATCGGCACCGCGGCCGAGCGCGACCCGGTGGCTGCTCAGCGCCCCCGCGGTCGCACTGCTATCGGCGGCCTCGGCATCTCGATCCTGCCCCCGGCCAGCGTCCGCGCGGTCACCACGCACGTCGCCATCATCCCCCTCACCCCGCCCCTGCGCCGCGACATCTGCGCCGTCACCGCCGCCACCCGCCCGCCCGCCGGCCCCGCGCAAGCTCTCCTCACCATCCTCCAAGCCGACATCAGCCGCTAGCCCAGCGGCCGGCGGCCCGGAGCCGGCGGTCTCTACGCGCAGGGCCCGAGGCGGGTCGGCACCCCGTTCACCAGGGCGAAACGCATTACCCGCTGCCACCGGCCCGCAACTGTCCGGGAACCGGGTTCGTAACTAATTGTGCCGATAGTCGCGGTATGGACTTCAGGATCGTCGCGCTGCTCCCGGCGCATAACGAGGCGGAGAGCATCGCCACCACCCTGCGCGCGCTGCGGGCGCAGACCCGGGTTCCCGACGCGATCATCGTCATCTGCGACAACTGCACCGACGCCACGGCTGAGATCGCCCGTGACCACGGGGCCACCGTATGGACCACCAGCGGCAACCCGCACAAGAAGGCCGGCGCCCTGAACTACGCGCTGGAGCGGGTGCTGCCGCACCTCGAGGACGCCGACGCCGTTCTGGTCCAGGACGCGGACTCGTTCCTCGATCTGGATTTCGTCGCCCTCGCCGCGGCCCGGCTCGACGACGGGTACGCCGCCGTGGGCGGGAACTTCCACGCCCGCCCGGGCGGCGGCATCTGCGGTGCCTTCCAGCGCAACGAGTACGCCCGGTACGCCCGCGACAACGCCCGCAAGCACGGCCGGGTGCTGTGCATCACCGGCGTGGGCACCCTGTTCCGGGTCAGCGCGCTCCGGGCGGTCGCCGCGGCCATCGCGGACGGCCGCCTGCCGGATTCCGGCGGCGGACTGGTCTACAGTTACGCGACCCTCACCGAGGACAACTGGATGACCCTGGCCCTGAAGCATCTCGGGCTCAGGTTCGTCAGCCCCAAGAACGCCACCATGTCCACCGAGGCCATGCTGACGTGGAAGGATCTGGCTCGGCAGCGGCTCCGCTGGAAGCGCGGCGCGTTCGAGGACCTGCTCAGCTTCGGCCTGAGCCGGCACACGCTCAAGGGCTGGGGCCTGCAGCTCGTCTCGACCCTGGGCGTCACCGCCACGCTCGTGTACCTGGGCACGCTGGTCCTGTCGCCCTGGCTGGGATTCCATCCCCGGCTGTGGTTTCTCGCCTTCACCGTGGTCTACGCCATCGAGCGCGCCGTCACGGTCAGGGCCAGGGGCTGGCAGATCCAGCTGCTCTCGGCAGCGGTATTCCCGGAATGGCTCTACGACCTTTTCCTGCAATCGGTCCAGGTCCGCGCCCTGTGGGGTGTGATCTGGCGGACCAGCAAGTCCTGGTAAGCACGCAGCAAAGCCTGGTAAGCACTCAACAAAGTGAGGAATTCGTGTACGGAAAAATCGCCGGCGGAAGCGGGCTCATCGGAGCATCCCTGCCGGTCACCGGAATAAATGTCCTGTACTCGCTGCTGATCGCGTTCACGCTGATCGGCGCCGGATTCGCCGTTACCCGGTGCATCCCCAAGCGGCACACGTCCTGACCGATGACGTCCACGACGAGCCTGCCGCGCCGGGCGCTGATCGTGCTGGCGACCGCGCTGATCGTGGCGGGCCTGGTCATAGCCGGGATCGCCGTGTACAAGGTGGCGGATCCGCAAGCGCCCGCCCGCGAGCAGGCCCTGCAGCACCAGCTCGTCACCGGCTGGCAGGCCGCGCCCCGGGCCGCCGCGTCCAGCCCGCCGGCCGTCCGGGTCAGGACCGGCCAGCCGTTCGCCCTGCTGCGGATTCCCGCGCTGGGCCGGAACTGGAAGTTCGCGGTGGTGGAGGGAGCCTCGCTGGCTCAGCTGTCGACCGGTCCGGGTCACGTCACCGGGACCCAGCTGCCCGGCCAGGCCGGCAACTTCGCCGTCGCCGCGCACGACATCACCGCCGGGAACCCGTTCCTGCACCTGAAGTCGCTGACGGCGGGCGACGCGGTCTACGTCACGACCCGGCACGCGACCTACACCTACCGGGTCACCGGCGAGCAGGTCGTCCGGTACACGCAGGTCTCGGTCCTGGCCCCGGTGCCGGGCTCGCCCGGCCAAGCCGCCACCGGCGCCCGCATCACCCTGATCACCTGCACGCCGGTGACGCTGGCCTTCACGCCGTGGCGGGTTATCGTGACCGGGATCCTGGTCAGCTCCCAGCATCGATGACCGAATGGAGTGATCCGCCCCCGGCCGCCGTGACGTACAGATTTCGGTTGTGCATGCGGCCCGCGGCGGCCGTGCCGTGTCAGTCACAGGGAGGGAATCCGGCATGCCAGTAGCGTTCGTGTTCGAATCAGACCAGGTTGACCAGTCCGGCTACGACGGGCTTCTGAAAGCGATCGGCCGGGAGTCGATCGACGCACCGAACCCCGCCGGGCACATCGCGCACCTGGCTGGCCCCACGCCAGGCGGCGGGTGGCGAGTCATCGATCTGTGGGAGTCCGAAGACGCGGCCAATGCCTTTTACGGCTCTGATCAATTCCGGCCGGTCGCGGATGGGGCGGCGGATATGGGGATAACGATCACCCCCTGGCCGATGCACCGGGTAGAGATCGATCAGACCATCAGGCAGCTAGGCTGACGCCGCGCGCGCTTCGGGGCCTGGCCGCTGGCCGGGTCCCGGAGCGCGAGCGGCGGGGAGGCCCGCGCGCTCGAACCGCTCCTGCAGGGTGGGCTTGCGTCCGTGCCGAGCGCGCAACTCGCCGAACCGCTGGCTGAACGCGTCCGAATACCCGTCACGTTCAGCGAGGGCCTGCAGGTCTCGCAGCAGCGACACGGCCAGGTCGTAGTCGCTTGGCCGTCTTGTCCCGATCCACTCCGCCACCTTCTGCCAGGCCTGCTCGGTCCGGGTAGCGAGGTGGTCGAGGCGTTTCGCCCGGGCGGCCGCCTGAGCCGCTGCCCGGCGGGCCTCCTCCACGCGCCGGCGCTGCTCCGTGGCTTCCATCCGGGCGTCCTTGAGGTCCGCGGCCGTCTCCCACAGCTCAGCCGCGGTCCGCCCCGGCGCCGCCGACGGTGAACCGCCAGCCGCCCGGAAACGGCGTAGGAGCAGCGCCTGGACCTGCGCGCCTTCCCCGGCCGCGGTCCGCATCAGCAGCTCGTCCTTTTCCTGCGCCGGCCGGGCTGCGATCCACTCTGCCAGCCCGGCAGCTTCCTTGCTGGCCGGGCTCGAGGCCGCCGCGACGGCGATGAGGTCCTCATCGATCTCGAAGAAATCGACGATCGCCTGAAGCCCCGCGCTCAGGTTGCCCAGCCCGGCTGGTACCGGCGGCTCGGTTTCCTCGTCGTCCACCTCATCCGATTGCAGCGCCAGCAGCCAGGCTAGGTACAGCAGCCGCAGGTCCCCGGCGGCGAGCTCGGACCGGGCCTGCACCATGGCCGCGAGCTGGCCACCTGGCTCGTCCCAGTCGTCGGCTGCCTCTTCCTGGTCGACATGCAAGCTGAGGATCAGGTGGCTATCGGTCTCGATGAGCGAGGCGGTGTCCGTGCCGCAGTACTGCCCGGCGGCTTCCGGATCCAGCACGCCGCGCGGCAGCCGGAACATGACCTGCCGCGTCCCCCAGTTCGCCAGGTACAAGAACGCGTCGAAGTAACGGTCCACCATCTGGACCGGATCACCCTTGAGATCGCCCCACTGGTACTCATTGACGAACCTGGTCGCCGTGATCTCCGCCCGGCTCGAGATCGACCGCAGCTCGTCGCGCTGTTCCGGGCTCAGCGGCCGGTCGAGCGCGAGGAACTCGTAGTACTGGTATTCGCTCATCCCTGCCGCTTCCCGTCTTCAGCTACCTGACCCCGCCGCCGATAGTAGTCACGGCGAACTCGCCAGGCCGGCTAGATGAGACACACGGTCTGATGCCGCCCGCCCGGCCGCCGTGCACCGGCACGTCGCCATCGCCCGCTGACCCGGACGGGCGCGGTGATAGCTACCCGGGCGTTACGGCCGACCCGGGCCAGCTCGGCTGGGCGACGTCGCTCCGGGGCCCAGCCCCCGCCTGGATCCGGGTCAGCGCCGCGTTGACGCGGATCGTGAATTCGCGAGGACTGAACGGCTTGACGATATAGTCGTCTGCTCCCGCGGCCAATCCGGCCGTAATGTCAGTCTCCCGTGCCAGGGCCGTCAGGAGGATGACGGGGATTCTCGCCGTGGCCGGATCCTTGCGGAGTTCCCGGCATACCTCCAGGCCGGACAGACCGGGCATCATGATGTCAAGGACGGCCAGGTCAGGCGGATGCTCGCGGGCGTCGGTCACGGCGGACAGGCCGTCCCCGAATCCCCTGACCTGATGACCGGCGTGCGTGAGCTTATGGGTCACGAGCAACCGGATATCGGCGTCATCTTCGGCCAGGAGAATCGTGGCCATTTTGCCCTCCGGATGTTTCGACGCGGCCGGAGCGAAGTCGGCCTCCATGCCTGGGTCACTCGCGGCTTGGCTGACACCGGCGATGGCCGAGACTATCTGTGATTCAGCTATCACTCTCAGTAAGATATTATGGCCGAGGTCGTGCCCCTAAGTCCAGGGGGCCGCGACCGCTTCAATCTTTCGGGGGCGCAATGGACAAGGTCGGGCTGCCCGCACAGCGGCAGGAGGGCAGTGAGTCACAGCGCGAGCTTGAACTCACGTGCATGAGCAACCTGCTGTCCGCTACCGGGGAGCGGGTGTACTTCAAGGACCTGCTGAGCCGGTTCCTCCTGATCAGCGCAGGCTGGATCGCCGCGTACGCCCCTGGCCGGGCCGCGAACGACCTGATCGGGAAGACGGACTTCGATGTTTTCAGCGACGAGCACGCCTCCGCCGCCCTTCGGGACGAACAGCAGATTATCCGCACGGGCGAGCCGATCGTAGGAAAGGTGGAGCTGGAGACCTACGCCGGCCGGCCGGACACCTGGGTGTCGACCACGAAGATGCCGCTTCGGGACTCCCGCGGCCAGATCATCGGCACCTTCGGGATCTCTCGCGATGTCACGGCGCAGCTCAGGGCGGAGAAGACGCTGGCTCAGCAGGCTCTCCAGCTGAAAGCCCAGAACGAGAGTCTGAGCGGGCTGGACCGGCTGAAGGACGAGTTCGTCGGCCTGGTCTCACACGAGCTCCGGACGCCGCTGGCGTCAATCCTTGGTTACGTCGAGATCCTGAGGGAGGAGGGGATGAGCGGGCCGGACGCCGAACGATGCGCCGAGGTGATCGAACGGAACGCCCAGCGCCTCCTGCGTCTCGTCGGGGATCTGCAATTGCTGTCCCAGATTCAGTCGGGAAAGATGGCGATGGAGTTCCGCCGCGCCGACCTTGCCGACATCACCGCCCACGCGGTGGAAGAGCTGCGGCCGCAGGCTGAGCGCAAGCACATCGACCTGACGCTCTCTATTACTGCCATTCCCGTCCTCTCCGTCGACCTCACGCGCATAGCCCAGCTACTCGCCAACCTTCTGTCCAACGCCGTGAAGTTCACCCCGGATGGAGGCAGGGTAGAGGTCCGGCTCGGGAGCGAAGGAGGCCAGGTAGTGCTCGCTGTCTCCGACACCGGTGTCGGAATCTCCACCGCCGACCAGGTGCGGATCTTCGAGCGCTTCTACCGCACCGCGATTGTCAGGCGACAGGAGATCCCGGGCACCGGGCTGGGGCTGACCATCACCAAGGCCATCGTGGCAGCCCACAATGGCACGATCACCGTTGAGAGCGCCGAAGGCCGCGGCAGCACGTTTACGATCCGCCTTCCGCTCCTGCGGATGCCCGCCATCGATACGGAGGAGCCAAACCCGGACGGTGTCCGGCCACCATGGTGAGCTGCTTGCGAGCGCGCCGCCCGGGCGCTGGCTTGACCGTCGCGGCCTGGTTAGAGTTGACCGGGCGGGACGCCCCCCGGTGCAAAGGACGGCGGTCATGAGCAACGTCCAAGAGATCCTGGCCGGCTATGACGGCCTCCGGGCCGCCCAGGAGGCCTTCTACCGGGACCTGCACCAGCACCCCGAGCTGTCCCACTCCGAACAGCGCACCGCCCAGCGCGTCGCCGGGCAGTTGCAGCACTACGGCTGCACGGTTCAGGCCGGCATCGGCGGCACCGGCGTGGTCGGCGTGCTGTCCAACGGAGCCGGCCCCACCGTGCTGCTCCGGGCCGACATGGACGCGCTGCCGGTCAAGGAGGACACCGGCGCGGACTACGCGAGCACCGCGACCGCCCAGGACGCCGACGGCAACGAGGTCCCGGTGGCCCACGCCTGCGGCCACGACGTCCATGTGTCCTGCCTGCTCGGCACGACCAAGCTCATGGCCGATCATCCCGGCCAGTGGAACGGCACCCTGCTCGCGCTGTTCCAGCCCGCCGAGGAGACCGGCGACGGCGCCCGCGGAATGGTCGACGACGGCCTGCTCGCCCGCATCCCCGCGCCGGACGTTGCCCTGGCCCAGCACGTCCTGCCGGGCGTCGCCGGCACGGTCGGGACACGCTCCGGGCCCGTCTTGTCGGCCGCTGACAGCATCAAGATCACCGTCTACGGGCGGGGCGGCCACGGTTCCATGCCGCAGACCACCATTGACCCGGTGGTGCTCGCCGCCATGATCGTCATCCGGTTGCAGACCGTCGTATCCCGCGAGCTGGCGCCCAGCCAGACCGCGGTGCTGACCGTCGGCAGCTGCCAGGCCGGCACCAAGAGCAACGTCATCCCCGACTACGCCGTGCTGCAGCTGAACACGCGCAGCTACTCCCCGCGGACACGCCAGCGGATGCTGGACGCGATCCAGCGGATCGTGCGCGCTGAGTGCCAGGCCGCCGGCTCGCCCCGGGATCCTGACTTCCAGGCTCTCGACAGCTTCCCGCTCACCGACAACGACGCCGGCACGACCCGCCGGGTGGCCGGCGCCTTCGGTGCGCACTTCGGCGACCGCGCCGTGCACCTGGACCAGCAGACCGCCAGCGAGGACTTCAGCGATATTCCCCGCGCCGCGGGCATCCCGTACACCTACTGGGGCATCGGCGGCACCGATCCGCAGGCATACCGCGCCGCCGAACGGGCCGGGCGGGTCCAGGACGACATCCCCAGCAACCACTCCCCGAAGTTCCTGCCCGTACTGCAGCCCACCCTGCGGACCGGCACCGAGGCCCTGACCGCGGCTGCCCTGGCCTGGCTGGCGCTGCCCCCCGGATCGTGACTGGCCAGGCAGTGCGCCATGCTGACAGTCATGTCCGAACCGCCGCTGCTGCTCGCGCTTGACCTGGCCGGCACGTTCGCGTTCGCGCTCAACGGCGCGGTCACCGCCGTGGAGGAAGCCAAGCTCGACATCGTCGGGATCGTGACCCTCGGCATGGTCACCGCCCTCGGCGGCGGCATCCTGCGCGACATCCTCAGCCGTGTATGTCCCGCAGACCAGGACCGAGCCGGAACCGCTCTTCGACTACGACGACTGGCTGACACGCCAGCAGGCGGCAGGCGTGCCGCTCATGACCATCCGTCCTTGGTCAGGCCCGCTGGCTTCTCGGCCGCCAGCAGCTGCCCGTGGTTGCCTCCACTACGACATCGGTGATCGTGAGCGGTGATTCCAGG